>UQPH01000069.1 GCA_900542875.1 uncultured Eubacterium sp. | reverse complement strand
CCTGCCGATCTTGACGAAGCCGCAAGAACGATTACATTAAACCACGGATGATTTTCCAGAAGGGTCATAAATCTCTGACCGACCATGCCCGTAGCACCTACGATGCCGACATTAAACTTTTTCATAAATATTTTCTCCTTAGAACTTGTAATATTTTATGTTTTGCAATATAATATACGAAGTGTTTTGAACTTCACATAATTTAGTATATATAATATCACTAATTATATATAGTTGTCAATTAATAATTAATAATAAATCGGAGAATGTTAATGAAAACATCGGACTTTTACTATGATTTACCCGAGGAACTCATCGCTCAAACTCCCGCCGAGCCGAGAGATTCCTCAAGACTTATGGTAATCGACAAAAACACAGGCGAGACTGAGCACAGAATTTTCAGAGATTTACCCGACTATCTGAGGGCAGGGGACTGCTTAATTCTTAATGATACAAGAGTTATTCCGGCAAGAATTTACGGAGTAAAAAAAGAAACGGGTGCCGTAGTAGAATTTCTGTTGCTGAAACAAAACGAAAATAATGTATGGGAATGTCTTTGCAAGCCCGGAAAGAGAGCAAAAATAGGTACTCATTTTGAATTCGGCGAAGGACTTGTAGACTGCGAAGTTATAGACGTAACCGATGACGGTAACAGAAAAATCCGTTTTAACTGCGACTCAAAGGAAATATATACCATTTTAGATAAAATAGGCAAAATGCCTCTTCCTCCTTATATTACACAGGAACTTAAAAACGGTGAAAGATACCAAACCGTTTATTCACGTGAACTCGGCTCAGCGGCCGCACCGACGGCAGGACTGCATTTCACCAAAGAAATGCTGAAAAAAATAGAAGAAATGGGCGTTAAAATAGGATATGTCACACTCCATGTAGGACTCGGAACATTCAGACCGGTAAAAGTTGACGATGTAACCAAACACAAAATGCACACCGAGCATTATCACATCAGCAAAGAAACGGCAGATTTGATTAATGAAACAAAGAAAAACGGCGGCAGAGTAATCAGCGTGGGTACAACAAGCACAAGAACGCTCGAATCAGTTGCAACAAAGAACGGCTGTATTTGTGAGGACGAGGACGACACATCTATCTTTATTTATCCCGGCTATGAATTTAAGTGCATCGATGGACTCGTAACAAATTTCCATTTACCCGAAAGCACGCTCATTATGCTGATTTCGGCTTTTGCAGGATATGATAATGTTATGAATGCTTATAAAATTGCCGTAAAAGAAAAGTACAGGTTTTTCTCGTTCGGTGACGCCTGCTTATTCATTGATACAAAATAGGAGAAATTATGGCATATAAACTGTTAAAAAAAGAAGGACACGCACGCAGAGGCGAATTTCAAACCGTTCACGGTACAGTACAGACACCTTGTTTTATGAATGTTGCAACCGTTGCGGCAATAAAGGGCGGCTTATCAACCGTAGACCTTAAAGAAGTCGGTGCTCAGGTAATGCTTTGCAACACCTATCACCTCCATGTAAGACCGGGCGACGATAAAGTTTTTGAACTCGGCGGACTCCACAAATTCACTAATTGGGACAGACCTATTTTGACCGACTCGGGCGGATTTCAGGTTTTTTCTTTGGCAAAGTTAAACAAAATTACCGAAGAGGGAGTTACTTTTAATTCTCATGTAGACGGCAGAAAAATATTTATGGGACCCGAGGAAAGTATGCAAATCCAGTCCCACCTTGCCTCAACTATTGCAATGGCTTTTGACGAATGTGTAGAAAATCCCGCTAAATATCAATATGCAAAAGATTCCTGTGCAAGAACTCTAAGATGGCTTGAACGCTCAAAAAAAGAGATGGAAAGACTTAATTCTTTACCTGAAACCATAAACAAACATCAAATGCTTTTCGGCATCAATCAGGGCTGCACCTTTGACGATTTAAGAATCGAGCATATGAAAGAAATCGCAAAACTTGATTTAGACGGATATGCAATCGGCGGACTTGCAGTCGGCGAGCCTAAAGAGGATATGTATAGAATTATATCGGCGGTTGAACCATATGCTCCGGAAAACAAACC
>UQPH01000068.1 GCA_900542875.1 uncultured Eubacterium sp. | reverse complement strand
GGAGCCGCCGCCTATGTATTTAATCTGCGTTGCTCGACTCCCGTAATGTCTGAAAAGCACTTCCTTTGCAAATTCGCATGTCTGTTCTTTTGTGTATTTGCTGACTGTTTTTTGCTGCATAGCTACCTCCCCTTTTTCACACTGTTTTTCAATTTTGTTAATACCCGTTTGTTTTCGACGTACCGATTTACACATTTATGTTTTAAAAATATAATATCAAAAAAAATAATAAATATCAATAAACATCTCTGTACAAAAGAGCCGTCGGACACATAGCCCGACAGCTCTTAGGTCTTATATGTATTATGGTGCTTTCGACGTCCGCAAGGCTCGCCGAGTTCCTTTTCAATTTGCTTTTTAAGCGCAGCCAGCCTGTTTCTGACCGTTGACGACGGCATATTTTTTATCTTGCCGATCTCTCTGCTCGACCAGCCGTAGCTTTTAAGAGTAACTATTTCTCGGTCGATCTCGCTCATTTTCAAAAGTATCTGCTGAATTTCAACAGATGTGATATCATCAAACACCTCAAGACATTTAATGCTTTCAAGCTCATCAAGCGAGTCGGCAAAATTATTTTTACGAAGTCTGTCGGCAAGCACATTCTTTGCGATTTTAAAAATCAAAGACTTTTCTTTTTTGATGTAACCGAGCGTCGGCAGATAACCCCACAGCTTCATAAAGGTGATTTGAGCCAAATCCTCTGCCTCGTCGTTGTCAAATCGCCTTGAAAAATACGAAACTATGCTTTTATAATACTTTTCATAAATTTGGTTAAACAGTTCAATGTTATTCATTTTTTTCCGTGATTTTGTTGCCTACGGTTGAATTAACTTTAACATATCCCAAAATACTTTTGCCGCATTTTACCTCGTTGCCTGCCGCAAATGTTATCTTTTTATCGGAGAGCATTTGCTCGGTCACGTCATTGTCAATATCGACATTGTTGCCTGCGGCCACCAATGTATTGTAATCGAAGCTCCTCACCGTATCGCCGTCGATTTCGATGGTGTTAGGGTAAGGCTTTATTACGACGTTATCCTCAACCTCAACACTTCTGCCGTTCATTCGCGTCATCTCATAGCGTGATTTTTTTCTTTTAAGCAGAAGCCCGTTCACGCACAAATCCGGAATTTTTTCAACGGTCTCAAGAATAATAATGCCGTTGACAATATAGAGGCAATCATCGGAAACATTTTTATCGTTTAATATTACCATTCCGTTTAAAACGCTGTATTTGCTGTAGCTGACCTCTATAATGCTTGCAACATTTCGGATTGTTATCTTGGCATAGGCATTTTTCCATTCATCACTCGCATTTTTCGGAATAAGAAGCATCGCACAGCTCTCGATTTTCTTGATTTCCCTTAACGCCTCGGCAGTAAAATTTCGCAAATCAAGAAGTGCTATGTTTTTTATGGTTTTTCTAAGCATAAACATTCCCCTTTAAAAGCTTTGAAACACTCTTCGTTCATTAAGACGAATTCAAAATAAAAACTGTCCGTATTATTTCAATTTATTTTTACTTGCGATTACACACCCAAACGACATGCAAAGTAACGCTATTATCCGCACAACTCCGTCGGCGAACTGAATTAAAACAATTTTATCCATAATTCAAATTTCCTCTTAAAAGTTATTGAAGCGCGTTTCACTTATTAAGACGAAATTGAAGAGGAAACTGTCCGCATTATTTAAAAATTTATCGGCGTCCGCAAAATGCGGTATCGCAAAATAAACAATAAGGGCTCCGTTTTACGAAGCCCTTGAGCAAGTGTGTTCATATCAAGCGAAAAATCAAAGCCGTGTGATTTTACGTTCATTTTTCCTCGGCGGACATATTTTTGCGACTGTTTACACGCAAAATCACTTTATTTGAAATATTCTTGATTACAATCGGAACCGCTACCGCCAAAATCACATAGAAAAGATAAATTCTGGAATCTCTCCACGGGTATGCGTACCACAATGTGCTCTTTGAAAATCTTGAAACCCTTGATATTACTAGGGGTTCAGACTTTTTCAATTTATTCCCACTCGCTCCCGAAAGGCTAAAATTAACGCATTTTGTTTATAAAATGTATCGTGTAGTCTTCACAGTATTTTGATAATCCACATTATCATACCTGTATGACGAGAATTTATCATTTTCTTATCAGGTACGATAAAACCGATGGTTGCAAGAAAAGAATAATCGCAACCGGATTGGTTTTAC
>UQPH01000067.1 GCA_900542875.1 uncultured Eubacterium sp. | reverse complement strand
AAAACTCCTAAAATTATAGCAAAGATAGAAAACCGCCAGGGTCTTGATAATATCGACGAAATTATTGATGTTGCCGACGGTATTATGGTTGCAAGAGGCGATTTGGGCGTAGAGGTTCCGTTTGAGGAAATCCCGTCCGTGCAAAAAAAGATTATCGAAAAGGTGTATAAGGCAGGTAAAATCGTTGTTACCGCAACTCAAATGCTCGAGTCTATGATAAAAAATCCGAGACCGACCAGAGCAGAAATTACCGATGTCGCAAACGCAATTTACGACGGCACTTCCGCTATTATGCTTTCGGGCGAGTCGGCAGTAGGTAAGCATCCTGTCGAGGCAGTCGAAACTATGGACAGAATTGCATGTACCACCGAGGCGGATATTAATTATGTAGAGCGCTTTAATTATTTTTATGAGCGCCCGAGTAATAACGATGTTACTTCCGCTATTTCTCATGCGACCGTTACAACCGCCCATGACCTTAACGCCGTGGCTATCGTAACCGTAACAAAGAGCGGCACAACCGCCCGTATGATTTCTAAGTTCAGACCGCACACCCTTATCGTAGGTGCTACAACCGATGAGAGAGTGTATCGTCAGCTTGTGCTTTCATGGGGAGTTTTGCCTGTTATGTGCGAGACTAAGAATAATACCGATGAACTTTTCGACCACGCCGTTCAGGTGTCAAAGAACGCAGGCGTGCTCAAACAGGGCGACCTTGCCGTTATAACCGCAGGCATTCCGCTCGGTATTTCCGGCACAACAAATATGCTTAAGGTTCACGAGGTTTGAACCGCTTAACCGAACAATAATTTTTTTGAAAATAAAAATATTTTTTCTATATTAAAGGGGTAAATTTATGGAGAAATTAAAGTATTTCGTTAATAACGAATTCAAGGACTCAAAGGCTGAGGTGTGGTATGATTTGCATAACCCGTCCACAGGCGAGGTAACGGGACAGGCTCCGTGCTGTACCGAGGACGAAGTGCTCGAGGCTATAAAGGCTGCAAAAGCCGCATATCCCGAGTGGAAAAACACACCTGCCAGAAAAAGGGCGGCTGTGCTTTATAATGTGCGCAATCTTCTAAATGAGCATCTTGATGAACTTACCATGCTCGTTTGTGAGGAAAACGGTAAGACATGGGCAGAGGCTGCCGGTGATGTCGGTAAGGCAATAGAGGGCACCGAACTTGCAACTCAGGCACCGTCTCTTATGATGGGCGAGAGCCTTATGGACGCTTCCACGGGATTCGATACCGTAAAGTATCGTGAGGCTATGGGCGTTTTTGCGGGTATTGTTCCCGTTAATTTTCCGGCTATGATTCCTTTTGGCTGGATGGTACCGGTTTGTATTGCCTGCGGTAATACCATTGTTCTTAAAGCCGCTTCCCTTACACCGAGAACCGCTATGCGTATCGCAGAACTTTATGTTGAGGCAGGCGTACCAAAGGGCGTTGTAAATATCGTAACCTGCTCAAGAAATGAAGTTAATACCATTCTCGACCACCCCGATATTAAGGGCGTTACTTTTGTCGGTTCTACTCCGGTCGGACTTAAAGTTTATCAGAGAGCCGCCGCTTCGGGTAAGAGATGCCAAGCCCTTTGCCAGGCTAAAAATCATGCTCTCGTTCTTGAGGACTGTGCTCTTGAAAGAACCGTTGCCGGCGTTATAAATTCAGCATTCGGCTGCGGCGGTCAGAGATGTATGGCTCTTTCGTGCTGTGTTGTTCAGGACAGCATTGCAGATAAATTTGTTGCCGAACTTAAAAGGCAGATTAAATCCGTAAACTGCGGTCTTGCTTGGGATAAGTCTACAAGACTCGGCCCCATTACATACGAAAAGCATTATAAAGAAGTTCTAGCCGATATCGAAAAGGGAATTAATGAGGGTGCAACTCTCGTTGTTGACGGCAGAAATCCCGAACTTCCCAAAGAATGCAAAAACGGTTACTTCGTCGGTCCTACCGTGTTTGATAATGTAACAGAAGATATGACCATCGGCAGAGATGAAGTCTTTGGTCCGGTTCTCTGCATTAAGAGGGTAAAGGATTTTGACGAGGGTCTTGAACTTATGAATAATAATCCGTATGCAAACGGCTCGGTTATTTATACCCAAAGCGGTTATTATGCGCGTCAATTCGCAAGATATACAGACGGCGGTCAGGTCGGCATTAATGTAGGTATCCCTGTGCCCGTAGGTTTCATTCCGTTCAGCGGTCATAAGCAGTCGTTCTTCGGCGACCTTCATTGCCTCGGTAAGGACGCTTACCGCTTCTTTACGGAGAGTAAGTCCGTAACTCAGCATTGGTTTGATGAGGAAGAAATGAAAGCCAAAGAGGTCGATACCTGGGACGGACTCCTTTAATTCAGTATAGTTTTTAACAACATAAAAGCGGCTTGAATAATTGTTTCAAGTCGCTTTTTGTATGTTTTGATTTGCATTACATAAAATTTAATCTTCGAGCATTTCGCTGTTTCGAAAAAGCAGGCTGATGCACCATACAGCGGCTATGCAAACAAGAGTATAAATGATTCTTGCAAAAACAGCCGTTTGTCCGCCGCATATCCAAGCTACCAAATCAAATTTGAATATGCCTACA
>UQPH01000066.1 GCA_900542875.1 uncultured Eubacterium sp. | reverse complement strand
CGCTCTTATGACAAAACTTTACAAAATGACTCCGCTTGAGGATACTTTTTCCTGCAACTTTAATGTTCTTATTAACGGCTATCCCCGAGTTTTAGGTGTCGGTGAGATACTTAACGAATGGATTGAATTCCGTCTTAACTGCGTCAGAAGAAGGACAAAATTTAATCTTGACAAAAAAACGGAAAGACTTCATTTGCTTCGTGGTCTTGAAAAAATTCTTCTTGATATTGACAAGGCGATTAAAATTATTCGAGGTACGGAATCGGAAGGCGATGTTGTACCTAATCTTATGATAGGATTCGGCATTGACAGAATTCAAGCGGATTATGTTGCTGAAATAAAACTTCGTCACTTAAACAGAGAGTATATTCTTAAAAGAACCAACGATATAGAAACTCTCCAAAAAGAGATTGAGGAACTTCAGGGAATTCTCGACAGCAAAAATAAACAAAAGAAAATTATTATTAAAGAGTTAAACGAAGTCTGCGAAAAGTATTCGCTTGAGAGACGCTCCCAAATTCTTTATGAGGTTGAGCAGTACGATGATTCGCTTCAGGCTGAAATTCCCGATTATCCTGTTACACTGTTTATTACCAAAGAGGGTTATCTTAATAAAATCCGAACGGCAAATTTGCGTATGTCAGGCGATCAAAAAGTAAAAGAGGGCGACTTTGTAGAAAAAACTTTTGAATGTTCCAACAAAGACGAACTTCTTGCTTTTACCGATAAGGGTCAGGTTTATAAGGCTAAACTTGACGATTTTTCCGACGGAAAGGCATCCCAACTCGGTACTTATGTTCCGTCAAAACTTGAAATGGAACAGGACGAAAAGGTTGTTTATATATGCGTGATAAAAGAATATATCGGCTATATGATTTTTGTATTTGAAAACGGAAAAGTGGCTAAAGTAGATATAAGCGCATACCAAACAAAAACAAACAGAAAGAAACTGTTAAAGGCTTATTCTCTCAAATCACCTCTTGCGTGCTGTGAATATATAGAAGAGGATACCGAGTTTGTTCTATCCTCAACAAGCGGCAGAATGCTGATATTAAACACAGGCTCATTGACTCCCAAATCATCAAAAGACACTATCGGTGTTTCCGTTATGACCCAAAAGAAAAATCATAAGGTAGATTCAATGCACAAATATGTTGAGGGTGAGTTTGAAAAAGCATGGCGATTCAGAACAAAGAATCTTCCTGCTTTAGGCGCATTGCCCGGTCCTGCGGATAATACTCAGCAGATAAGTTTTTGATTATAAAAAAATGCTTGCATTATTATTATAAGTATGCTATAATTCAGTAGTCAAAATTCGATTGGAGGAAAATTTATGCTCTGGTATCATTATGTCTTTGGTGCAGTATTAATCGTTGCATCAATAATTATAACTATTATCGTTCTTATGCAAGAGGGCAGATCATCTAATTTATCCGGTGTTATTGGCGGAAACAGTGAATCCTACGGTAACAAGTCAAAGGGTATGACAAATGAAAAGAAGCTTGAAAGAGTAACAAAGTGGTTTATCACATTTTTCTTTATTCTTGTTTTAGCGGCATTTTTGGTATTTCTTTTTGTATAACAATTGAGTAATAACCTTGCGTTATGCAAGGTTATTTTTTTGTATCAGAGGTTTACAGTGAATTATATTATTTTTGATTTAGAATGGAATAATGCTTACAGTTACGTAAGTAAAGGCTTTATGAATGAAATAATCGAAATCGGCGCAGTTAAACTCAACGAAAGGCTTGAAATTGTCGATACTTTTAAGCAACTCGTAAAGCCTAAAATTACAAAGAAACTGTCGGGCAGATGTAAAAATTTAACTAACATTACAAACGAAGAGTTAAAGGAAAACGGCATTTCTTTTAATGACGCCATTGCGAATTTTGCTCAGTGGAGCAGAGGAGAGGGTAATGTTTTTTTGTCGTGGAGCAATTCGGATCTTTATGTTCTTGCGGCAGATTATCAGATACTGCTTGGCAATCTCGACATAAGTTTTATCTCAAAATATTGTGACGCACAAAAATATTGTATGTCTTTCATTGAAAAAGAAGATAAAAATCAAGTCTCACTTGCTAAATGCTGCGAACTTTTCGGCATTGATATTGATACTTCTTCTTTGCACAGGGCACTCACCGATTGTTATTTGGAGGCGGAATGCTTTAAGAAAGTCTTTGACAGAAATAAGATTAAGAAATATATTGTTGACTGCGATAAGACCTTTTTTGAAAGGCTCATTTATAAGCCGTACCTTATCACCTCGCCGAAATCACAATTGTTTAATGTCTATGAGCAGGTTATTCTTTCGCGGAGAAGTTTTTCATCGGAAACTTTCTTTTCTTTTTCTCGTTAGAATGAGTATCAGAAAACAAGATTGTTAAACAGATAAATTTGAGAAAGATTATGAGAGGAAGGATTTTAATGGTTACGCTATGGATGGCATCATTGTTTGTTTTTGCCGCTTGTCATGATGACGACGACGATGATGATAAGGGGTACACCCCCGGAAAGAGTGTCGTGGCCGCTTTTGAGGCGAAGTTCCCGAATGCCGTGGCTGTGAGCTGGGAGAAAAAGGGAGAGTATGAAAAGGCGGAATTTCATCAGAACGGGCAGGAAGTGGATGCTTGGTTTGATGCATCCGGAAAATGGATGATGACGGAGACGGACATTCTGTTTGCCAATCTCCCCGCGGAGGTGAAGACGGGTTTCAACGAGAGCATATATAGCGCTTGGCAAGTGGAAGATGCCGACGTGCTGGAGCGGTTGAATATGCCCACGGTTTACCGCTTGGAGATCGAGAAGGGAAACGAGGAGATGTTGA
>UQPH01000065.1 GCA_900542875.1 uncultured Eubacterium sp. | reverse complement strand
GTTGGGGTGGTTTTGTTTTTTTATAATAAAAAGGGATTCGAACAAGAAGGGAGAAAGCCAAAGGCTTTCGGAAGAAAACAGTCCGGTGGACTGTTTTTGCCGACTGTGGCAACGAGCACAGCGAGGCGAGAGAGGCAACAGCCTCGGAAAAATCCTTGCTCTCCGCCAAAGATAAAATCACTACCTTTGTGGTGGTGATTTTTCTTTTCATAAAAAAGGATTCGAACAAGGAGGGAGAAAGGCAAAGGCTTTCGGAAAAAAACAGTCCGGTGGACTGTTTTTGCCGACGGTGGCAACGAGCAAAGCGAGGCGAAAGAGGCGATAGCCTCGGAAAAATCCCTTGCTTTCTGTCAAAAATACCACCCCAACGGACGGTTCAATCAAGAAAGTCCTATCGTTTTTGCGATAGAACTTTTTGCATAATAAGATATGATTATTTTACTTTTATCGTTTCAAATACGATATGAGAACTCGGTTGATCCTCGTAAAGAATTCCGACAGTGCTTTCATTAACCTTTGTCATGCAACTGTAAGCAAAAAAGCCGTCATTAATCTTCATATCGTTCTTGCTCCATTTAATACCTTTGAGTTTGCCTTTTTTATTATAGGTAAACTCACCGACGGAGATAACGCCGTTTTCTCTCTTTTTACCCGACGGATGGGAAAGATAAATTGTATTACCGTCAATAAGACAGTTCTTTTGACATTTCGGAGATTTAATCTTAGCCTTCTTTTCCTTGCTCCAAACCAATCCATTGTCAAAAGATACTGCAACAGGAGTATTGCCGTATTTCTTTGCTCTTGAAAAAGCATAGAGATTATCATTTGCTCCCTGAGCAAGAGTCCATTCATCAATATTCGGAGTAAACGGAACTTTGTTGTTTCTTCTCCAAGTGTTGCCGTTATCGTCTGAATAAACGCAAACAGAACCGTTCAATGTATAAAGAGGGAAGATTATTCTGCCACTCTTTGTTGTGAGTGCATTACCGGGTGCAACACCGAGAAATACGCCGTCAGTACTTTGATTGATAATCATTCCGGTTACATCAACAGGCTTTGACCAAGTTTCGCCGTTGTCGCTGCTTTTCAGCATAAAAACATAACTTCTTTTAACAGCCTTAAGGGGAGCACCGTAAGTGGTTGCGTTATTTTCGTCTCCTTTGCCTTTAGCACCGTTTAAGAAAATATTACCTACATATTCATCGTTTTTATATAATTCGCCGTCGGTAAAATTAACTTTGTAATCTGTTGAAGCTTTATGGCTGTCTATTACATTGCCGTTTTTAAGAACATAGTAATAATTTCCGTCTCTGTCATAAATGAGCGGTACTGTTTCGCCGTCGAAATTAGCGTATGCTGTCTTTCCTTTATCAAGGAGTTTCTTATCGTGAATACCTTTTGATTCCGGAAAATATGTAGCAAGAAGAATAACATCTCCGTTAGGTGCAAGAGCAAGACACGGGTCGATATAAAAAGCGGTTGCTATGTTATCAATACTTGTACTTATAACTCTTGCAGGAGGGGTTGCGATTGTTTTAATCTTATCCCAAGTCTTGCCGCCGTCCTTGCTTGTTCTTACGGCCAATTCGATAAAACCCCAATCGGCACCTGTTGATGCTTTGTCAACTGCGGCAATCAAGGTACCGTTTGCATTAATTAAAGCCGGAATTCTGAAGGCTGTGCCGCCGTTGTTTTCATCAGCCTCTTTAATTAAATCCTTGCTTAAATACTGACTTACTGTTCCGCAAAACAGTGTTTGTTTATTAGCCATTTTAATATCTCCCTTGCATTCAATTTTTTCTATATAATTATAACAAATTTATATTGATTTTTCAATGGGATTTTTACTGTAAATTATTGTAAATTTGTACGAAGTACTTGAATAATGTTAAAATCGGTTATATAATATAGTGATTAATGATTTTTAGGAAATGATTTATATGAGCGATTTCAAATTAGTCAGTAAATTTAAGCCTACGGGTGATCAGCCACAGGCTATAAAAAAACTCAGTGAAGGCGTTTTAAGAGGGGACAGAGAACAAACTCTTATGGGCGTAACCGGCAGCGGTAAAACTTTTACAATGGCAAATATAATAGAAAAAGTAAACAAACCTACTCTTGTGCTTGCACATAATAAAACCCTTGCGGCACAACTTTGCAGTGAATTTAAGGAGTTCTTCCCTGAAAATGCGGTAGAATATTTTGTTTCATATTATGATTATTATCAGCCTGAGGCTTATGTTCCGACTACTGATACATATATAGAAAAGGACAGTGCGATTAATGACGAGATTGATAAACTTCGCCACAGTGCAACCGCCGCTCTTTCCGAAAGACGTGATGTTATAATTGTCGCTTCGGTTTCCTGCATATATTCTATCGGCAACCCAATAGATTATCATAATATGGTTATTTCGTTAAGACAGGGAATGCAAAAGGACAGGGATGAGTTGATTAAAAAACTCGTTGAAATTCAATATGAACGAAACGACATTAATTTTGTACGAAATAAATTCAGAGTCAGGGGAGATACGGTAGAAATTTATCCTGCCGGCAGTTCGGGCAGTGCGATAAGGGTTGAATTTTTCGGAGACGAAATAGACAGAATATGCGAAATAAATCCTCTTACCGGCAAGGTGGAGAGTACTGTTTCGTCATGCGTTATATATCCTGCATCGCACTATGTCATCGACAGAAGCAAACTGAAAAAGGCTCTTAATGCCATATATGAAGAAATGGTGGAGAGAGTAAAATATTTTGAGGAAAACGGCAAACTCCTTGAGGCGCAGAGAATTAAAGAACGTACAATGAACGACATAGAAATGCTCGATGAAACAGGTTTTTGTAAGGGAATAGAAAACTATTCCAGAATAATGAGCGACAGAAAACCGGGAGAAGCACCGTTTACTCTTATTGATTATTTTCCCGATGATTTTCTTATGTTCGTTGACGAAAGCCATGTAATGCTTCCGCAGGTGAGAGGAATGTTCGGCGGAGACCATTCGAGAAAAGCGTCGCTGATTGATTATGGTTTCAGACTTCCGTCGGCGTTTGACAACAGACCGCTTAAATTTGATGAGTTTTATAAAAAAATAAATCAGGTTATTTTTACATCCGCTACGCCGGGTGATTTTGAAAAAGAACATTCAACTCAAATAGTGGAGCAGGTAATAAGACCTACGGGACTTCTCGACCCGAATATTACCGTAAAGCCGACAGAAGATCAGATGGACGACCTTTTGAGTGAGATAAACATTCGCACCGAGCGTAA
>UQPH01000064.1 GCA_900542875.1 uncultured Eubacterium sp. | reverse complement strand
AACTTTTAAATCCATATTTATGTTTACATACAGAAGAAATATGACTTGCGTTGTATTGAATACCTAAATCATTACAAGCATCTTTAATTGTTTCATAAATTTTATCTCCTTTCTTGCTGACATAGTACAATACCTAAATTACACTTCAATGACTCAAATATTACAATTAAGTCATATTATTGATTTATAGAATTTAATCGTAAACTGCGTTCCGACATCCTTTTGGCTTTCTGCCTGAATATCTGCATTTTGTTTATTCAATACCGTTTTTGCAAATGCTAGTCCTATGCCCAGGCTTTCCTTATCCGCATGCGAACAGGAATAAAAGCGTTCAAAAATATGTATCAGTTCGTCCTTTGGTATTCCGCATCCGTTATCTTTAATTATGAGAACATAATAAATACTTTCCTCAAAAGCGGTTATGGTAAGATTTCCGCCCTTATCGGTATGTTCGATACAATTTTTAATAATATTCTGCACAGCCTCGGCAGTCCATTGCTCGTCGCATAAAAAGTCAAAATCACTTATATTTTTCTTAACCTCAATGTTTTTCAAATCAAGAGTGATTAAAAACGGCGCAAGGCATTCATCAATAAACGCAGACATATTAACGCTTTCTTTACAGAGTTCTACTGTGCCTGCCTCCAATTTAGACATTTTGAGCAAATTTGTAATAAGCCAATGCATTTTATTAAGTTGTTTATTTATAATCGGATTAAACTTATTTATATTTTCCTCGGTTGGTTTCTCGTCTAAAATATCAGATATAACCATCATAGAAGTAAGCGGCGTTTTTAATTGGTGCGATATATCTGCAAGAGAGTCGGCAAGGCAAACTTTATCATTTTCGAGTTGCTCGTTTTGCACCTTAAGCAGATTAACAACTTTATAAAGATTATTTGAAAGAATGGAGAGTTCGCCCTCCGAATTTTCGCTTATTTTTATATCATAATTACCTGAGCAGATAAGAGAAAGATTATCATTAAGTTTTTCTATGCTGTCATATCTTTTCTTGGTAAAGTGTGCAAATACGAAGATGCAAAAAAGTCCCAAAAGTAAGACAAGAAACGCACATATTTTATTTATAAATAAACAGACAAGAAAAGCAACTGCAGTACTTACACTGCCCAAAATAATTTGAATCTTAAAATTTTTATCAGCCATTATCAATCATATAGCCAAGACCTCTTACCGTTTTTATGATAAGCGGTCTGTTAGGCTCCTCCTCAATCTTATCCCTGAGTCTTTTTATATAAACAGTTAGAGTATTATCCTCAACGAAATCGCCGTCAACATCCCATATATTTTCCAAAAGCTGAGTTCTGGACAGCACCTTGCCACGATTATTCAGCAATATCAAAAGAAGTCTGTATTCCATAGCGGTTAAAATAATTTCGTTTCCGTCTTTATACACTTTGGCTTCGTTTGTATTAACAGTCAAATCCTTGAATTTAATTACACCGTCTGCACTTTCGTTATTATAGCGTCTGAGAACGCTTTTAATTCTTACAAGCAGTTCCTTTAATCGAAACGGTTTTGATATATAATCGTCTGCGCCAAATTCAAAGCCCATAACGACATTAACCTCATCGTCGTAAGCGGTAAGAAATATAACAGGCAAATCGCCTTGCTTTTTAATTTCTTTACACACATCGTAGCCGGAGCCGTCGGGAAGAGTCAAATCAAGAATATAAAGCGAAAATTTTTCTTTACTTATAATATCAATCGCTTGCTTAACTCCTGATGCGTGAGTAACGCTGTATCCCTCATTTTCAAGAGAATAGCAAAGACCGGTCGCAATTGCGTAATCGTCCTCAAGCAAAAATAAATTCATTTTACACCACCTCAATCATATAATAGCACAAGAAAATGATTAATTCCATTACACTTTTGTAACAAAAAAGGAGTTGCCTCACATTAAAATGAAACAACTCCGTTATTATAAATAAGTTACATATTCTTAAACACAGGAATATAGAATGTATGCTTTGAATTTAACAGTCCGTTAGAAGCGTAGCCGCTGTATATCTTTGCTCCCTCAGCCTGAGCCGATGAAACATTAACCATATATTCGTGAGAATATCTTTGGTTAGAGCTTACATTAAACTTCTGCAAATATCCTGTATACTGATATATACCGTAACTGTTATAAATATACTTTGAGCCATAAATGATTGCTCTGTACGGTGTAATCCACGGACGATAGTACTTATCATTTCCGCCGAAATCGGGTCCGACATATGTAGTTCTAACATCGGATTTTTTGATATATCCCGTTCTTCCGGTTAAATACTTATCTGCACCGTTTTCGGCATAAAGTCTTACAAAGAAGTAATTATCATCCATATCAATATAAACCATTCTCTGGTCAGAATAAAGAGAGACATCAAGGACATATTTGCCGTTATCGCCCTTTTGGTAGAGATCTGCTCTCTGTCCGTCCTTAACTTTAAGGAAGCCTGCCGCCCAAGCGAGACCGTCATTTGCGCCGTTATACGCACCGATATTAAAGTAGTTATAAATACCCTGGAACGGCATTACAGTACCACGGGAGCCGCCCGCATAACTTGATGAAGAAGAGCCTACTTCCTGCTTAATTTTTGATGCGATATAGTAAGGCGCAAGTCCACTCTTTGCAGCGGCCTGCATAATAATATCGGAATACTTAAGCGTTGAATCATAAAGCATTTGAGTGCCGTATGTATTTGTATAACGCACTCTTGAGTTATACATCCATGTACCCTTAAGAATTGATTCAACTCCCTCTCGGGTTTGTCCCGAACCACCGTTAGTGGTTTCAAACTGGAAGATATGCTTTTCGTCAAGCCAATTTCTCGGGTCCATATAATACTTAACTGCCTTTTCACTTGCCGCATAAGAACTGTCCTGAACGACGCCCTTACACTTACTGCAAGAGCAAAGGTAATCGGCAGGCAGACTCTTAGACTCGTAAACACCTATTCTTTGTTTAGAATGAGGGCTTCTTTCTCCGTTTACGGCAGTCTGCCAATCAAGTCCGGTATTGTATACCTTAAATTCCCAATTAGGATATTTTTCGTGAAGCGCAACAAGTTTTGCTGTATAGCTCTCAGGAAAGCCCTGCTCAAGCAGATACTGCTTATACGACTGAGTTTGTGTCTTATTATAAGACTTAATTGAGTAATAGAGATATTTAGTACCTGAATAGCCGTTTTTGAAATTAACGGTAATTCTGTATGTACCCGAATCCGCACTTCTTGACGGATAGGTCAAGTCATAATCAGTTCCCTCTGTCAACTCTCTGCTCTTATCATTAATCGTAACGGCAGGTCTGCGATTTTTTCCGTCGTAGTCAAAGCT
>UQPH01000063.1 GCA_900542875.1 uncultured Eubacterium sp. | reverse complement strand
TAAAATTAAGGTTGGTACTCTATGAGCTTTAGAATAATCGCAGACAGTTGCTGCGACCGCACAAAAGAGACAGAAGCAATGAACAACATAACATTTATTCCGCTTACTCTCTCCATCGGCGAATACTCCATATCGGATGACAAAAATTTTAACCAAGACGATTTTATATCACGAGTAGACGAAGCAGGCATTATACCGAAAACCGCATGTCCTGCTCCCGACGCATTCAAGAAAGCCATGGAATGCGACGAGGACGATATTTATGTCATCACAATAACCGATAAACTTTCGGGAACATACAATTCCGCTCTTCAGGGCAAAATGCTCTACGAGGAGGAGGGAGAAAAAAAGAACATTCATATCTTTAATTCTCTTGCCACCTCGGGATTAGAGAGCCTTATCGCAGAGAAAATATACGAACTTGCCTCAAGCGGAAAAAGTTTTGACGAAGTAGTGAGCGAGACCGAGGACTTCATTGTCAATCATACTGCGCTTTACTTCTGCCTTGAATCGCTCGATGTACTAAACAGCAACGGCAGACTCTATGCAATGGCGGCAAGCATACTCAAAAAAATAAAACTAAAACTCATCTGCGAAAGAACCACGGAAGGCTCGGTTAAACTGGCAGGTCAGGAGTTCAACTCGAACAGAGCACTGATAAAAATGGCAAACATAATCGCCGCCGATATGAAAGACAAAGACGCAAGCGATAAGAAAATTATCCTCTCCCATGTTTGTTGCGAGGACAAGGCTAAACTTGTGGCACAAAAACTTGAGAACGTCGGCTTTAAGGAAATTGAAATCGTAAAAGCGAGCGGACTTAACTCGGTATATGCCGCAAAAGGCGGACTTATCGTATCATACACAAAATAAAAAACAACCGGCAGGCGGGATTTACTCGCCTGTTTTATTCATATTCATATGAGAGAAATAAGTTTTATCATTGCCGAAAAAGACAACGGCAGACAAATTAAAGATTATTTAAGAGCCTTCGGTGTTTCCGCCTCTCTGCTTTCAAAACTGAAAAGAACAGAAAACGGAATAACAAAAAACGGCTCATTTGCCAGAGCGATAGATGTACTGTCTGTCGGCGATGAATTAAAAATAAAAATCGAAAATTCAGGCACTATGCCGTCTCCCGCAAAAATGGACATTCAAATCATTTATGAGGACGAGGATATATTGGTGCTTAATAAACCGCCTCTGCTCCCTGTTCACGAGAGCAGAAATCATATCGGCGACACGCTGTCAAATTTCGTCTCGTACCACTGCAACGAGAATACTGCATTTCGTGCGGTGTTCAGACTTGACAGAGACACAAGCGGACTCGTTATGGTTGCAAAACACGAACTTGCGGCAGCTAAACTTTCGGGCAAAATAAAAAAGGACTACTACGCCATATTAACGGGAGTGCCCGAAAATAAAAACGGAATTATCAACGCTCCGATTGCCCGTTGCGGCGACAGCATAATCAAGCGCAAAGTGTCGCCCGACGGCGAATATTCCGTAAGCGAATACAAAACAATAAAAATATCAAACGGCAATGCTCTTGTTAAATTTAATCTTTTGACAGGCAGAACTCACCAAATAAGAGTGCACAGCGCCTATATGGGTCATCCCCTGCTGGGTGATACAATGTACGGCGGCGACACCGCATTGATAAAACGGCAGGCTCTGCACTGCAAGGATATATACTTTACCCACCCTGTTACAGAAACGGAAATGCACCTGAGTTGTGACTTTCCGAACGATATTAAGGAAGTGCTTTGATGCCTGCATTTTGCACACATTATTTATTTTTTAAGGACAGCAAGGAATTTATGTGCTCTTTGGCGGATTTCCCGCTAAACGAAAAGGTATGCGCTCTCGGCTCGCAGGGCGCCGACATATTCTTTTTTCACAAAATCTATTTTCCTCTGCACTCAAAAAGAAAAATCGGCTCTGCCCTTCACCGAGCAAAACCCGAAGATATTTTCAATGCGTTTGCCGAATATGTAAGAAAAAATCCCGACCCGACAGCGAAATCATACATTTACGGATTCATTCTGCACTACGCTCTCGACCGCAGATGTCATCCGTATGTCTACGCTTTGGAGAAAGAAATCACCGACAGCGATAAAAAAATCCATCACTTTTCCGCTCACAACAGAGTTGAAATGGGTCTGGACGCATATATGCTATACCAAAAATCGGGCATAGAGTACCCGTATCTTTTTGATTCAAGCAAAACCATAGAACTAAACGACCGAGAAAAAGACTCAGTAGTAAAAGTCCTTTGCTATATGATTAAAAAAGTGCTGAAAAAACGAATAAGCCGTTTGGCTGTAAAAAGAGCAATAAACGATACGGTAAGAATGCAAAAGTTCCTAAGGGACAAAAGCGGACAGCTTTGCATTATTGCAACGGTTCTTGAAACGATACTCGGCAAAGCAATCGGATATTACAAATTTTCCGCAATGATTAAGCCGAGGCTATGGAAAAACGGCGAAAAATATGCTAATATAGATAACGGAATATGGATAAGCCCTTTCAGCAAAGAAAAGAGCAACCTATCTTTTGAGCAACTTTATATATATGCTTTGCAAGAGGCAAAAGAACTGCTTTTCGGATTTGAGCAGACTGTATCGGGTAAAGCCGACGCAAAGGATGTTACCGAAAATATATCATTTTTAACAGGATTGGAGATAAAATAATGAAAATCACACCATGCGAAAAAATTAATTTCAACGTATTAAAACCAGGTATTTATATCAGCAAAATCAATGACGATATAACCACCTACGATATAAGAATGAAACAACCAAATAAAGAACCCGTGCTTACCAACTCGGCTGTTCATACCATAGAGCATATAATAAAGAAGTACTTAAAGAGCACGGAATTTAACGACAATATTATTTTCTTCGGTCCGATGGGCAGCAGAACGGGCTTTTATCTCATCACTAAGTCTCTCAGCGACAAATATTCCGTTGAACTTATTAAAAATGCATTTGAATATCTTAACGACTTTTGGGGCAAAATTCCTAATGCCTCCGTTAACGAATGCGGCAACTGCCTTGAACACAATCTTCCTCAGGCTAAGGAGGAAGCAAAGCACTTTATTGAAATCATAAAGGACTGGACAAAGGACAACCTCGACTACCCGACAGCAGAGGAAAACGAGGAATAAACAACTTGACTAACACATTTTCTTGTGATAGTATAACAGAGAAAATAATGTCGATTTTCGGCTTAAGAAAGGATAAGTATATTATGGAAATTACAAAGCAGACCAAAATGGGCGATATGATTGAATATGACAGAGGGATTGCGGTAGTTCTTATGGAGGCAGGTATGCACTGCGTAGGTTGTCCTGCGTCTATCGGCGAATCTCTTGAAGAGGCTTGCCAGGTTCACGGATTGGACGCCGACGAAGTCTTAAAGAATATCAAAGATTATCTCGCAAATTAATAATGAAAAATAAGAAAAAGGCAGCGCTTATTATCGCTGCCGTAATTATTGCCGCTGTGATTGTCTCGGCGGCTTTAATTATACATAATAAAAACAGCGGTTCAACACCGCTTGAAAATATTACCGTCAGTGAGAGCATTCTTCCCTCTCACCCGCTGAAAATTGAGGATGAAGCCTCCGAATTAACTGCGGCGGCAGACTCAAATGCCAAACCGACAGCCGACATATCGAGCGTTAAAGGCATCTGGTGGTATCTCTATGATGACGAACAAAAAGTATGTTACGCCTTTTACTTCGGCGATAACAACAGAGTTGACTTGGCATATTTTGACGATGACGTTTTGCAGGGAGAGGATTATAAAAGCGGATACAGTGTTTACACGCAGGACGGAGAGAATATTATTCTGCGTTACCTGCCGGACAGTTTTCCGATTAAAAATTTTACATTCACCGTAAAAGACGATAAGATATACCTAAGCGACGAAGCATTGTCAAACGGCTCGTCCCCGTCAAATGAAAATTTCATAGAACATTTTAATTAAAAACAAAACACAAA
>UQPH01000062.1 GCA_900542875.1 uncultured Eubacterium sp. | reverse complement strand
TAGCAAGCCAGCCGATTTTTTATTAAACCTATTTATTTATCAAAAAAGGATTTTAGTCTTTGGCGGTAATCGGGGGCTTCGTCATAAACTGCGTGGCCATAATCGTCATAGACGAAAAGTTCTGCTCCTGTTTGCTCGGCTATTTCATACGAGCCGTCTACACCGATAACCCTATCCTGTCCTGCACCCAAAACGAGTGTGGGGCATTTAATAATTTTAATCTCGTTATATAAATCAAAGCCGATGCTTGCCATATCCAAACGCTCAAAGCGTTGAAGTTCCGAATCTGTGCAATGCGGAGCCTGAGCGACAAGATATTCGCCGAATTTTTCAAGCGTTTTTTCGCTATATACTCTATAAACAAAATCGTGATTAAGAGCGTGCGAATCTCTTTTTGAGGCAAGGCTTCCCCATTGTCTGACAGTATTTTCAAACAACTCGTTCATACGACAGCAAGACGAACCGAGAGCAAGTTTTGACACAAGGTCGGGATATTTGACAGCGATACACTGAGCAATCATTCCGCCCTGCGACGCTCCGAAAATACAGCAATCAAAAAGACCGAGAAATCTCATTGCCTCGGCGGTATCATCAGCCATAGCGTAAACGGTATAATCTGAACCCGGCTCACTTAATCTATCAAAAACATAGACGGTGTAATCGTTACAAAACAACGAAAACGCAGACTCGACAGCCTCAGCATAGGTATCGAGACTTTTGAGCGAAAGTCCCGGCAAAATAACCAAGGTTTTAGCACCGCTTCCGAATTTTGAATACAGGATTTTTCCGTCTTTTACTTCAACAAAAGGCATAATTAAGCCTTTGGCAAGAAGCCGACCTTTTTCATAACCTTTGAGAGTGTACGGTTTGCGATGCGTGACGCAGTATCTGCGCCCTCGCTCCAGCACTGCTGAAGATATTTCTTATCTTCAAGGAGTTCCTTATATCTCTTTTGCACAGGCTCAAGTTCGGCAACAACAGCCTCGCCGACAGCCTTTTTGAAATCGCCGTAACCCTTACCCGAAAAGTCGTGTTCGATAGTTTCTATGCTATCGCCCGTAACAGCAGAATAAATTGTCATAAGGTTATTAATTCCGTCCTTACCCTCTGCATAATGCACGGACATTTCGCTGTCGGTAATTGCGGACTTAAACTTTTTCATAATAACATTAGGCTCATCGGTGAGATAAACCGTACCCTTTGGATTAGGGTCTGACTTAGACATCTTAGAACTTGGATTTTGAAGTGACATAATTCTTGCGCCTGCCTTAGGAATATAAGGCTCGGGAACGGTAAACACATTACCGTAAATTCCGTTAAAACGCTCTGCAATATCACGAGTAATTTCAAGATGCTGTTTTTGATCTGCACCGACAGGTACGACATCAGCCTGATAAAGCAAAATATCGGCAGCCATAAGCGACGGATAAGTAAAAAGTCCTGCGTTTACATTATCTGCGTGCTGTGCTGATTTATCCTTAAACTGAGTCATTCTGCTAAGCTCGCCGAACTGAGTATAACAATTCAAAACCCACGCAAGTTGGCTGTGTGCCGGAACATGAGACTGAACAAACAATATGCTCTTTTTCGGGTCAAGTCCGACAGCCATAAGCATAGCGTAAAGTTGAGTGGTCTGCTGTCTTAATTTTGCAGGCTCCTGACGAACCGTGATAGAATGCAAATCGGCAATGCCGAACACGGTATCAAAATCATCCTGAAAAGAAGCCCAGCCCCTCATTGCGCCAAGGTAGTTACCGAGAGTCGGTACGGAAGTCGGCTGAATGAGAGAGAGGGATTTCTTTTTTCTTTCTGTTTTAATTTCTTCTGACATTATCTTTCTCTTTTCAATTAATATTGTTTAAGCACTTTGCCCATAATCTGAACGCCTTTTATGATATTTTCATCGCTCGGGGTAGAAAAATTAAGGCGAATGTACGGGCACTGTGCGTTCTCATCTGTCATAAACGCAGTACCCGGAACAACAGCAACCTTGTTTTCTACAAGGCGTTTGCAATAATCCGTCATGGGGACATTATCAGGAAGTTTAACCCAAATAAAAAGTCCGCCCTGCGGTCTGACATATTTGAGGCTCGGGCAATATTTATCAAGGCAGTCGCACATCAAATTGAGCTTTCTGCGATAGATTTTTCTGATTTCGTCGATATGCTCATCGACATCATATTCCTTAAACCATCTGTCAACAATCATTTGATTAAGCACTGCGGTATGAACATCGGACACCTGCTTGCCTATGGTGAATGCTTTTGCGATTTTTTTAGGAACGACGGCGAACGCCACACGTATACCCGGTGCTAATATCTTAGAAAACGAGCCTGCGTAAAGAACTATTCCGTCCTCGTCAAGCGTCTTAATTGCGGGGACATCCTCACCCTCTACTCTAAGATTTCCGTAAGGGTCGTCCTCTAAAATGAGCAAATTATTTTCCTTTGCTATGCGATAAATTTCCTTACGCTTCTCCCACGAGAGAGTGGTTCCTCCCGGATTTTGAAAATTCGGAATAGTATAGATGAACTTTGCGTTCGGGGTTTCTTTAACCGTTTTTTCGAGCGCAACAACGTCCATACCGTCAGACTCAATCGGCACACCTTTAAGTTTACAGCCGTGTGAGCGAAAACAGTTAAGCGAACCGACAAAGGACGGTTCCTCGCAAATTATCGTATCACCCTCACTCGTCATAACACGGGTAGTCAAATCCATAACCTGAGTACCGCCCGAGGTGACGATAACGGTATCGTCGTCTTTGCCTATATTATTTCTTTTTTTCAGCCAATCGGCGACTGTTTTACGAAGCGGCTCGTAGCCCTCGCTTATTCCGTAAACGAGAGCCGAAACGGGATTTTCTTCCAAAATCTCCGCCGAAAGTTTTTTTACCTCGTTGCACGGAAAAGCCTCGACAGCCGGAGAACCTCCTGCGAATGCGATAACATTCGCATCGGAGGTGGCTTTAAGTATTTCTCGAGTTGCACTTGGCTTCATATTTGCAAATTTTTTTGAAACCGAATAACTCATTTAATTACCTTCTTTATTCGTAGAGCGGATACTTTGCGCAGATGGCTGCAACTCCGTCCAAAATGTACTGCTTATTAGCATCATAGTCCTTGACTGCAAGAGCGATATACTCGGCAATCTTGTCAAAATCTTCTGCGTTAAGGCCTCTTGTTGTAGCAGCGGGAGTACCGATGCGAACGCCCGAAGTTACAAACGGTGAGAGCGGCTCGTTAGGAACGGTGTTCTTGTTAAGAGTGATATGAACATCATCAAGTCTCTTTTCGAGCTCCTTACCTGTAACGCCTGTACCTCTGAGGTCAAGCAGACAAAGGTGGTTATCCGTGCCGCCCGAAACAAGGTTAAGTCCACGAGATGTAAGACCGTTTGCAAGAGCCTTTGCATTTTCAATAACTCTCTTTTGATATTCCTTAAACTCGGGTTTAAGAGCCTCGCCGAAGCATACAGCCTTACCTGCGATAACATGCATAAGCGGTCCGCCCTGTGTGCCCGGGAATACGGCGGAGTTAAGTTTCTTTGCAAGATACGGATTATTGCAAAGGATAAGACCTCCTCTGGGTCCTCTGAGAGTTTTATGTGTAGTTGTAGTAACAACGTCGGCATAAGGAATCGGGCTTTGATGAAGTCCAGCGGCAACAAGGCCTGCAATATGAGCCATATCGACCATAAACATAGCACCGTTTGCATGTGCTATATCTGCCATTGTGGCAAAATCAATTTCTCTCGGATAAGCGGAAGCACCTGCAACAATAAGTTTCGGCTTAACCTTATTCACCTGCTTTGCAAAAGCATCAAGGTCGATATATCCCTCATCATTTACTCCGTAAGGAATAAAGTTAAAATATTTACCCGAAATATTTGCGGGTGAACCGTGAGTAAGATGTCCGCCGTTATCAAGGCTCATACCCATTACGGTATCGCCCGGCTTGAGAAGTGCAAGGTAAACAGCAGTATTAGCCTGAGCGCCGGAGTGCGGCTGAACATTTGCAAATTTACAACCGAAAAGTTCACAAGCACGCTTAATTGCAATTTCCTCAACAATATCAACATACTGGCATCCGCCGTAATATCTCTTTCCCGGAAGTCCCTCTGCGTACTTGTTTGTAAGTACGCTGCCCATAGCTGCCATAACCTGGGGAGAAACGATATTTTCCGAAGCGATAAGTTCGATATTTTCTCTTTCTCTTTTAAGTTCAAGAGCCATAGCATCTGCCACTTCTTTATCTGTTGCGGCAACCTGTGCTATAGAATCAAAGTAATCATTATACATCTTACTGTCCTCCAAAAATTTTATAAAAATTTATATAAATTAATTCTATCATATATTTAATAAATATACAAGGTGCAAAATAAAAAACGCACCGTACATTTTGCACGGTGCATAAATTATATAATTCCGTCTTTTTTAAGAAATTCCAAAAGTCGCTGTGTATTTTTCCCGTCATGGAATTCAACGATTTTTGAATAATT
>UQPH01000061.1 GCA_900542875.1 uncultured Eubacterium sp. | reverse complement strand
AATAAGAAAATTATTTTCAATATTATTTTATTATTCCGGTTATTTTTCTTTTTAGTTTTTTATCATAAATTGTAACGAGCATATCCAATGTAAAATCATACAATATAAAAATTAAATTAAGAGCGATGAAAAACAGTGCTATGCCCATCTTGCCGAACATATTATCAAACGGAATGCCGAACACATAGATTAATACCAACTGAACACCTGCCATGGCAACATTGAAAATCAGCAGTTTGAGTATAAACCTAAGAAGTTTTATTTTAATTTTTGAGAGACTGAGACGAAGTATCGGATAATAGCCGAAGAAAAAGACATAAAACAACACCGTCTCCTTTCCGCCGAAGAGGATAAAAGACAAAAAAGAGGTTGAAAAATATGTAAGCAGTGCCGATTTTACGCTGACCGATTCAATCAGGAGTATCATAAGAAGTCCCGTTGCTATCGGTAAAACATAAGAAAGCGGAGAAACAATTACGCCGACAAAGAGCAGTACAACGCTCATTGCCGTCAATACTCCTGCAAAAGCTGCTGTTTTTGCTGTTCTCATAAAATCACCTCTGTATATACTATACTACCGTAAAGAGTTTTAGTTGTGAATTAAAAGTTAACATTATTACTAAAATATAAATTATAATCTATATTTACAATTTGTCTATTTACAAAAAGATAGTTAAAATATATAATTAATTTGTAAATAATTATTTTTTGTTAAGAGGTAATACATATGAAAAAGGCTATTGCAGTTATTCTTGCGGCGGTGCTTGTCGCTTCTGTAGCTATGATAGGATGTTCTAAGAAGACCGATGATACAAACACGACCCAAGCGGGATTGGCAGACAACGCCGATAATTACAACCTTGACGGTGAAGGTGGAGAGGAAAACGGCGACGATGAAGCCAACGTATCCGAACCCGACACAACAACCACAACGGTACCTTACGACGGAAGCGAAGGTACAACCTCGCCCGACATAAAAGAAGTAAGCGCAAAAGATGACAAGGTTCCTAATTCCGACAACAAAGGCGACAAGGTACGTTTCAGTGACAAGGACAACACAAGGCTGAAAGATATGCTGGAGGTTCCGTATCTCTACAATGCAAGTTATGAAAACTCTGACGGAGTACCTGCCGAAATCGCATCTCACGTAGCAATATGGATGGCACAAAGAGACGGACTCAACACAACCACATATGCATCGGGCACAATCGTACTTGATTTGTTCAAATACTTCGGTCAGACCGTTGTAAACTTTAAGACAAATTGCAACGATAACAAAGGAAACGCAGACATCACCTATAATACCGCAAACGATACATTCACCATTCCAAAGGCTGAAGCACATCAGCATACGGTAAAAATTACAACCACAGAATCACTCGGCAACAACTATTACAGAATCACCGCAACGGTAAGCGGTGCCGGCAGTATATCAAAGGTTGTCGCAGTTGTTCAAAAGAACAAACTTGACTCCTCGCTCGGTTTCAGTATTAAAGCACTTAAGTGGTCATAAGCAACCTATAAATCTAATATTAAATCATAAAATCCACGGATTATTTCTGTGGATTTTTTTGTTTATATAAAAGTAAAAACGGCATAGCCAAGCTACACCGTTTGAATTGATAATTTTAATATAATTTTTCACCGTTTTCGATAGCCATAATCTGGTCTACTCTCTTTGCATGTCTTCCACCTTCAAATTCGGTATTGATGAAAACATCCACAAGTTCGCACGCCAGACCTGCTCCGATAACTCTGTCACCCATACAAAGACAGTTTGCGTCATTATGAAGACGAGTATATTTTGCGCTGAAATAATCACTGCAACAGCAAGCACGAATGCCCTTTACCTTATTTGCCGCCATAGAGATGCCGACACCTGTTCCGCAACAAAGAACAGCAAGTCTTGCCTCGCCCGACACAACCTTATCGCAAGCCTTTTGCGCAGAGATTGCGTAATCGTATCTCTCGGAGGAATAACAGCCTACATCTATATACTCTACTCCTTGCTCGTCCAAATGCTCTTTTATAGCCTCCTTAAGCGGAAAGCCTGCGTGGTCTGAACCTAATACTAACATAATAATCTCCTTATTTTTTTAATTTTAATTCTCTTTCAGCCTGACTGAGCCTTAAATAAACAGGCATAAGCGACTTCGGAGAAATCGGTTTTACATTATGCGCCGCTTTTGACACAGAAACTGCATTTTGATATATTTTATCATCGTCGGCAAGAAAGCAGTTATCAAGTTTCAAACCCGACATACAGAGTCTTGCTCCGTCACCTGCCACAATTACCTTGTCATAGGAGCTGAGTTCTTTTCTTAAATCGTCAATAGAGATTGCTCTGTCATCGCAAATGCGTAAAACAACTCCGTCCTTAACGGAAAAGATTGCATTATAAAACTGCATTCTTCTTGCGTCCATTACTGCGCATACAACAGCGTTTTCATCTGTGAAGTTATAAGCGATTGCCTCAAGTGTAGAAACGCTGTAACAAGGGATATTATCGTTAAATGCGAGTCCTTTTACCGTTGCAACTCCTATCCTTACTCCCGTAAACGAACCCGGTCCTGCGGTAATCGCAATACCGTCGAGTTGATCGTAAGAATGACCGTCCATAACTCTTTTTACCATAGGTATGAGCGTTTCGCTGTGGGTCAAACCGGAATTTACAAATTCACTTTTTATTACCTTATCGCCGTCGGTAAGTGCAACACTTGCAGTAACGGCGGAAGAATCCAGTGAAAGTATCATTTAATCTTCCTCTTTATAATCGTACTTATGCTTTATAACAAAATGTCGTTCGTTTTCGCCGAGTTTTTCTATTTCTATTATAACGGCATCATCGGGAAGTGCACCGAAAATATTTTCGCTCCACTCTGCTATGATATAGGCATCCGTTTCAAGAAAATCGAAAAAGCCGGTAGAATAAAGGTCATCCCATGAGTCTATTCTATACATATCGAAGTGGTAAACCTTATCGTTATCACCAATATATTCGTTACATATAGCAAAGGTCGGAGACGAAACATCGGCATTAATTCCGAGTCCTTTAACAAAGCCCGAAGTAAAAGCGGTTTTTCCCATTCCGAGTCCGCCCAAAAAGCCTATTACGGTTCCTTTTTTGCAGGTTTTTGCAAAACTTTCTGCCTTTTTGAGAGTATCCTCATAACTTGTGCTGACAAATTCAATCATATCAGAAAAGCCCCACAGTATTGCCGTTTTCGTCTATATCAATCCTATATGCGGCAGGAGACTTGGAAAGTCCCGGCATAGTCATAACCGAGCCTGTTTGGCAAACCACGAAGCCTGCGCCGTTAGAAAGAGAGGCAGACGAAACCGTAATTCTGAAGCCGTGCGGTCTGCCGAGAAGTTTCGGATTATCGGAAAGACTGTACTGCGTTTTTGCCATACAAACAGGCATTTTATCTGCACCGAGTTTTATAAACTCATCAAGAGAAGCCCTCGCTTCCTTTGTATAATCCACGCCGTCTGCTCCGTAAATTTCACGTGCAATAGTTTCGATTTTATCATAAAGCGGCATATCAATATCGTAAAGATAATGAAAATTATTCTCTTTTTCACAAGCCTCGATAACCTTTTCGGCAAGTTCGATTGAGCCTGCTCCGCCCTCGGCAAAGCATTTTGTAACGGCAAAGTCTGCGCCTCTGTCCTTACAATACTGCTCGATATAATCAATTTCCGCCTGAGTATCGGCATAAAAATGATTAATCGCAACAACTACGGGAACTCCGTATTTTTTAAGATTATCTATATGAGCACCGAGATTTTCACTGCCCTTTTTAAGTGCGTCAAGATTTTCTTCTTTAAGATTTTCCTTAGCCACGCCGCCGTTATATTTCATAGAGCGAACAGTGGAGACGAGAACAATACAAGACGGTTTAACAGAAGCGAAGCGGCATTTTATATCGAGAAATTTTTCCGCACCCAAATCGGAGCCGAAACCTGCCTCGGTAACAGCATAATCCGCAAGTTTAAGTGCTGTTTTTGTAGCACGGACGCTGTTACAGCCATGAGCAATATTCGCAAAAGGTCCGCCGTGCATAATGGCAGGAGTATTCTCCAAAGTTTGAACAAGATTAGGCTTAATAGCCTCTTTGAGCAAAACGGTCATTGCTCCGTCTGCTTTTATGTCTCTGCAATAAACGGGTTGACCGTCATATGTGTAGGCAACAAGAATATTGCCGAGCCTTTTCTTCAAATCAAATATATCACTGCTCAGGCACAGCACCGCCATTACCTCGCTTGCAACGGTAATGCAAAAATGGTCCTCACGAGGCACACCGTTAAGTTTTCCGCCGAGAGATATAACAATATTACGAAGAGCCCTGTCATTCATATCAAGGCATCTTTTAACCTGAATTCTTCTTGGGTCGATATTAAGTTCGTTACCCTGCTGAAGAGAATTGTCGAGCATGGCACACATAAGATTATTGGCAGAAGTTATGGCATGCATATCGCCCGTAAAATGAAGATTAATGTCCTCCATAGGAACGACCTGAGAATAT
>UQPH01000060.1 GCA_900542875.1 uncultured Eubacterium sp. | reverse complement strand
GCTTGTCTTGCAATGCTTAATGACGCAGTAAAAAAAGGAGGCGTTATGGCTTCTTCAAGCGTCGGCGGTCTGTCGGGTGCTTTCATTCCGGTATCCGAGGACGCAGGTATGATTAATGCCGCAAGAAGCGGCGCATTAACTATAGAAAAGCTTGAGGCGATGACAGCTGTTTGTTCGGTAGGTCTTGATATGATAGTTATACCCGGTGACACAACGGCAGAAGTTATAAGCGGAATTATCGCAGATGAAGCGGCAATCGGTATGGTAAACTGCAAAACTACTGCCGTAAGAGTAATTCCCGCAATCGGCAAAAAAGTCGGAGACGAACTCGAATTCGGCGGCCTCCTCGGCTCAGGTCCGGTAATGCCCGTAAATACAAATTCACCGCATAAATTTATCTCTCGTGGCGGCAAAATTCCGGCACCGATGCACTCTCTTAAAAACTAAAATAACAAAACTCCTCAACTCTGAAAAGAATTGAGGAGTTTTTTAGATAAAAAATATAAAAACACCGAACAGAAATGCTCGGTGTTTAATAATATTCTTTGTAATCAGAACATCAAATATTCTGTCTCGTGGAATGTAACAGGCTTATAGCCGTCATTAGTCTTTTCGTAAACAGCCGACAGATTCATGGCAACAGCATATGACTTACCGCCTGCGGTAAAGCCGTAGCACTGTGCACCGTTAACTGTTGTATTGCCGGAAGTGTTAATTGACGATGACGACGGGTCTGAGGAATAGCCCAATGTCTTCCAGTTATCATGAAGAACCTGCTTCAAAAGTGCTTTTGCTTCAGAAACCGAATAGGTCTTTGTTGTTGTAATTTCGTGAGGATTTGAATATCTTTCGTACTCTGTTGCTACAGAATCCGTATTGTCTTCCTCTTCTCCCTTTGCGGGAGCAACATATGTAAACCACATAACCAAGAAATAAACTAAAAGCCAAATTATAAGAAGTAAGATTATCATCTTAACAATTTTCTTACCCTTGCTCTGTCCTACAGCGGCAAATGCTTCCTCTTGGGTAGGAATCGGTACCGGTACGAAAGGCTTACCTTTCTTAGCGGCTTTCTTTTCAGCCTTTGCGTTTTTCTTATTAATAGAAGCTACGAGTTTAGCGTAGTCCTTAGTCTGCTTTTTTTCAAGCTTAGCAGCTTTCTTCGCAGCTTTTTGTTCTTTTTTTGCGATTTTGGTTTCTTTACTCAAAGCAGTCCCCTCCTTACAAGTATAGATAGAGTATACCATTTATCGGAATAAAATTCAACAATAATTTTTAATTTTATAGTCACATTTTATGAATAATTTGTAAACAATATTAAAAACCCACACCAAAATATCCATTATATTGTATAATTTTATAGAAAACTACGCTGTTGTTACAAAAAACAATCTATATTATAAATTAAAAAAGACCGTTTCAAAGAGTCAAAAAACCATGGACTTAAAAAATCTGGAAATATTTATTTATGTTGCGGAGCAAAACAGTTTCACAAAAGCGGCGCAAAAACTCGGCTATACGCAGGCGGCAATTTCCTTTCAGATAAAACAACTTGAGCAATCGCTCGGAGTAATGCTTTTCGAGAGAATCAACCATTCCATCAAACTTACGCCCAAAGGCAAGGAACTGCTTATTTTGGCACACAAAATACTTGACTTGAGCGAGGATATGATTAAAACCGCAAGGAGCGAAGAAAACGAAATCAAGGGTAATGTTAACATAGCAATGGCTGACTCGCTGTGTCATTGGCTCTTTTGGGATAATTACAGCACATTTCACAATATGTTTCCCGATGTGTCGTTGAAAATAATATCGGGAAGCACAGAAGAAATGTTCCGCCTTGCAAAACAGAATGATGTTGATTTCATCTTCACTCTTGAAAAGCATCTTTACGATTCCGCATATATCACGGTAAAAGAACACCCCGTTGACATACACTTTGTCACTTCAAGCAAAAATAAGAAGTATAACGATTCGATATATTCCCTTTCGGATATTATAAATGAAAATTTCATTTTAACGGAAAAAGGAATGAGCTACCGACAGCCGCTTGATGAAAAACTTGCAAAAGATTCGTGCGAAATAAATTCTCTGTTCGAAATCGGCGACACGGATTTAATATGCAGGCTTGTTGAACAAAATATGGGTATATCATATCTGCCTGATTTTGTAACTAAACCGTTTGTCGCTGAAGGCAAAATAAAGTATATAAATGTTAACGATGTAAAATCAGACATTTGGATTCAAATGCTTTATCACAGAAACAAAGTAATCACGCCCACAATTCAGGCGGTTATGGATTATCTGTGTAAATGTTTATAAAAGAACGCCATTAAAAATTAAAGGTGCAAAGATTAGATTCTTTGCACCTTTTTCTTTAGAACCATTTTGTAATATCGTCTACGTTCTTACGCTTCGGCATTATAGGCTGTTCAGCCGAATAACCGACAGCAATAACCGATACGATAATTTCATTTTCGGGAACAGAAAGTACATTTCTGAGAGCCTCACCGTCTCTAATACCCATAATTAAAGTACCTAGTCCCATTTCTTGTGCTTTGAGAACAAGGTTTTGAGTTGCGATACCAAGGTCATAATAACCCCAGCCGTTACCGCATTCGTTGTCCGGATTTCCCTCTCGGTCAAATCCAGAGCGATTTTTAACAAAGGTTGCAACGATTAAAGCGGCACCCTCTGTTTTGTCTTTATTTGTTCCCTGCAAACAGTTTGCAACAGTCTCCCTGCCCTCTCCGTCAAGTGCACAGTAATAACGGGCTGTTTGCGAATTTTTCCAAGTAGGGGCATATATCGCATACCGGATAAGTTCCTCTACCTGTTCTCTGGTTACTTTTTTATCGGTATCGTATTTTCTGATGCTTCTTCTGTTTTTTACTACTTCGTTAAATTCCATTATTCCTTACCATCCCAGCAATATGTGCAAAGTTTATCGGAGTCAATTCCCACCGAAGCAATCATATCATCCAATCTGTGATACCTAAGAGTAGTAAAGTGAAGTTCTTTTCTGATTTCTTCAATCATTGCGGCATACTTTTCTCCGTCCGGGTCAACATATTCCTTGATTATTTCATCGGTCGGCTCGACACCCTCAAGTTTTTTAATTACTCTTCTTGTGATTAAATCCATTTCACTCGTTGAGCGAGAGAAGTTAAGATATTTACAGCCGTAGAAAAGCGGCGGACAAGCAGGTCTTATATGTACCTCTTTTGCTCCGGACTCAAAAAGATACTCCGTAGTTTCTCTGAGTTGTGTACCTCTTACTATCGAATCGTCAATCAAAAGTAAACTCTTTCCGTCAATTAAATCGTGAATAGGAATAAGTTTCATCTTTGCGATTAGATTTCTCTTTGTCTGATTAGTCGGCATAAAAGAACGTGGCCAAGTTGGAGTGTACTTTATAAACGGACGTGAATACGGAATACCTGCCTCGTTTGAATATCCTATTGCGTGCGCAATACCGCTGTCCGGTACGCCTGCAACAATATCCGGCTTAACATTATCTCTTTTAGCAAGAGCTTTGCCGCAATTATATCTCATTTTTTCTACGCTTATGCCCTCATATGATGCTGACGGATAGCCATAATAAATCCAAAGGAAAGTGCAAATACGCATCTTGTCTCCGGCGGGAATAAGCGTCTTTACTCCGTCAGGAGTGAGTACAACCGCCTCGCCGGGTCCGAGTTCTTTATACTCTTTATATCCAAGATTAAGATATGCAAAACTTTCAAAAGAAGCACAATATCCGTCCTCCTTTTGACCGATACTAATCGGCGTTCTGCCAAGCTTATCACGAACGGCATAAACACCCTTAGGTGTTAAGATTAAAATTGAAATTGAGCCGTCAACAATCTCTTGAACATATCTGATGCCCTCTATAAAATTTTCCTTTTGATTAATAATAGCGGCAACAAGTTCTGTTTGATTTATACCGCCGCCGTGCATTTCAAAAAAGTGAGTATTGGTTTTAATAATTTCGTCTGCAATTTCATCAATGTTATTGATTTTGCCGACGGTTGAAATAGCATATGTGCCATGATGAGACCTGATTAAAATAGGCTGAGCCTCAAAATCACTGATACAACCTATACCCATCTGACCGTGCATAGAATTTGATTCCTTGGTAAACTTTGTACGAAACGGAGCATTTTCGATATTATGAATAGCCTTGTCAAAACCACTCTCGCTGTCGTAAACAGCCATACCCGCTCTTCTTGTTCCGAGGTGAGAATGATAGTCTACACCGAAAAACAAATCAAAAACACAATCTTCTTTTGATACTGCACCGAAAAATCCACCCATAATTTTACATAGCAAGCAACGCTTGCCCCTCCCCGATTAATTTGTGGGTTTATTATATCAAATGAAAAAAACAATTACAAGAGAATAGCATAACATTTTGCAAAAAGAAAGCAAAAAGGATTGTTCACCCGCCTTGTCGCTAGTATCAGGCAGGCAATGGATAAGGTTAACAAGTATGTTACCGAAAATAAAAAAAGCCACAAACTTATCTAACAAGTCAAGCTCACAATGGCTTGAGTCGCTGGAAAAAGTTTATGACTTTGATATTATTTTACGCAAAGACATTGAAAATGTCAAGAGGGCAAAGAAAAAAGACAGTCATATGACTGTCTTTTTATGGAGGCACCACCCAGACTTGAACTGGGGATAAAGGTGTTGCAGACCTCTGCCTTACCTCTTGGCTATGGTGCCATAAAATTAATAGAAAACACCGAGTGTGTTTTCTATTTTGTGGAGCGGATTACGAGACTCGAACTCGCTACCTTCACCTTGGCAAGGTGACGCTC
>UQPH01000059.1 GCA_900542875.1 uncultured Eubacterium sp. | reverse complement strand
TTATTTTTCATCTGTATAATAATTTAAGTTTAATAAATAAGGTGAGAAAATGAAAAAGATATTTATAGACGGAAGTCAGGGTACTACCGGCTTAAAAATATACAACAGATTTGAAAACAGAGACGATATTCAAATTTTGCACATAGACCCCGAAAAGCGTAAGGATGCCAAAGAGCGTGCAAAAATGATAAACGACTCGGACATAACCTTTTTATGTCTGCCCGATGAAGCAAGCATCGAGGCTGTTTCACTTGTTGAAAACGATAAGGTTAAAATTATCGACACTTCAACGGCACACAGAACAAATCCCGAATGGGCATACGGCTTTCCGGAACTCGATAAAAAATTCAGAGATAAAATCAAATCGTCAAATCGCATTGCGGTTCCCGGATGTTATGCAAGCGGCTTTAACAGTATAGTATATCCGTTGATTGCAAACGGTGCAATAAATGCCGATTATCCCCTCACCTGCTATGCCATGAGCGGTTACACAGGTGCAGGAAAAAAAGGAATTGCACAATACGAGGACGAAAACAGAGATGTCGAATTGGACTCTCCCAGAGAGTACGCTTTGACTCAGCAACACAAGCACCTAAAAGAAATGCGTGCAATCAGCGAACTTTCGAGGACGCCGATATTTGCACCTCACATCTGCGATTACCCACAGGGTATGGTTGTAAACATTGCGCTATACACCGATATGATGAATAAGAGCAAATCTCCCGAAGAACTTATCAAAATGTATGCCGCTCACTACGAGGGCGAAGAGTTCATCAAGGTGCGTGAGAGCGGTTATATAAAATCTATGATAGGTTCAAACAATTTTGCAAACCGTGACGATATGGAAATCTTAGTTAACGGAAACGATGAGAGAATAATTATTTCATCAAGATTTGACAATCTGGGCAAAGGCGCAAGCGGTGCGGCAATTCAATGTATGAATATCGCTTTGGGTCTGGACGAAAAAACAGGATTAAACTTGAAAGAATAATATAACGCATAGGAGATTAACATAATGAACGAAATGAAATACACAGACGGCGGCATATGCGCCGCTAAGGGTTTCAAAGCCGCCGGAACATATTGCGGCATTAAAAAGCCGGCTAACGATGACCCGTCAGTCAAGCACAAAAACGACATATGTATGTACGTTTCCGACAAAGTATGCAACGCTGCTGCGGTTTACACTCAAAACAAGGTCAAGGGTGCGCCGATTATTGTTACAAAATCAAATCTGGAAAAAAGCGGAAACAAGGCTGTTGCTGTCATAGCAAATTCCAAAAACGCAAACACCTGCAATGCGGACGGCGTTGAAAAAGCCGAGAAAATGTGTGAACTTGTATCAAACGAACTCGGTATACCAAAAGAACAGGTTATCGTTGCTTCAACAGGCGTAATCGGTCAGGTGCTTCCCATAGAACCGATTGAAAAGGCTGTTCCGATTTTGGCGTCTGAACTGAGTTATAACGCAAACGAAGAAGCGGCAAGAGCGATTATGACCACCGACACGGTAAAAAAAGAATATGCCGTAGAATTTGAAATAGACGGAAAAATATGCAGACTCGGCGGTATGGCCAAGGGCTCGGGAATGATTCACCCGAATATGGCTACCACTTTGAACTTTATCACAACAGACTGTGCAATCAATGAGGTAATGCTTCAGGCGGCACTGAGCGATATTGTTCAAATTACATACAACTGTCTTTCAATCGACGGAGACACATCAACTAACGATATGGTTGTTCTTATGTCAAACGGTTTAGCGGAAAACAGTGAAATCGTTGAAGAGTCGGTTGAATATGAAATATTCAAAAAAGCACTTTACGAAGTTATGGCAAACCTCACAAAAATGCTCGCAAAGGACGGCGAGGGCGCAACGAAACTGATTGAATGCACAGTAAGCGGCGCAGACAAGAGAGATACCGCCATTACTGTTGCTAAAAGCGTTGTATGTTCTACCCTCTTTAAGGCTGCGATTTTCGGCGAGGACGCAAATTGGGGCAGAATTTTATGTGCAGTAGGATATGCAGACGCAAAGTTTGACATAAACAAAGTGGATGTTGACCTCAAGAGTGAATTCGGCACGGTCGCTGTTTGCAGAAACGGTGCAGGCGTTGAATTCAGCGAAGAAAAAGCGGCTGAAATTCTTTCCTCGGATGAAATTTATGTTCTTATAAATCTTAATGACGGAAGCAAAGAAGCTACTGCATGGGGCTGTGACTTAACCTATGATTACGTAAGAATAAACGGCGATTACAGAACCTGATAAAGATATGAGGAGGACAGGTTATGAATACTATTGATAACGAGATGAAAGCAAAGACCATAGCGGAGGCTTTGCCGTACATTCAACTTTATCGCAAAAAGACCATAGTAGTAAAATACGGCGGCAACGCCATGATAAACGAGGAACTCAAAGAGGCTGTAATGCACGATCTTGTACTTCTCTCAACGGTCGGCATAAAAGTAGTTCTCGTGCACGGCGGCGGTCCTGCGATAAATGAAACGCTCAACAAAATTGGTGTAGAAAGCAAATTTTCAAACGGTTTAAGAGTAACAGACAAAGAAACCGTTGATGTGGTACAAATGGTACTTGCAGGCAAGGTAAACAAAGACCTTGTATGCAAAATAGGAAATCTCGGCGGTCATGCAATAGGACTGTCGGGAATGGACGGAAATATGATAAAGTGCAAGCCGCTTGATGACGAGCACGGATATGTCGGAGAAATAATCGACACAAATATGGATGTAATAAACGAGGTTTTGGCAAACAACTTCATTCCCGTTATTTCAACCATAGGCTATGATGAAAACGGCAACTGCTACAACATAAACGCAGACACGGTTGCGGCACAAATTGCAGGCGACCTGAAAGCGGCGGCGCTTATTTCGATGACAGATATTGTAGGACTTTTAAGAGATGTGAGCGACGAGTCAACGAAAATTCAAAAAGTGCTCATTTCCGACATTCCGGCATTAATCGCAGACGGAATAATTAAAGGCGGAATGATACCGAAAATCGACTCAATGACTCAGGCAATAAGAAACGGATGCGAAAAGGCATTCATAATTGACGGAAGAGTTCCCCACTCCATACTGATGGAACTTTTGACCGATGAGGGTCTTGGAACAATGTTTAGGAGCAGATAACAGATGATGAACACTAAAGAACTTGATGACAAATATATTGCTCACTCATACGGCAGATTTGATGTTTGCTTAACAAAGGGCAAAGGCTCTGTTTTATATGACGAGGGCGGAAAAAAATACATAGACTTCACATCGGGTATCGGGGTAAATTCATTTGGAATTTGCGACGAGATTTGGAGGGACGCAGTCGAGGGGCAACTCGGCAAGGTTCAGCACACGAGCAACCTTTATTATACCGAACCGTGTGCAAAGCTCGCAAAACTTCTATGTGAAAAAAGCGGTATGAAAAATGTATTTTTCTCAAACTCCGGTGCAGAGGCAAACGAGGGTGCAATTAAATTTGCGAGAAAGTACAGTTTTGACAAATACGGCGAGGGCAGACACAACATAATCACTCTGACAGATTCATTCCACGGCAGGACGATAACCACTCTCGCCGCAACGGGACAGGACGAGTTTCATACCGATTTTGCGCCTTTTACACAGGGTTTCAAATACTGCAAAGCAAACGACATTGACGAACTTAGAAAACTTGCAACAGACGATGTTTGCGCCATTATGTTTGAGTGCATTCAGGGCGAAGGCGGAGTTAATAATCTAAGCGTAGAGTTCATAAATGAAATTGCAAAGATTGCGAAAGAAAAAGACATATTAATTATCGTTGACGAGGTGCAAACGGGCAACGGCAGGACCGGTAAATTTTATGCTTACCAGAATTATTCTCTCTGCCCCGACATAGTAACTACCGCAAAAGGTCTCGGCGGCGGATTACCTATTGGTGCGGTACTCTTTGGCGAAAAGTTAAGCACTACGGTAACGCCGGGTTCTCACGGCTCAACTTTCGGCGGCAATCCGATAGTTGCAGCAGGTGCAATAAGCATCGTTGAAAGAATGGACGATAAGTTCTTAGCAGATGTAAGAGCCAAAGGAAAGTACATTACGGATTTTGTAAAAAACATTAAGGGCGTAAAAGATATCAGCGGCATGGGTCTTATGATAGGAATACTCACGGACAAGAATGCATCCGATATTGCAAAAGAATGTCTTAAAAACGGTCTGCTTGTGCTGACTGCGCATAAAAACAAGGTTAGACTTCTCCCTGCTCTTAACATAAATTACAATGAAATTGACGAAGGACTGAAAATACTCAAGGAGGTCATTGAAAAATGAAACATTTACTCAAATTACAGGATTTAGACAAGAACGAGATACTCGATATTCTCAATCTTGCCGACCAATTAAAATACGAAAATCATAACAAAATAGAGCACCACATTCTCAAGGGCAAGACTCTCGGTATGATTTTTCAAAAAAGTTCTACAAGAACAAGAGTAAGTTTTGAAACCGGAATGTATCAACTCGGCGGTCAGGCTCTTTTCCTCTCGAACCGTGATTTACAAATCGGCAGAGGGGAACCTGTTGAAGATACGGCAAGAGTCCTCTCCCGTTATCTCGACGGAATTATGATAAGAACCTTTGAGCAGTCCGAAGTTGAGGCACTTGCAAAATACGGTTCAATTCCGATTATAAACGGTCTTACGGACTACTGTCACCCTTGTCAAGTCCTTGCAGACCTTATGACAATAAGAGAATACAAAAAGAGTTTTGACGGTCTGAAATTCTGCTTTATCGGCGACGGAAACAATATGGCAAACAGCCTTATCGTAGGTGCAATCACCATGGGTATGGAATGTTCTGTTGCATGTCCCGACGGCTACAAGCCGGATGCGCAGATTATGAAATGGGCAAATGAAAACGGAAAGTTCACCTGCTCGTCCGACATTCTCGAATGTGCAAAGGATGCCGATGTTCTTTACACCGATGTTTGGGCTTCAATGGGTCAGGAAGAAGAAAAGGCAGAAAGAGAAAAGATTTTCAAAGACTTCCAGATTAACGACAATGTTATGGCAGTTGCCAACGATAACGCAATGGTTCTTCACTGTCTCCCTGCTCACAGAGAAGAAGAGATAACCGCAAAGGTATTTGAGGAGCACGCAAACGAAATATTCGACGAGGCAGAAAACAGACTCCACGCACAAAAAGCCGTTCTCGTAAAGTTAATGCAGGACTGAAATAACTAAAGATTAAGACCGACATCGAATGATGTCGGGCTT
>UQPH01000058.1 GCA_900542875.1 uncultured Eubacterium sp. | reverse complement strand
CCTGCCGCAGTACCGAAACCGGTAACAACGCTTGTAATAACATCGTTGTTCTGTTGAACATTAGTCAGCGCAGTACCGAGTACCGCACAGTTTGTGGTAATAAGCGGAAGATATACTCCGAGGCTCTTGTAAAGAGCGGGAGCAATTTTCTTTAAGAATACCTCAACGAGTTGCACCAAAAATGCAATTACTATAATGAAAATAATAGTTTCAAGATATTCTATATGAAGTTTCTGAATGACGAACTTGTAAAGCAGGCTCGATACCAAAGAAGAAATTGTGATAACGAATATTACGGCACCGCCCATGCCTGCCGCAGATTTTGTTGATTTTGATACGCCGAGGAACGGGCAAATTCCGAGAAACTGACTGAGTACAACATTGTTAATCAATGCGGTGGTAATCAGCACCAAAAATAATTTTCCTGCCATTATTTACCCTCCTTTTCTGCCTGAGGACAGTTGATGCAGTCGCCGCTGCATTTCGTCTTGGCTTCCTTCTTCTTGCCCTTTGTAATCTTGTTCATCAAAGCGCAAAGCAGTGAAAGAACCAGGAATGCACCGGGTGCAAGAATGAATATGGAAATAGGTTCATATGACTTTGGCATAACCTGAAGACCGAAGATTGTTCCGTTTCCGAGAAGTTCTCTTACGATACCGATGCAGGTAAGTCCGATTGTGAAGCCTATACCGATTCCTATTCCGTCAAAAACGGAAAGTAAAGCGTTGTGCTTTGAAGCATAAGACTCCGCTCTGCCCATGATGATGCAGTTTACAACGATAAGCGGAATGTAAATTCCCAGGCTGTTGTAAAGTGGAGTAACATATGCGTGCATAAGCATCTCAACTATTGTTACGAATGATGCGATAATTACTATATATACCGGCATTCTTACTCCGCCTGGTATAATTTTTCTGAGCAAAGAAATTATAAGATTTGACATAATGAGTACCGCCATGGTAGCAACACCCATACCGAGTCCGTTTAATGCGCTAGTGGTTACCGCAAGGGTAGGACACATTCCGAGCATAAGGACGAAGGTAGGATTTTCTTTTACGATACCGTTATAAAGTCTTTCTAAAATACCTTTCAAAAAAATCTCTCCCTTCCTTATTTAGTTGCACCGGCGGTTGCGTCTGCCGATGCGTTTTGCTGAAGCGACGAAGTATCAATTGACGATGCGTCGCCGAAATTTGTTTGATAGAATACAACGATTGCGTTGACAGCTTTTGTCACTCCGTTTGTGGTAATGGTAGCGCCGCTGATAGCGTCTATTTCATTATCTGCCGTGCCACCCGCTTTAGCAGTCATAATGCCTGCGCTCTTACCTGCAAACTGTGATGTGAAACTGTCATCGTTCATCTTTGCTCCGTAGCCTTCGCTCTCTGTGGAACTTACTACTGCAAAGCCCGTAATCTTGTTATCTTTTATGCCTATTGCAATTTGGAACGGAGAAGTCTTTGCAAAGCCTGTGCCGGTAGCGGAAATTACATATCCCTCGCCGCCGTTTACCGACTTAACTTCCTCGATTGTGCAGTCGGATAATCCGTTGCTCTCAAGCAGTGTTGCCGAATCTTCAATCATCTTGTCCGAATTTTCTATGTCGTCAAAGGTGTTTGCACCCGGATAAGCCTTTTGGTAGTATTCAGTCAAATCAGGTTTTGCAACATCCTGTGCGCCGCCTGCAAAGTTTTCCTGATAGAAAATAATTGCCGCATTAACTGCTTGCGTTACGGCGTTGGTGGTGATTGTTGCACCGCTGATGGCGTCGATTTCAGTATCGGATGATGCACCTGTTTTTGTATAAGTCAGCATAGATGCCGCTTTGCCTGCGAATTGGTCGGTGAATTCCGGTTCGCTGCACTTTGCACCCAAGCCTGCTGTTTCACTGTTTTTGATAGAGGAGAAACCTGTGATTTTTCCGTCTTTAATACCGATGGCTATTTCAACGTCGCCGCCGTAGCCTGCCGATGAGGTAGCGGCAACTATATATCCCTCAATATTGCCCGAAGCGTCTTCTGCTCCCAGGACATCGTTGATTTTACAGTTTCCGAGACCTTTTCCTTCAAGAAGTGACGCCGAATTACTTATCATTTCTTCGGCATTGTCAAATTCCGTAAAGCTGTCGCATCCCGGATATACAACTTTGTATATCTCTGCCTTTTGATTTACGTCTGCTTGTGCGATGGGTTCAAGCGTAATTTGGTTAACTATTGCAAGAAGTGCAACAGCAACAACCGATATAACGACTAAGACAACCGTGTTGAGCAGAGTGCTTGATTTTTTCTTTTCCATTATTTTGCTCCTCCTTTCGCTTTAACCGAACCGAAAGGCTTTGGAACAGTAATTTTTTCAATCATAGGAACTAAGAGGTTGCATATGATGATTGCGTATGATACACCTTCGGCGGAAGAGCCTACAATTCTGAACATCGCCGTTACAAAGCCGAGAATAATTCCGTAAAGAATTTGTCCCTTAGGAGTAATCGGGCTGGTAACATAATCCGTTGCCATAAAGAATGCACCCACAAGAAGTCCTCCCGAAAGAGCCTCTGAAAGAAGATAGGATGCACTTACCGTGTCGCCCTTAATCAGTCTGATGATTGCAATAAATGCAACGGTTGAAATGATGTAGCTGAAAGGAATTCTCACGGAGATGACTTTCTTAATCAAAAGGTAAGCCGCACCTACAAGAATTGCAAGAGCCGAAACTTCACCGATTGTTCCGCCGTGGAATCCGAGGAATAATGAGGCTAAGTCAAGTTCCTTGCCGTCAGCAAGTTGTGCGAGCGGAGTAGCACCTGCCACTGCGTCAACGCTTGTTAAATCTTTGCCTGCAAGCATCGTAAGAAAGTCTTTGATTTTACCGCCTTTGAAGAGTTCCGACGGAGTCGCACTGTATACTTTATACATGGCAAAGTCGCTCATTTTTCCTGCAAAGGAGATGAGCAAAAAGCATCTTGCGGCAAGAGCGGGGTTCATAAAGTTCTGACCCAGACCACCGAAAAGCATTTTTACTATTATGATTGCAAACGCACTGCCGAGTACGGGAATGTACCACGGAACACTTGCAGGTAAATTAACCGCAAGAATCAGTCCTGTTACAAGCGCAGAGTTGTCAAAAATAGTAATCGGTTTTTTTGCCAAAAGTTCAAACAGTAATTCAAAAAGTACCGATGACACCACGCACAGCACCGTGACGGTGAGCGCAGGCAAACCGAAATGATATATACCGAATGCGATTATGGGAAGAAGAGCTATCGCAACATCAGCCATAACCGATTTTGTTGTGTTTTGCGACCTTAAATGAGGTGCAACCGAAACATTAAACATTATTTTGCCCCTCCGTTTCTTTTAGCCTTGCTTTTAACCTCTGCCTTGCCCATAATGAACATACCGGTAAGAGGAATTTTTGCAGGACATACATAGGAGCAACATCCGCACTGAACGCACTCCATACCGCCGAGACTCTCAAATCTGTCCGTGTCGTTTTCTTTAACCGCCTTGCAAAGCATTTGAGGTACAAGATTTGACGGACAAACGCTCATGCATTTTCCGCAGTGAATACAGTTTGACTGATTCATTGCCGCAACATCGTCGAATGTAAACGCAATGATTCCCGATGATGTCTTTTGAACGGGAACGTCAAGGTTACCCATTGCAGAACCTGTCATAGGACCGCCTGCGATAACCTTGCATACCTCAGGTTTTAATCCGCCTGCTGCCTCAATTACATCCTTTTGTGACATACCGATAGGTACTTTGAAATTGTTGCAGTTGTTTACACCTTCGCCGCTTACGGTCATATATCTGTGAATAAGCGGCAGATTTTCGTATAATGCGTTATATATCGCATATGCGGTTGAAGCGTTGATAACTATACATTTTGCGTCAGCCGGGAGCATATGTGAATTGATTTTTCTTCCTGTAACGGCATAAATAAGCGAACGCTCACCGCCCTGTGGATATTTTGTTTTAAGTTGGCAAATATCCATCTTGTCATCAGGTTTGATAAAGCCGTTTATGACTTTGATTGAATCCGATTTGTTGTCCTCAATGCCGAAAACGATTTTTGCGTTTTCAAACAGTTTTGAGACAATTCGCATAGCCTTAACTATCTGCTCGCCTTTTTCCAGCATAACTCTGTAATCGACGGTGAGATACGGCTCGCATTCGCAGCCGTTAACAATAACGGTGTCAATCTCGCTCGGATTTTTCGGTGAAAGTTTTACCGCAGTCGGAAAGCCTGCACCGCCTAATCCAACGATTCCTGCGTTTCTGATTTTTTCAATAATTTCTTGCTTACTGAGATTGCTCGGATCTGTTTTCACTCCGAGGCCCTCAACTTCTTTGTACTCAAAATCATTCTCGATTATGATAGATTTAACCTTTTCGCCTCGAGCGGTAAGACAATCCTTAATCCCCTTAACCTTGCCCGAAACGCTGCTGTGAACAGGAGCACTGATAAACCCGTCGGCTTCGGCAATTACCTGTCCTTTCAGCACTTCGTCACCGACTGCCACTATCGGCTTTGCCGGAGCACCTATGTGCTGTGATAAAGGGTAGACCATCTGCGAAGAAGCTTTAATCGTCGTAATCGGAAAATCCTTTGAGAGCTCTTTACCCTCGTAAAGACGCAATCCCTTTTTAAGAGATTTCTTTTTCTTCATAAGTTCAACATCCTCTCCAAATTGCAAAGTTATGTAAAATAACTGCTTATATTTAATTTAGCATATTATAACATTAATTTCAACATACAAATATTGTATTATGTTAAAAGTTTATTGCATTATGTTAAAAGTTGAGATAAATAATCGAATTTTAGGTGTACGATTTTTTGTAAATATTTCTTCTCATTGTAAAATTACATCAGCGCAATTTTGCAATAAAACAGATAACGAATACTGTTTCACACAATAAAAAAGAACAGATACCAAATGGTACCTGTTCTTTTTTGGTGCTCGGACGGGACTGCGTCGAAGCGCACTTCGTGATTAAACATTATCACGGGTGATAATGCAACAATCACTGCGTATGCTTCTCCTTTCCCCACAAAGCCTTATGGGCTTTGCGGGGACCCCGAAAATAAAGACGGCTTCAAGTCCACATCCGTACGCATACAAAAAAATAAACAGTAACCAAATGGTTACTGCTTGTTTTTGGTGCGAGAGACGGGACTTTCGTCGGAGTATGCTCCGTAATTAAATGCTGTTGCAAGCAACAGCATAACAATTACTTCGCATATTCCTCCTCTTTGCAAAATTGCATCAGCGCAATTTTGCAATAAAACAGATAACGAATACTGTTTCACACAATAAAA
>UQPH01000057.1 GCA_900542875.1 uncultured Eubacterium sp. | reverse complement strand
ATTACAAGGATTTCTCCGCTGTCGAGGCTGCCGTTAATGCAGTTGTCAGAGGTAAAAACATTACCGAGCAAGCGGAAGTAGATTTAATGGCAGAAAACATTAACAACGCTGTCGCCGCACTCGAGTATAAGGATGCCGATTACGCCGAGACAGACAAGGCAATCGCCAAAGCCAATGCCCTGAATCCCGACAATTACAAGGATTTCTCCGCTGTCGAGGCTGCCGTTAATGCAGTTGTCAGAGGCAAAAACATTACCGAGCAGGCGGAAGTGGATTTAATGGCGGAAAATATTAACAACGCTGTTGCCGCACTCGAGAAAAAGCCCAAGCCGAACAACGAAAAGCCCGAAGAAAAGGCAGAGCAGAAAACGGATACTAAAATAAATAACAGCAAAAAAGCACAAACAAAGTCACCCGAAACAGGTTCCTCTGCTTTGTCGGTATCCGCACTTTCAATCACAGCAGGCATATTTATCCTCGGCAGAAAAAAGCGCAGAGACTAAACGGAGGTAACGCAAAATGAAAAAGCGAATACTCAGTATACTGCTCGCTGTTTGTATGACAGTCTGTTTTGTTCCGACTCAATCGGTTTATGCCGAAAGCAAAAGCACGGCTCAGTCCGTCGCTCGGCAGAGCACTTGTCCGCCGCATAATTATAATACAGATAAAGGTATATGCAAAATCTGTAATTATCAATGCCCTCATACCGCAGGGTGGGATGCGGCAACACGTAAATGTAACGAATGTAAAATGGAACACCGTTGCATAAGCTATGTTGACAATATATCTATTGATACGGGAATTTGCGGCACTTGCGGACATCTATGGGCGGCTCGTTTTCACAAGGGTACAGCTAAATACTTATACAAGGAAGATTCAATTATCAACAAATGTATAAACAACGACATTAAGGGCGATTGGAAGAATGATGCTTTCTTATATATTTATGTAAATGTTTCCGACACGCTCTCATTCGGTAATAAAGGCCCTATTGTTTTGACGTCTCCCGATACCGTTACAATAAATGAAATTGTTATCGAAAACGGCTCAGAGATTACCTTAAACGGCGGCGTGTTCAATAAGGTCACGGTAAAAAGCGGCGGCAAGCTGACAGTCAACGGCGGTACGATTAAGAACCTTACAAAAGAAACGGGCAGTACCGTTATCGGTAATGCGATACGGGAGGTTTCCGACGTCAGGGCTTTGAACGACGCTTTTGCCGATTCCACCGTCGGTACCGTTAAACTGAGAAACGATATTTCGATTGACTCGTATATTCAAGTTCGCCGTGCCGTTACTCTTGATTTGAACGGTTATGTTCTCGGCTTGTCAAGGAATAAGTCAATTATTGTTAATAACAATTCGTCCGCAAGCAAGTTGACACTTACTGACAGCAATCCTAATGCGGTGCATAAGTTTACACCCGACAGCAACGGCGTGTGGGCTTTGGACGAAACGAACGGAACAAAGACAGTAAAGGGCGGCGTTATCACGGGCGGAAACAGCAATGGAAATTCCGACTGCGGCGGTGCTATGTCTGTCGGTTTGAACGGTACTGTTATAATGGAAGCAGGCAATATCGTCGGCTGTCAGGCAAACGGTGACGGCGGTGCAATTTTTATCGGCGGCAGTGACGGTGCGTTCATTATGAACGGCGGAAATATTGTCGGTTGCAGAGCCAATAACGGCGGTGCCTTATATATTGACAAAAAAGGCACCTTCACTATGACGGGCGGTACAATTTCCGATTGTATAACACGATATGACCGAGACAGCGGCGCACTGTATGTTTTCGGCAAGATGAACGCAAACGGCGGTTCGGTAGACAGTACAGTCACGGTTGAGGCAGGATTGGTAAACGGTAATCTTCACTTCGGCATTATCCGTAGTAACGGCGACAGCGGTATTACAGAATTTAAACAGAATGTGATTAATCTCGGAGAGATAGAATACGGCCATTTCTATGGCACGGTAACAGTCGGCGATAATGATTGCGACGGAGCAATAAGCGGCGGCACTTTTAACGATGCGGTCACCGTAAACAGCGGAAAAATTAAAGGCGGTGTCTTTAATAAAGATGTAACAGTCACTTCCGACGACAATATACTTACTCGCTTCAAGCCGCAACTTATAGCCGGCACATACAATGCACTGATTAGAAATTATAATATAAAAGCAGAGTTCGACGGTGCGTGCGGTACACTCGGTATTGTCGGAGAAAATCCGATTGCAAATTCCGTACCGTACCATAAGGCTACATTTGACACAGCAGGCGGTACAATGGATTACTCTGTGCGATTTTTCTGCGACGGTATAAAAATTTCAGAGCAAATAAAGCCGACCCGTGCAGGCTATACTTTTGACGGTTGGTACAAGAGCGACGGTACTGAGTGGAATTTTGCAAGCGATACCGTTACCGACGATACTGCTCTGTACGCAAAATGGACGGCAAATACCTATACGGTGACTTTTGACTGCAATGACGGCGTCTCGGCAAAAACAACGGCAACGATTGATTACAATCGTGAATTTGACGAAATGCCTGTGCCAAAGCGTGAGGGTTATGTTTTCCTCGGTTGGTACGACGCTCTTGCAGACGGAAAACGCTATGGCGACGAAAATGGAAACTGCACATGCGCATACGATAAAGCCGAAAATATTACACTGTATGCACAGTGGTCTGAAGCTCCGTCGGCTACAGTTCATTTCTTTACAAACGGCGGCGCAATGACGGAATCTGACGAGGTGCTCCATAAACTTAATACTCCGATTGCCAAACCCGATGATCCCGACAAAACAGGATATACCTTCGGCGGTTGGTATACGGACGCCGCCTGCATTCAGGCGTGGAACTTCGACGATTGGGTAACAGAGGAGTTAACGCTTTACGCAGGCTGGACGGTTAATCAATACACCGTTGTGATTAAGCCCGAAAACGGCGATGAGGATATAGTAATTACGCAGGACTACGGTACGCAGATAACTGCTCCGAGCCTAACTAAGGATGGCTATACTTTTATAGGTTGGGATATGGATTTCCCTGTTGCAATGCCTGCAGAGGATATTACGATTACCGCACAATGGAAGAAAACTGAAAAGCCAACGGTTAAGCCTGAAGAAAAAACGGAGCAGAAAGCGGATACTAAAGTAAATAACATCAAAAAAGCACAAACAAAGTCACCCGAAACAGGTTCCTCTGCTTTAGCGGTATCCGCACTCTCAATCACGGCAGGCGTATTTATCCTCGGCAGAAAAAAGCGTAAAAAATAAATATGATTAAAAATTGCGGATAATCTAATTTAGATTGTCCGCTTTTTATTCACATTTGATACGCAAACATAATAATCCGATTATTATTTTCTTGCAATTAAAGATACTATAATATATAATATTCTCTAGAGTATTTTAACGAACCCATTGGAGGACGAATATGGAGAAAATTCTTGTTCTTGATTTTGGCGGACAGTATAATCAGCTTATCGCCCGCCGTGTGCGTGACCATCACGTATACGCCGAGATTTTGCCTTACACCACGCCTATTGAAACTATTAAAGAAAACGGCTATAAGGGCATAATTTTTACAGGCGGACCCAATTCCGTTTTTGATATGTCATCGCCGCATTATACTAAGGATATTTTGGAACTCGGCGTTCCGGTACTAGGCATTTGCTACGGTTGCCAACTTATCGCATGGATGGGTGACGGCAAGGTAGAAACTGCTCCCGTATCGGAATACGGAAAGATTGAGGTAACCGTCGGCGAGTCAAAACTGTTTAAGGACATTCCCGAAAAATCCGTTACGTGGATGAGCCATACCGACTATATCGCAGAACCTCCTAAGGGCTACGAAATTATCGCTCATACCGATGACTGTCCGTGTGCCGCTATGCAGAATACGCAGAAAAATATTTATGCGGTTCAGTTCCACCCCGAAGTTACTCACTCGGAGTACGGCAAGGAAATTTTGCACAATTTCCTTTATGAGATTTGCCATTGCTCGGGCGATTGGGTAATGGATAATTTTATCGAAAACACCGTTAAATCGCTTCGTGAAAAAATCGGAGACAAAAATGTTATCCTCGGTCTTTCGGGCGGAGTTGACAGTTCCGTTGCCGCAGGTCTTTTATCCCGTGCAGTCGGCAAGCAACTTACCTGTGTGTTCGTAGACCAGGGTCTTATGCGTAAAGACGAGGGCGACTTTGTAGAAGAAACTTTCACCCGCCTTTTTGACATGAACTTTGTCCGTGTTAATTGCGGAGACCATTTTATGCAGTGCCTCAAGGGCGTTACCGACCCGGAGCAGAAGCGTAAAATTATCGGCACCGAATTTTACAAGGTGTTCTGGGACGAAGTAAGAGCAAGAGCCTCAGAGGGATATTTTGCTCAGGGCACTATTTACCCCGACCGTATCGAATCCGGCAAGGGTAAGAGCGCAGGCAAAGCAAACACCGCTGTAATTAAGACTCATCATAATATGGTTGAAAAACCAAAGGATATTAATTTCATAGACACCATTGAGCCGCTCGGCGATTTGTTTAAGGACGAGGTAAGAGCTGTCGGCGAAAAGCTCGGCATTCCTCATGAACTCGTTTGGCGTCAGCCGTTCCCGGGTCCGGGTCTCGGAGTGAGAATTATAGGCGAAGTTACCGCAGATAAGGTTAAAATTTTGCAGGACGCCGATTGGGTACTTCGTGACGAAATGAGCAAGAACGGCTACGAGAGCAATCTCGCACAGTTCTTCTGCGTGCTTCCCGGAGTAAACTCCGTAGGCGTTATGGGCGACCACAGAACATACGATAATGTGGTTGTTATCAGAGCGGTCACAACCGACGATTTTATGACCGCAGATTGGGCGAAAATACCGTATGACATCCTCGCAAAGGTAAGTAACCGCATCACTAACGAATGTGCCCATATCAACCGTGTTGTCTATGACATCACCTCCAAACCCCCCGGAACAGTAGAGTTTGAATAAATCGAGTTGCTTAAAAAAGCCAGTGTTTATGCGGGTTTCAGCGATTTCGATTAGTCTTTTGATAACAAATTGATAACAGTCATAGCAAGTGCCATTATTCTTGTTATCCAGTGGTTTATGGGTAACGGAACAATTAACAGGTGGCTTGCAGACTAAAGTTCGGAGCTTGGCTCTGAACAAATTCCATATTATAAACTAAGCCCTTAGCTGTGGTTAATAACCATAGTTAAGGGCTTTTTTGTCGTTGCCAAAGCATCTGTAGGGAGCTGCCAGTGGCAGGTCCTGTAGATTTCTATATTTTGTTAAAAATCCTTAAGCACAACCGTTCCCTGATTCCGGCTTTCCTGTACATCAATGATTCTCTGATTCTGGCTTCCTCTGAACACCAGTGTTACATCTTTTAATTCTTCCTTGAATTCTCCGTCTACCAGTACATCAATATACGACAGCATCTCCTCTGTCACATCTGTATGGACACATCCTCCCGGAACCATATCACGGTCAAAAAGATACCCACTGTAACACCAGATATCTTTCTGCGGATAAGTTTCTCTTATCTTCTTAAGGAGCTTTACCAGTTCCACCTGGTTCTCCGGTTCGAACGGTTCACCACCCAGAAGCGTAAACCCCTGGACAAAACCAGCCCCCAGCAATCTTAATATTTCTGCTTCTGTCTCTTCTGTATAGTGCTGGCCGAATCCGAAATCCCATGTCTCTTCATTAAA
>UQPH01000056.1 GCA_900542875.1 uncultured Eubacterium sp. | reverse complement strand
GCAAAGGGAAAGAGAATCGCTCTTCCAAACAGCGAAATTCTTATCCATCAGCCTCTTATCGGCGGAAACGGTATCACCGGTCAGGCTACCGATGTAGAGATTGCCGCTAAGAATCTTGTAAAAAAGAAGGAACAGCTTAATAAAATTCTTGCCGATAACTGCGGTAAGGATTTTGAAACTCTTGTCAAAGATACTGACAGAGATAATTGGATGTCTGCTCAGGAGGCACTTGAATACGGCCTCGTTGATAAGGTAATCGAAAAAAGATAAGGGGTACTTGTTTTGGCAAAAGACGACTCAAATGTAAATAGCGTTGCAAGATGCTCGTTCTGCGGCAAAAGCGAATCAATGGTGCATAAGCTCATTGAGGGACCGGGAGTTTTCATTTGTGACGAGTGCGTCGGTCTTTGTAATGAATTGATTAACGAATCATCAATGTACTCAAATTCAAAGCAAAGTTCCAAGGACTCCGATATGGTCATCCCGAAACCTATGGAAATCAAGCATAAACTCGATGAGTATGTAATAGGTCAGGACGAGGCAAAAAAGAATCTTTCCGTTGCCGTGTATAATCATTATAAGAGAATTTTTTACGGCTCGAACGGTGATGTTGATTTGCAAAAAAGCAATATTCTTCTCCTTGGTCCTACCGGTGTAGGAAAGACAATGCTTGCCCAAACCCTTGCAAAAATTCTTGATGTGCCGTTTGCCATCGCAGATGCAACCACATTGACTGAGGCAGGCTATGTCGGAGAAGATGTAGAAAATATTTTACTTCGACTCATTCAGGCTGCCGACTTCGATATAGAAAAGGCACAGCGTGGAATTATTTATGTTGATGAAATTGACAAGATTTCACGAAAAAGCGAAAATCGCTCCATTACCCGTGATGTAAGCGGCGAGGGAGTACAGCAGGCACTGCTTAAAATTCTTGAGGGTACTGTTTCGAATGTACCTCCCGGAGGCGGCAGAAAGCATCCTCAACAGGAATTTATCCAGATTGATACTACTAACATACTTTTCATCTGCGGCGGCGCATTTGACGGTATAGATAAGATAGTTGAAAAGAGACTCGGCAAGGGTTCTCTCGGTTTTGGCAGTGAACTTGCAAAGAATATCGACAATAAGACAGAAATTCTCAGAGCGGTTAATCAGCACGATTTGGTAAAGTACGGACTTATTCCGGAACTTATCGGTCGTATACCGGTTGTTACCGTGCTCGACGATTTGGACAAAGAGGCACTCGTCAGAATTATGACCGAACCTAAGAATTCAATCGTTAAGCAGTATACAAAACTCTTTGAAATGGATAATGTCGAGCTTGAATTTAAGCCTGAAGCGTTGACTGCTATTGCAGATATTACTCTCGAGAGAAAAACGGGAGCAAGAGGTCTGCGCTCTGTGTTTGAGAGCGTGCTCGGTAATCTTATGTTTACCGTTCCGTCCGACTGTATGATAGAAAAAATTATCGTTACAGAGGACTGCGTAAGAAACGGAACAGAGCCTACCATAAAAAGAGACCCCAACCGTAAGCCGATTATGCTTCACGCAAAGGATATAAAAAACGCATAATAACAGTAAAGTAAAAACACCGATTTGGGGGCACACTGCATAAGGAAGTAATTGGTTTAAGCTTTCTGAATTTTGCCCATTGTACGATTAAAAAATCCCGTTAATACGCAAGTATTAACGGGATTTTGTTAATGCTCACTGAACAAAATCAGTTTGCTTAAACTGCTTAGCACTTAAAAAGCCAAGAAAACAGATGAAAGACAAGGCATAATTTGCAGGGCAGGCTTGACGCCTTCACTGCAAATTTAACGCAGTATTTCGCTGTCTATTTGGTTTTTAAGCATTTATTCCTTTTGTAGTGTGCCCCTTTATCAGTGTTTTTTTGTTGTAATATCGGGTAATGATTTTGCATATCCTTAACTGAATAAAGAAAGGAGCAAAATTATGGAACTTGAAAAGAAATATTCATGCCTTACAAAAAACCGTCTTGTTATAAATCGAAGCGTTAATGTTGACAAGAATTATCAGGAAACGCTCGAGGCTTATTTGGAGGATTTGCATAGGGTCATAAGATGCGAATGCCACAGTTATGTCACCTCCTGCGATATAGTTGACAGTACGGCTGTTGTTGAGGGTAAGAGCGAAATTTGCCTTACATACACTAACGCCGACGGCGAACTTCTTTATACGGAATTTATAGAAGATTTTACGGAAAAGACTGCCCTTGATTCGCTTTCCGAGTTTGCCTTTGTTGTCGGCGACATCAGCGATAAATATACTAATTTTAGAGTTATAAACCAAAGAAGAATAGATATTCATACATCATTTTGTCTTAACCTCAAAGTTTATGACAAAATAAGTTGTCCCTGCGTAAACGAATGTGACGGCTCTCGCCTCAATTCGTATTCCGTAAAAGAGCAGAATGTTCAAAATTATATTTTGCGTAAATTAGAAATTGACGAGGAGTTTCCGATTCCCGATAACTCAAACGGTATAAAAAGAGTTTTCTGCTATGATATTAATCCTTGTGTCACCGATTCAAAGGCGATTAAGGATAAGATTTTTATTAAGGTCAAGGTAGATACAAAGGTTCTTTATACCGACAACGATAATAAAACCTGCTGTGCGAAATATACCTTTGATGTATCAAAGATTTGTGACATATCGGGCATTGACGAAAATTCGAAATGTTTTATTAAAATAAATGAGGGCTCTCTTTTTGTTAAGGCGAAAAGTTGTGCAGATGATACAGGCGGAAGAATTGAACTTTACGGCGACATTTATGCTTGCATTACCGTGGTAAACGAGATTGACTCAACCATCGTAACCGACGGTTATATTGTCGGTTACCAAGTCGAAAATAATTATTCTTCTTATGTGTGCAGCAAGAAATGCGATGATCTTACAGTTAAAAAGAATGAAAGATTAACGCTTAAAATCAATTCCGAAATTAAATCGGTGCTTGATTTGTCGCTGAAAATTAATGAATGCGTCTGCAAGAATAAAAAGATAATCATTCAAATTTCATTTAGGCTTATGTATACAAATGCCGAGGGTAAAACAGAATTTTTCGAGGAAATAAAAGAACTTGAGCATTCTGTTGAAAACGCAGATATGCTGTGCGCTGTTGCCGAGATAAAAAGTTATGATTATAACATTGTTTCCGATTACAGCGTTGATGTAAATCTGAATTATGAAATCATCTCCGCTATGGCAGTTCAAGAGGAAATACGAGTGCTCAGTGACATTTTATGCGACGACAACGTTGTAAAAGCCCCCGCACTTACTCTCTATTTTGCAAAAACGGGGGAGAGACTCTGGGATATAGCAAAGTCGTTTTCTTCCGATATTGACCTTATCAAAAAGGAAAACGAACTTACTGACGATAAACTCGAGTCAAATAAAATTATTGTAATTCCGGGGCTGTAGGAGGTAATTATGGATACAGAAATTTACAGAGATATTTCCAAACGCACCGGCGGAGATATCTATATCGGGGTAGTCGGACCGGTTCGTACAGGCAAATCTACCTTTATTAAAAGATTTATGGACACTCTCGTTATTCCGAATATAAGCGACAGTTTCAGACAGGAGCGAGCAAAGGACGAACTTCCTCAGTCTGCGGCAGGCAGAACGATAATGACCACAGAGCCTAAGTTCATTCCCGAGGACGCCATAGAACTTAACCTCGAGGGGAATATCAGTTTTAAGGTCAGAATGATAGACTGCGTCGGCTATATTGTTCCGAGCAGCGAGGGGTACATAGAGGACGACGAGCCACGTATGGTGATGACTCCTTGGAGCGAAGAGGCAATACCCTTTAATCTTGCCGCAGAAATCGGAACAAAAAAGGTTATTGAAGAGCATTCCACTATCGGTCTGGTTGTCACCACTGACGGTACTGTCAGCCAAATTCCACGTGCTGAATATGAAGAAGCCGAGGAGAGGGTAATTAACGAACTTAAAGAGATTAATAAACCGTTCGTTATTCTCTTAAACAGTACCGACCCTGCCTCTAAAACTTGCAAGAAAACAGCCGAGGATATGAGAAAAAAATATAATATGCCCGTAATGTGCGTTAATTGTCTTGAACTTGACGAGAGCAAGATTAAGGAAATTATGTCCCTTGTTTTGCATGAATTTCCGGTTGCATCCGTAGGCTTTGACTTGCCCGATTGGTTCAAAAGTCTTGATTCAAACGATAAACTCAGATGCGAGATTGTTTCAGCCGTAAGGGAAAATTCAAAGTGCATAACAAATATAAGGAGCGTAAATGATTTTGTTACTGCTATGTCAAAAACGGACGATATAAATTCGCTGAGCATATCAAAAGTTGATTTGTCCTGCGGTAATGTGCTTATCAAAGCCGATATTGACAACACACATTTTTACTCCGTCTTGTCGGAAAAATGCGGCATTACCATAACAAACGACCGTGAACTTATGAACGAAATACATAAACTTGCCGTTATTAAAAGCCGATATATGCGTATCTCCGATGCACTCGAACAGGTAGAGGCAACGGGTTACGGCATAGTTATGCCGAGCGTTGACGAACTTTCTCTCGAAGAACCCGAGATTATGAAGCAGGGCGGAAAATACGGCGTAAGGCTGAAGGCTCACGCACCCTCTATTCATATGATTAAGTGCAACACATATACCGAGGTTGCACCCATTGTCGGCAGTGAGAGTCAGAGTGAAGAACTCGTTATGTATCTTCTTAAGGAATTTGAAAACAATCCGTCCGAAATATGGAATACAAACATATTCGGAAAATCGCTTCATTCTTTGGTTAACGAAGGGCTGAACAATAAACTTTACCGTATGCCCGAGGATGCGAGAAATAAGTTCAGAGAAACCATAGAGAGGGTTATAAATGAGGGCTGCAGCGGCTTAATTTGTATTATTTTGTAAATGAAAAACAGGCAGCGGATACATCAAAATATCTGCTGCCTGTTTGATAATATTTGTTACTTTGCCTTAAATTCCTTTAATTCATTCAGGTCAAAATTTCCTATTGCAAGTTTTTCGCCGTTTTTGAAATTTTTGCCCTTTACACTGTCAACTCCGAAAACGCCGGCACATTCGGGACAAACCAAAAAGTATACGTCCTCATTCGTGATAAAGGGAAGTGAGGCTGTCAATTTAGTATCGTTGTTGGTAAATACGGAGAATAAAACTTTCTTTTTACATTTCGGACATTCGAGTTTAACGGTTTGCCCTCTCTCGATTATTCTCAGACTTTTGCCGAGTCTGTAATCCATTTTATCACAGCCTTTCGTTTTCTTTCTTCTATATAATACAATATTAACAGGAAGTGTTCAAGTGAAAAAATTAATTATCGCATTAATTATTATATCTACTGTTTTTTGCTCCTGCTCGGCTCAAAATATTAAGCACGATAAAGAAAATGAAAATTCAACCGTAAAAGCCGTCTGGATGGCGTATTATGAACTTTCCGAGTTCACAAAGGGAAATGATGAGCAGAGTTTCAAAAAAGCCGTGTCGGCGGCATTTGAGAAGTTGCATAAATTCGGCTTTAATACCGTGACCGTGCAGGTCAGACCCTGTGCAGATGCCTTTTATTTTTCATCATATTTCCCGAGCAGTCGGTATTTTAACGGCACGCAGGGCGAGGAGATGAACTATGACCCTTTGCAAATTATGTGTGAACTTTCGGATAAATACAAACTTAAAATCGAGGCTTGGATAAACCCTTACAGAGTCAGTCAGGATAACGATTACTCAAAACTTTGCGAAAATAATATTGCGCTTAAATGGCACAACGGCGAGAAGACAAAGGAATATGTCAAGGAGTATGGCAATAAACTATAT
>UQPH01000055.1 GCA_900542875.1 uncultured Eubacterium sp. | reverse complement strand
GTGTAGTTCAATGGTAGAATCCCAGCCTTCCAAGCTGGTCGCGTGGGTTCGATTCCCATCACCCGCTCCACAAAATTTGCGCTGTTAGCTCAGCTGGATAGAGCAACTGCCTTCTAAGCAGTAGGCCGGAGGTTCGAGTCCCCCACAGCGCGCCACTATTCTTTGTCACAATTAATATGGTGGGATTGGCCTAGTTGGTTAGGGCGCCAGTTTGTGGCACTGGAGGTCATCAGTTCGACTCTGATATCCCACCCCATTTTTTTGATGGGGAGTAGCCAAGCGGTAAGGCAACGGACTTTGACTCCGTCATGCGTGGGTTCAAATCCCGCCTCCCCAGCCAGTCTTATTGTATATTTGATCCATTAGCTCAGGCGGTAGAGCACTTGACTTTTAATCAAGGTGTCCGGGGTTCGAATCCCCGATGGGTCACCATTATAACGCCTTAAACACTGTGTTTGAGGCTTTTTTTATTAAAAATGTTGTATCGTGAATTTATGACAGAAATGATTTTGTGCATTGTTTATGTTGCGAAAACAAAAGGGCAACTGTTTTTTTTGTAAATTTTTCCGTTCTTATGAACGGATTTTTTTATTTTATTATGTTTACTTTGCTCTGCGTTTATGGTAGAATTGTGTAGTAAATTTTGTTATGAGGTGCAGTTATGTCACAGTGGGATAAGGATTATATTGAACTCTGCAAAACTATAATCGCCGACGGTCGCAGAGTGGTTAACAGAACGGGTGTCGACAGCGTAAAGGTGCCTGCTTGGCATTTCCGTTTTGATTTGGAAAAAGAATTTCCGATTCTTACAACTAAGCAGGTGTTCATCAGGCAGGCGGCACTTGAAATGCTGTGGATTTATCAGGCTCAGTCGAATGATGTTCGTTGGCTCCAAAAACGGGATGTTAAGATTTGGAATGAATGGGAAATTGATGATGAGGGTTATTGGAACGCTACTCAGATGCTTCCTGATGAGAACGGAGTTTTGACAAAGCAGAGCGTTCATAAATTTTTCGGCAAAGAATATGCACATACTATTGGTACTGCTTACGGTTACATTGTTAATAAATTTCAGATGACTCAAAATCTTATTGATAAGATTAAAAATCATCCCGAGGACAGAAGAATGATAATGACTCTATGGCAGAATGATTATCTTGATACGGCAGTTTTGCCGAGTTGCGTATGGTCTAGCGAATGGGATGTAACCGACGGCAAACTTAATTGCTGGGTTCATCAAAGAAGCTGTGACGTTCCACTCGGTCTTCCGTTTAATGTTACCCAATATGCACTTCTTAATCGTATGCTTGCACAATCTTGCGGTCTAAAGAGCGGAACTGTTGACTGGTCGATTAAAGATGCACATATTTATGTAAATCAGATTGACGGAATTAAAGAACAAATAAAAAGATTTGACGAACAGGGTGATTTGCCCGCTCCTGAACTTTGGCTCAATCCCGAAGTAAAGGACTTCTTTGAATTCGATAATTCAAGAGACTGTAAAGATGTAAAATTGATAAATTATAAGCATATGGGAAAAATCGCATTTCCCATATCTCAGTAACATTAAGGAGTAACGATGAGTATTTCAATTATTGCCGCAGTTGGCAAGAATTTTGAACTGGGAAAAAACAATGACCTTATTTGGCATTTTAAGGAAGATATGAGATTTTTTAAGCAAACAACAACGGGACATACTGTTGTTATGGGCAGAAAAACTTTTGAGTCTCTTCCTAAGGCTTTGCCGAACAGACGGAATATTGTTATAACCTCCGATGAAAATTATAACGCCGACGGTGCCGAAGTAATTACCGATATTAATGATGTATACAGCTTTGCTGAAAATGATGAAATTTTTATAATCGGCGGCGGCAAAATATATGACGAATTTATATCCGATGCCGACAAAATCTACCTTACCGAGATTGATGCAGAGGATAAGAATGCCGCTGTTTATTTTCCGCATTTTGATAAGTCGTTCTACAAAAGGAATGTAATTGCAACTTACGATGCAGACGGCATTGAATTTTCTCACGTTCTTTATAGCAAATAAACATTGCCCGAATAACTTTCGGGTTTTATTTTTGGGTATATTAACTATTTTACGGAAAATAATATATTAAATTTGATATTAATTTCCTATTGACAAAGTAGGAAATAAAGTATATATTATCTTTTGAAAAACCTATTAAGTTAATAGGAATATGTAAGGCAGGGCTTATTATGAAAACAATTTATGTTGATAATGCCGCAACTACAAGGCTTTCCGATGTGGCTTATGAGGCTATGAAGCCAATGATGCAGGAAATTTACGGTAACCCGTCATCCCTCCATCATATCGGTCAAATCGCAAAGGAGCATCTTGATGATGCGAGAGCGAGAGTTGCAAAATGTATAAATGCAAATCCGAATGAAATTTACTTTACTTCGGGCGGAAGCGAAGCGGATAATCAGGCTATTTTGACAGCCGCATATAACGGCGCAAAAAGAGGAAAAAAACATATTATTTCTTCTAAATTTGAGCATCATGCAGTTCTTCATACCCTTGATAAATTAAAAAAAGAGGGCTTTGAAATTCAACTTCTCGATGTCTATAATAACGGAATTGTTAAGGTTGACGATGTAAAAAAAGCAATAAGAGAGGACACTGCTTTAGTTACAATTATGACTGCTAATAATGAAGTCGGTACCGTTCAGCCTATAAAAGAAATCGGCGAAATTTGTAAGGAAAATAATGTCGTTTTTCATACGGACGCAGTTCAGGCAGTCGGTCATATTCCCGTTGATGTAAAAGACCTAGGCGTTGATATGCTCTCTGTTTCGGGACACAAATTTCACGGACCTAAGGGAGTCGGATTCCTTTATTGTCGAAAAGGTATTCTTCTTCAAAACCTGATTAACGGCGGTGCACAGGAAAGAGGTAAAAGGGCAGGTACCGAGAATATGGCTTCCATAGTAGGTATGGCTGCTGCTCTTGAGGATGCGTGCGCTAATCTCGATAAAAATGCAAAGTATGTATCGAAAATCAGAGATAAAATTATTGACGGCGTGAGCGATATAGAAATGTGTAAACTCAACGGCGACCGTGAGCACAGACTTCCCGGAACAATCAATTTCAGTTTTGAAGGAATTGAGGGAGAGGGACTTCTGCTTCTCCTTGACCAAGACGGCATTTGCGCTTCGTCAGGTTCTGCCTGCACCAGCGGATCGCTCGACCCTTCTCATGTACTTCTTTCCATGGGTGTTCCCGTTGAGAGTGCACACGGCTCTCTAAGACTTTCGCTTTGCGAGTATAACACCGAGGAAGAAGCGGAAGTAATTATAAATTCAATCCATAAGGTTGTTAAATATCTTAGGTCAATATCTCCGGTTTGGGAGAAAATTCAAAAAGGAGAGGTAGTAGAATAATGGCTTTATATTCAGAAAAAGTAATGGACCACTTTACAAATCCCAGAAATGTGGGTAAAATAGAAGACGCAGACGGCGTAGGCGAAGTAGGAAACGCAAAGTGCGGCGATATTATGAAAATCTATCTGAAGGTAGATGAAAATCAAATTATCACTGATGTTAAGTTTAACACTTTCGGTTGTGCATCTGCCATTGCTTCCAGTTCTATGGCTACTTGCCTTATTAAGGGTAAGCCTATCAGCGAGGCAATTAAACTTACAAACAAGGCGGTTGTTGAGGCTCTTGACGGTTTACCGCCGATTAAAATTCACTGTTCCGTGCTTGCCGAAGAGGCAATAAAAGCTGCCGTTAAGGATTATTATGACAGACACGGCATTTCTTATGACCCGTCTATGTTTGCAGAGACAGATGTAGAGAAAAGGGCAGCAGAAGCAGATTAATAACCACACAAAAGGATTTTTGTTATGGCATTAAAAGATATTCAAAACGAAATATTAAAACTAAAAAAAGATAAAGATATTTGCATTCTAGCGCATTGTTATCAGACACCGGATATTGTGGAAATTGCTGACTTCGTAGGCGATAGTTTTGCATTGTCTGTTGAGGCGTCCAAGGTAAAGAATAAGACCGTTATTATGTGCGGCGTAAGATTTATGGCTGAAACAGTAAAAATTCTTTCACCTGAAAAAACGGTTTATCTTGCAAATCCGGACGCCGGCTGTCCTATGGCTGAAATGATGGATAAAGAATTAATTGAGCAAGTTAAGCAGCAGTACCCGGATTATACCGTGGTCGCTTATATTAATACCACGAGCGAACTTAAGACTGTTTGCGATGTTTGCGTTACTTCATCTTCCGCTCTTAAAATTTGCAACAGCATTGACAGCGATAAGATTCTCTTTATCCCCGACAGAAATCTCGGTTCGTACATAGCAAAGCAAATGCCGAATAAGGAGTTCAAACTTCTTTCAGGCGGTTGTCCGACTCATGCCAGAATGTCAGCATCAGATGTTAAAAAGGCAAAGGCAGAGCACCCGAACGCACTGTTTTTGGTTCATCCTGAATGCGTTGAGGAAGTTGTGGAAATGGCTGATTATGTCGGCTCGACAACAGGCATTATGAACTATGCAAAGAACAGTGATGCAAAGGAATTTATAATCGGAACGGAAAACAGTATTGTATCTCATTTGCAGCTTTCTTGTCCCGATAAGATGTTCTATCCTCTTTCAAAGGACTTAATTTGTCATAATATGAAAATCACCACTATCGTTGATGTGCTTAACTGCGTAAAGGGAATATCGGGCGAAGAAATCGTACTTGATGAGGACGTTCGTCTCGGTGCAAAGAGATGCATTGATAAGATGATTGAGTTGGGTTAATTATGAAAAAAGCTATAATTGCTATGAGTGGCGGTGTTGATTCTAGCGTCGCCGCTCTTTTTATGAAACAAAACGCATATGAGTGCATCGGTGCAACGATGAAACTCTACGATAATGAGGATATAGGTATCAGCAGGGAAAAGACTTGCTGTTCTCTTGATGATATAGAGGACGCAAGAGCTGTTGCCCGAAAACTCGGTATGCCTTATTATGTCTTTAATTTCAAGGACGAATTCGAAAAAAAGGTAATAGATAATTTCATTAAAACCTATGAACAGGGCGGAACACCGAACCCTTGTATAGAATGTAATCGTCATCTTAAATTTGAAAAACTTATGCTTAGAATGCAGGAACTTAAGTACGATTATGTGGTAACGGGTCATTATGCCGATATTGAGTATAAAGACGGCAGATATTTACTCAAAAAGGGTAAAGATATAACAAAAGACCAGAGTTACGTTCTTTACTCTCTTACTCAGTATCAACTTGCCCATACTATCTTTCCGCTCGGCAAATTTTCTAAGGAAGAAATAAGAAAAGTTGCCGAAGAAAACGGATTTATAAATGCAAGAAAAAGGGACAGCCAGGATATTTGCTTTGTGCCCGACGGAGATTATTCCAAGTTTATCGAAAACTATGCGGGTAAAAAATATCCCGCCGGCGACTTCGTTGATAAAAACGGAAATGTGCTCGGTAAGCATTCGGGAATAATCCGCTATACTATCGGACAAAGAAAAGGTCTTAATATCGCACTGGGTCATCCTGTTTATGTTATCGATAAGGATTTGAAAAATAACAGAGTCGTTCTCGGCTCTAATGATGATTTGAATTCAAGCGAACTCCTAGCCGGTGATTTTAACTGGATTATTGAAAAGCCTAACGGCAAAATAAAATGTATGGCAAAAACAAGATATAATATGCGTGAGGTACCATGCACGGCTTGTTGCGTCGGGGATAAGGTGAGAGTGTGCTTTGATTCTCCGGTTCGTGCCGTAACTAAGGGTCAGGCTGTGGTTCTTTATGACGGAGAATATGTCCTCGGAGGCGGAACGATTGAATAACTTGTTCAAAAAGAATTAAAAAATTATTCATCTGGGATAAATGAATTTTTAATTTTTATGTTGTAATATTTAGACACAACAAAGGTGGAAGACATCTACAAGGCTTCTCCAACCTTGCACTATACCCAACGGAGTCGGTAACAAGTTT
>UQPH01000054.1 GCA_900542875.1 uncultured Eubacterium sp. | reverse complement strand
TAAATTCGATGACGAGCGGTAAACGCCGCCGCCGATAATAAAATCATATTCACCCGAATGGTAAATACCGGGTGTAAAACTCTTATCAGAGCCATTTGCGGTAAGCATGGTTTTTATATCCCTGCTGTTCATATTATATTCGTTAAGATAAACCGTACCGCCGCCGTTAAAAGAATAGAAAACTCTGTTTGAATCGGTTATTGCAAAAGACGAAAAGTTTTTATTTTCTACAAGCGTAACGGTATTCGGCGAGCCGAATTTTTGCCGCACAAGATTATATGAACCGTCCGTCTGTTTAAGACAATAATAAAGATAACCGTTTTCCATAGACATATATTTTACGCTGTCGTTATTTGTCGCCGTCATAAAACTGTCGGTTTCGGTTGTAGATGTATCAACGGTGAGATATTCCGTTCTGCCGTTTTCGTATTTGAGAGTAAAGAACACACGCTCAAGCGACACGCCGACGAGTTCAAGGCTCTGTCCGCTCTTTGCCGAAAACAAAACTCTTGCATCCCCTGTCGAAGTATCAACGCTCATAATTTGATTATAAGTCGAGGTGCAATACGCTTTGCCGTCATAGATATACGCTGTTTTAATATTAGGCGTAATTCTGCGGTAAGAGCCCTTTGAGCCACTGCACAGATAATGCGAGTCATCCTCGACAAAATATAATTGTCCGTTATGAATATTAAGCGATGAGATATTATTCTTTTCGCTCAAAATGAGTTCATAGGTTTCGCCGTAAGGATTAAAGCGATATATGCCGTCGCCGTCAACAACATGGTAAGCGTACGAGTTATATTTCGCAACTTTGCCGCCGTTGAGAATATTGCCAACGAAATTGCCCTTTTTATCATTTTGAAAATCAAAATGGGCAGAATCGAGATAGGTCATACTCTCATAAACAGGGAGCGTGGTCTGCGTCTGTGTTTCTTCGGTGGTGGTCTGTGTTGTGGTTTTTCCGATAATGTTTTCATCTATATAGGAAGCGACCTGTTTATCGGGAATTATGCTTTGAAAATAAAAATCAACAAAAACATATCTCAAAAGAGCCCAAGCTGTCGCCAAGACTATAACGATGACCCCGAGCGTAATCAAAAGGATCTTAAAGAATTTCCTCAGTGATGCTCTCTTTTCGGATTTACGCCGTCTTTTTTCAATTTTATCCGTATCTTCGGCAAAATAGTCATACTTCATTACCTGACTTGTCCGTTTCCGTAAATTAAATATTTTGTTGATGTAAGCTGCTCAAGACCCATAGGACCTCTTGCATGCAGTTTTTGAGTTGAAATTCCTATTTCCGCTCCGAGACCGAACTCGCCGCCGTCGGTAAAACGTGTTGACGCATTTACATAAACCGACGAAGAATCTATGCACTTGAGAAACTTATCTGCATTTTCATCATTATTTGTAATAATGGCCTCGCTGTGACCGGTGGAGCATCTGTTTATATGCTCTATCGCCTCATCGAGCGAATCAACGGTTTTAACGCTGATTATATAATCAAGATATTCTGTATAAAAATCTTCCTCTGTGGCAGGAGAAACCAAGGAGCAAGCGGTGCAAGCACGCTCATCGCCTCGGATTTCAACATTCTTTTCTTTAAGTTTCTTTGCAATAACAGGCAATGCTTTATCAATTATTTTTGAATGAATCACAAGGCTTTCGCAAGCGTTGCAGACAGAAATTCTCTGCGTTTTTGCATTAAAGATTATCTCTGCAGCCATATTAATATCGGCACTTTCGTCAACAAAAATGTGACAATTACCTGAGCCGGTTTCAATTACAGGCACGGTAGAATTATTTACAACAGCCTTAATAAGTCCCTTACCGCCTCGTGGAATAAGGCAGTCGAGATACTCATTCATATTCATCATATCATTAGCGGACTGACGGGACACATCATGCACAAGCTGAATAACATCTCTCGGAAAGCCCACACTTTCTACTGCATCACGCATTATTTCGCTGAGTGCGGTGTTTGAATTAATGGCTTCCTTGCCGCCTCTGAGAAGCACGGAATTAGAACTTTTAAGGCAGAGAGCCGCCGCATCAACGGTGACATTCGGTCTTGCCTCAAAGATAATTCCTATCACTCCGATGGGCACGGTAATTTTTTTTATTTCAAGGCCGTTATCCTTTTTATAATCGCTTATGATTTTTCCGCATGGGTCATCAAGAAGCGCAACCTGTCTCACTCCGTCGGCTATACCCTTTATTCTCTCCTCATTAAGCATAAGCCTGTCGAGAAGTCCGTCATTAAGACCGTTTTCTTTTCCCTCGGTCAAATCAATTTTATTAGCCGCAATAATCACGTCAATATTTTTTTCAAGTGCGTCTGCTACGGCATTTAGGGCATTATTTTTCTGCTCGGTTGTAACCTGAGACATAAAGGTAAGAGTGCCCTTAGCATTTTTTCCCTGTTCAAAAACCGTCATAAATTTACCTCACGAAAGAAATTTTGTTCCGACGTTTTCGCCGTTTAGCACATCATAAATTTTCTTTGGGTCTGCGCCGTTCATAACTACAACCGGTATACCCGCCGAAGTTGCAATTTTCGCCGCCTTGACTTTAGTCATAAAGCCGCCTGTTCCCCTTTTTCCTGCGCCGCCGGCAAAAGCCTCTATTTCCTCGGTTATTTCTTCTACTATATCAATCAGCCTTGCCTCGGGGTTTTCGCTCGGGTTGCCGTCATAAAGTCCGTCGGTATCGGTAAGAAGAATGAGCATATCGGCTCCGATAAGTTCGGCTACGGTTGCGCTGAGGCAATCGTTATCGCCGTTGAGAAGTTCCTCGATTGAAACCGAGTCGTTCTCGTTTACTACGGGAATTGAGCCGTATTCGAGAAGTTGATTGAATGTATTTGTCAAATGTTCCTTATTATCGGGATTTTCAAGTGCATCATATGTAAAGAGAAGTTGAGACACAACAACATCATATTCGCCGAAAAATTTATCGTAAAGAAACATAAGTTCACCCTGACCGACAGCCGCTGCCGCCTGCTTACCCATAATGGTATCGGGTTTTCTTTTCAGTCCGAGGCGTGAAGTGCCGATGGCAATAGCACCCGATGAGACCAAAATAATCTCGTGTCCCATATTATGCAAATCGGCAAGAACATTTACCAAATCGCTTATTCTCGCTATATTTGTTTTTCCTGTTTTATGGGTCAAAGTCGAAGTTCCGACCTTAACCACAATTCTTTTCTTTTCCATAGTCTGCCGCCTAAAAATAAGTTATATATGAAATTAAATATTACAATCTCTAAAATTATATCACAATATAGTTAATCTTGCAATTAAAATGGGATATTTTTGAATAAATATTAAAATTATGAAAACAATAACAGCAGAGAAAAATCGGAGGAATCAATATGACAAAAAGAACCTATGTAAGAATAGTATCGTACATCGGCTTTATTCTCGCTTTGGTCATAGCCGCTATGATTATAAGCACAAGTTCGCTCAAAACATACAAAGGAGAACTTGAGGTTTCATACCGCCAAAGTCTGAGCGAACTCAACGAATGCCTAAACAAAATCGACACGGACATCACCAAAAGCCTGTACTCAAATTCATACGGCGAAATTTATGACTTGAGCAGAGACCTGTACGCTTTATGCGGCACGGCAAAAAATGCCATGAGCAGGCTCCCCGTATCGCAACTGGAACTTAACAACGCATATAAATTTTTAAGCCAGTGCTCGGACTACGCACAATACATCGGCAAAAAAGCGGAAAAGGGAGAGGAGATAACCGACGAAGAGCACAACAATCTAAAGGCACTTTTAACCTATGCCCAAAAGTTCTGTAATAGCACAGATGAAATGGTGGCAACGATGAACGCAGGAGCAAAGATAACCGAAAATCAGGTCAAAAGCGGCGGCGAAATAAATGTTTTTGCTCTATCAAACAATTTTTCCAGAGAGGCAAAAACTTTTGACGATTTTCCTACTCTGCTTTATGACGGGCCGTTTTCCGACCAAGTGCTTAACAGAAATTCCAAACTTGTATCCGAAAGCGAAGTTTACACGAAAGAGGAATGTCGTGAAATTGCCGCAAAGGCAATTGATGCAAACATCAACGCCGTAAGTTACGAAACGGACGACAAATCAAAAATCCCCTGCTTCACCTTTAAGTGCGGAAGATATACAATTATGGTAACAAAACAGGGCGGATATATCAAAGAAATAGTTTACTCGGGACTGATTAATTCCTCAAACATTTCGCAGGACAACGCCTGCAATCTTGCCTCGAGTGCATTAAAAGAACTCGGCTACGGCGATATGGAAGTATGCTACTATGAAACGAATAACAACATCTGCACCGTAAACTGTGCGTACACAAAGGACGGCGTGAGATATTACGGCGACTTGATTAAAGTGGGAATTTCCATGGCGGACGGCGAGGTGGTAAGCCTTGATGCCGCAACTTATCTGACCAATCACTACGGCAGAGAAAAGCAAGAAGTAACGCTCAGCGAGAGTGACGCAAAGGCAAAGGTTTCAAAATATCTGACGGTTGAAAACGTAAGACTGTGCACCATACCGAAGGAAAGCGGAAACGAGGTACAGTGCTACGAATTCACTTGCAAGAGCAAAGACACGGGCGAAAATGCCCTCGTATATATCAACACTCAAAGCGGCTTTGAGGAAGATATTATGATTATGCTTCAAAGCGATAACGGCACAATGGTAAAATGAATGAATAATTTTTAATTTGTATGCAAACACTATCAGCGAAAGGATGATATTAATGAAAAAGATTATAGCTTTTTTGCTTGCTGTAACAGCAATTATCGCTGTTTTTGCAGGCTGTGCAAGTAACAAAGACCAAAGCCAAAATGTAACCTCAACAACCGAAATGTCCACCGCTTCCCCTAGTGAAACGACTGAATCGACCACAACAAAAGTGGGCGAAGATTTGTCAAAAGCAGGAGACGAAGTAAAAGACAGAGCGGACAAGGTAGGCGACGATGTCGGTCAGGGAGTTGACGATGCCGCAGACGGCGCAGGCTCGGCGGTTGACAAAGCCGGCGACGCAGTAAGAGACGCACTCGAATAACGAAAAAACAGAGGTTGTATCGTATATGGTACAACTTCTGTTTTTTCTTTACCTATTGACAAGAACATAAAGCGGTGATATAATGCAATTATGTTAATGCCTAGTAAACACATAGGCTTAATAGACATTAGTTACAATTCAGCGAGAGGAGCGGTTATATGAAACAGTTATTATGCTTTGGTGATTCTAACACATGGGGTCTGATACCAAAGACTCATGAGCGATATTCGTGGGGTGTAAGATGGACGAGCCTGCTCCAGGAAAAACTCGAAAAGCACGACATAAGAGTGCTCGAAGAGGGCTTATGCGGAAGAACCACGATATTTGATGACGCATACCGCAAAAACAGAAACGGATTGGAATCGCTGCCGGAGATACTCGAATCAAATTATCCGGACGCAGCAGTGATTATGCTCGGCACTAATGACTGCAAATCCTGCTACAATGCAAATCCTTACAAAATCGCAAAGGGGCTGGGTCTGTGCGTGGACGAACTGCTGAAATTCATTCCGCCGAAAAATATAATTATCGTATCGCCCATTCATCTCGGAGATGAGGTATGGAAAGAAGAATACGACCCCGAATTTAACAGGCATTCGGTTGAGGTATCGCAAAATCTTTTTGAGGAATACGAAAAGGTGGCAAAAGAAAAAGGCGTTGCCATAGTCTCTGCCGCCGATTATGTTCAGCCGAGCAAGAGCGACAGAGAGCATTTCACACCTGAGGGGCACAGAATATTTGCAGACATAATATACAACAAACTGCTTGAAACAAAAATCGCATAACATAAAATAAAGACCTCGAAAAATCGAGGTCTTTATTTCAGCGTGTCGAAAAAGTGTTTTCGACACGCTGTAGGCTGTTAAGAAAGTCTCTTAATTTCGTTTTCTTGCGAACTTTGCTGTACGATGGTACCGCTTGTGAGCAAAAAA
>UQPH01000053.1 GCA_900542875.1 uncultured Eubacterium sp. | reverse complement strand
CAGCCTTTTCCCAGTAAAGACCGATTTCGGGATAGCCCTCTCTGTGAGCTACTCTCGCCATTGCAAGGTACATACCTACTTCTGAGCACTCGCCGTTGAAGTTGTCACGAAGACCCTGTACGATTTCTTCGCTCACGCCGTCGATGATTCCTACCTTGTGCTCGGCTGCCCATGCTTCGGATGAATTGTCCTCTCTTACAGCCATTTTTGCTCCGCAGATGGGGCATACATCGATTGGTTCGTCACTTTCGTATCCGCATACCGGACAGTAATACTTTTTTGCCATTTTAATAATCTCCTTTAATATTCATTATTTTTTATTTATTGCAATCGGCACATAAGCCGCTGTAATATACTTCTTTGTATCTTACATCAAATCCGTCGAGTCCTTGACATTCTATGCCGTCAATTTTGAAATCGTAGATTTTTTTGCATTTATCACATTTGAAATGACCGTGCAAACTTATGTCTGCGTCATAATGAACTCTGTCGCTGTCTATATTTATACTTATTATAAATCCTTCTTTTTCCAGCGACTGTAATGCGTTGTAAATCGTTGTATAAGAGAGATTGGGGAACTGTCTCTTCATCTCCTTATATATCGACTCGGCGTCCGGGTGGGTGGGGTGCTCGCATAAATACTTATATATACTGATTCTTTGCGGTGTAGCCCTGAATTTTCTTTCTTGAAACAGCTTTTGTATTTCTTGTTCTGTCATTTCCTCACCACCTAGATTGTAATGATTACAATTTAATTATACTTAAACCGAGAAAAAAGTCAATACCTTTTTTTAAAATAATATAAAAAATCCACAGTTGTTGCGTTATTTTAATGATATTGTGAAAAATATATCAATATTTGGTCATTTTTCATAAAGTTTCGCTGTAAACATTGACAAAATAATTCATAAGTATATAATAGAACTTGTATTTCAAACTTAAATTAAGACAGAGAGGTATTTATTATGTCCAGAGTATTTAATTTCAGCGCAGGTCCGTCAACTTTGCCGGAGAGCGTATTAAAGATTGCAGCCGATGAAATGATGGATTATCACGGCTCGGGTCAGTCCGTTATGGAAATGAGCCACCGTTCAAAGTGGTTTGACGATATTATCAAAGAGGCAGAGGCTCTTATGAGAGAACTCTATAAGGTGCCGGATAATTATAAGGTACTGTTTTTGCAGGGTGGTGCTTCCGCTCAGTTCAGTGCAATTCCGCTTAATTTTATGAACGGCAGCGGCAAGGCAGATTATATTATCACCGGTCAGTGGGCGAAAAAGGCATTTCAGGAGGCGCAAAAGTACGGCGATGTTAAGGCTGTTGCTTCTTCCGCAGATAAGACTTTCACTTATATTCCAAAGACTAAGCCCGAAGATTTCAGAGATGACGCCGATTATGTTTATATTTGTATGAATAATACTATTTACGGTACCGTATATAAAGAACTTCCTCCGGTAGGGGATAAAGTGCTTATCGCCGATGTTTCGTCTTGCGCTCTCTCCGAGCCTCTTGACATCAGCAAATTCGGTGTGGTTTACTTCGGCGCTCAAAAGAATGTTGCACCGGCAGGTTTGGTTGTTGCTATTATTCGTGAGGATTTGCTCGGCAAAGCAAGAGACATTACTCCGGTTATGATGAACTATAAGGTTCAAGCCGATGCCGATTCGCTTTATAACACCCCTCCGTGCTGGACTATTTATATTTGCAAACTTGTGCTTGAGTGGATTAAAAGAGAATTCGGTTCGCTTGATGCGATGAAAGAGCATAACGAAAAGAAAGCCGCAATTCTTTATAATTTCCTTGATAAATCCGAAATGTTCCACGGAACCGTGGTTCCCGAGGATAGAAGCCTTATGAATGTTCCTTTCGTAACAGACAGCGAGGAACTTAACGCAAAGTTCATTAAAGAAGCTACCGAGGCAGGCTTTGTTAATTTGAAAGGTCACAGAACTGTCGGCGGTATGAGAGCATCTATCTATAATGCTATGCCGATTGAAGGAGTAGAAAAACTTGTTGAATTTATGGCAGACTTTGAGGCAAAAAACAAATAAGGAGTATAATATATAATGTATAATATTAAATTACTGAATAAGATTTCAAATGTCGGACTCAAAAAGTACGATACTTCAAAATATGTTTACGGCGACGATGTTCAAAACCCCGATGCCGTTATGGTGCGTTCGGCATCAATGCACGATATGCAGATGCCCGAGTCTCTTCTTGCAATAGCAAGAGCAGGTGCAGGAACAAATAATATTCCCGTTTCGGACTGTGCGGATAAAGGTATCGTTGTATTTAATACTCCGGGTGCAAACGCAAATGCGGTTAAGGAACTCGTTATTCTCGGACTTTTGCTCTCCTCCCGTAAGGTGACTAAGGCTGTTGATTGGTGCAAAACCATCAAAGGCGAAGGCGATAATGTAGGCAAAACCGTGGAAAAGGGTAAGTCGGCATTTGCAGGACCCGAGATTAAGGGCAAAACACTCGGCGTTATCGGACTCGGCGCAATCGGCAGATTGGTTGCCGAGGCGGCGGTTGATTTGGGTATGAGCGTTATCGGCTATGACCCGTATCTTCCCGAAAATGCTGAGCTTAAGCCGGGTATTACCGTAAACAATAACCTTGACGAGATTTTTCCTGTTGCTGATTATATTACCGTTCATGTTCCGCTTACTCCCGATACAAAGCATATGATTAATGCCGAGAGTATTGCCAAGATGAAGAACACTGTTCGCATTATGAATTTCGCCAGAGGTGACCTTGCAGACAGCGACGCCGTTATCAATGCACTTGATGAGGGCGAGATGGCTTGTTATGTTACCGATTTCCCCGACGCTAAACTTATCGGAGTTGACGGCGTTATTGCTATTCCGCACCTCGGTGCTTCTACACCCGAGAGCGAGGAAAACTGCGCCGAGATGGCTGCTCAGGAATTGATAGATTACCTCGAGGACGGTAATATTAAAAACAGCGTTAATATGCCTAATGTATTTATGCACAGAACAGGCAAGGTTCGTGTTACCGTTATTCATAAAAACCAGCCTAATATGATTGCCACAATTACCGATACAATTTCTAAAGACGGGGTTAATATCGCTTCCTTTGAGGATAAGAACCGTGGAGAAATTGCTTATTCTATTATCGACTGTGATAATGCTGTTTCCGACAGGATTGCAAACGATATTAATGCTATCAAAGGCGTAATCAGAGTAAGAGTTATCTGATAATTTAACAGCATACAAAAAAGACTTTCGGGTTCGTTTTCCTGAAAGTCTTTTTTCGTGCTTATTTTTGTGTCTATTTACAGCCTTGCTTCAAGTCTGTAAATCGGATAGCCCTGAGCGGAAAACCTTGCCTCATATTCCGTTACGATATTTCCCTCAAAATCGCTGTTGTGCAGGTCGAGCGAAATATTTGAAAGTTTGAATCCGTTTTGGCTGAAACTTTCAATCGAATATTCAAAGAAGTGCATATTGTCCGTCTTTTGATAAATTGCGGCATTATCGGTCATAATGCTGCGGTAGATGTTAAGAAATCTCTCACTTGTCAGTCTGTGGCCGGCATATCTCTTTTTCGGATAAGGGCAGGAGAAATTAAGAAATACAGCCGAAATGCTGTTCTCTTTTATATATGACGGCAGATATTCGGCAGAACAGTCAAGAAATTTAATGTTCTTAAGATTTTTGTCTTTTGCCTTTTCGCAGGCGGTGCATATTACATCTCTTACCTTTTCAACGCACAGCATATTGATGTTTGGATTTTGCTCGGCGTAAGTTGTGCCGAAGGTGCCCATTCCGCATCCCACTTCTAGGTATACGGGATTGTCATTGCCGAAAAGTTCGCCGAAATCAAGATAGTGCTTTTCGTTTTCTGTATCGTTAAAATTCAGACTTTCGTTTCTGAGCGTTATAAGATAATCGGATACCGCTTCAAGCCTCGAATCTAAATTCTTTTTGTGTCTCATTCTCATAGTGTTTTCCTCTTAAATATACTTAATTTTTATATATAATTCAATGATGTAAAATACCAAATATAATACTGCATACAGCACAACCTGATGTCCGAGATAAAACCACAGGCTGTTTCTTCCCACAAAGGCGAAAAGTTTTGAATGTTTTTTATAGCAGAATTCGGGAAATTTTCCGTCTTTTGCATATTTTCCTATAAATGCGCCGAGTATGAACATAAAAATCCACGGTATAATCGAAAAATAATCTGACGAATGAAAGCTGCCGTTGTAAATTCCGAGCGGCATAAGTATGTTGCTTTTAGGCTCGTTGAGCGTAACCAGACCGAAAAAGAGTTTTTTGTTGTTTATTCCGTAGGTTAAAACAAACAAAACGGTTGACAGCACAATTCCGATTCCGGTCGGTATCTTTTCTATGACGGGCATAATCAGTCCTGTTATTATCATACAGCAGCCGAGGCAGTGGAGTATGCCGAAATAAATCTCTGCGTTTTCTATTCCCATAAGCGGCATAATCACTGTTGTAACAAAGGTGATGAGCATACCCGAGAGAAAAACCGTAACTCCTCTTTTTACCGTGTTTCTTGAAAGACGGGAGCATATTCCCGATATTACTATGAATATCGCCCAAAATATCGGCTGAACGGTGCACAGTTTGTCAAATATTTCATATCCCCAATCGAGCGAGAGAACATCTCCCGCATCGAGAAAGAAGTGGTGCACAATCATAGCAAGAATTGCAAAACCCCTCAACTCGTCGAGAAGCTCAATTCGCCGAGCGCCCTTTTTCATTGAAAAACCTCACTTGTTATAATGTATTAATAATATATCATTTATAAAAGGCATTGTAAATATATTTTTTATATGGTATCATAGAAGTTATTAAACGCATTGTTAAGAGGTAGTCTTATGAAAATATATAACGTTCTTCAGTACGGAGCAAAGGGCGACGGTGTAACAAATGACGCTTTTGCCATTCAACACGCAATAGACGATTGTGCAAAAAACGGCGGAGGTCGGGTAGTTCTGCCGTCGGGTAAAGTGTATTACAGCGACTCGGTACGCCTGAGAGCAAATGTTGATTTGCATATCCAAAAGGGTGCAAGACTTAAGGCTACGGGTAATATCGACGGTTATATCAGACCGAATAAACTCATCAACGACCCAAAGACTGCTTTGATAGGTAATCCTGTTACAGGTAAGCCGAGTTTCGTCTTTATCTATGCTTATGAGGCGGACAACTGTACGATAAGCGGTGAGGGCGTAATAGACGCAAACGGTCACGCTTTCGTTCAGCGAAAGGACAGATATTATGTAACCGGTGATTTTTATCCCCGCCCGACGGTAATGTATGTGGAAAAGAGTAATCATATCACCTTTAAGGAATTCACCGTTGTGGACGCACCGTTTTGGACCCTCCATCCGGCAGGCTGTGACGATGTGCTTATAGACAGAATCAGAATACTCAATGACCTCGATGTGGCAAACTCGGACGGTATCGACCCTGACCATTGCAGTAATGTAAGGATTTTGGGTTGTCACGTTACCTGCGCCGATGATTGTATCTGCCTTAAAGCGAGCAAGGGCAATGCTGAGTACGGAGCGTGCGAAAATATTATTATCGACGGGTGTACTCTCGTTTCCACCTCTGCCGCAATTAAGATAGGCACCGAGGGCGTGGGCGATTTCAGAAATGTGATTGTCTCTAACTGCGTTATTTCAAAATCCAACAGAGGTATTTCAATCCAAATTCGTGACGGCGGAAATGTTGAGAATGTTACATATTCTAATATTATTATCGAAACCCGCCGCTTTTGCCCCGATTGGTGGGGAACGGCAGAGCCGATAGTCCTCACAACATTTAACAGAGACGAGAATACAAAAAGCGGTCATATAAAAAATATTCGTTTCTTTAATGTTACCGCAAAAGGTGAAAACGGAGTTCTTATTCACGGCAATGCCGAAAATTATATTGAGGATGTCACCTTTGAGAATTGCAGAATCGAACTCACAAAAACTTCAAAATGGGATTGCGGCCTTTATGATTTGCGTCCGTGTCTTGATTGGGGAGTTGAAAAGTACGATAACTCTGCATTCTTTATCAGGTACGCAAAAAATGTTTTGATAGAAAAAACAAAAACCTCTTGGGGCAACCTCTGCGATAGTTATAAACATGCATTGGACGCCGAAAATACCGAAAATCTCGAACTTGTGAGATTCAGCGGCAAGGCGGCAAAGAATGATTACGAGGATATTAAAATTTCGTAGGAGAAAAGTATGGTACAACTTAAAGGATATAAACTCAATTCGGTTTATTTTGAAAATAAGGTTGCGGGCAATACAAAACTTGCGCTTCAAAATCAGGTTAAATATAATGTTAATTATATAGAGGACGAGAGCAGATGTATCGGCACTCTTAATTTCAGGGTTTTCGATACCGATATGCAGCCGTTTGAAATTAAGATAGAGGCAGTTGCCGAGTTTACCTATACGGCAGATGAAGAAAAATCCGATATTCATATCGGCTCGTTTGAC
>UQPH01000052.1 GCA_900542875.1 uncultured Eubacterium sp. | reverse complement strand
GTGAGGAGGCATATGAGTATAATCAAAGGCAGTTCTATGAGTTTATGCCCGGATATGAACATGGAATCATAACGGCAGACAGCTCCGGATCTCCCGACGGATACTTTGAGGTTCGTCATGAGGACGGATCGGGAGCAAGGTTTTATGATACTGCCCGATATGCCGTACCTCATGGAGCATATCAGGTTTATGAGGATTCTTCCGGTGGCCGTTGGTATGCTGTTCAGGGAGAAGCGGCAGTCAGCCATATACCCGTTTATGAGGATGGAAAGCCGGTTTATAACGGCGATAATGTGGTAAGCATTTCAGTGGATACAGTACGGTATCGTTCCGAACCGTCCCGCTTTAAAGCTCCTGAAAGACGGAATCGCATAAGTATGAAGCAGCCGAACCGTAAACGGTAAACAGGAGGTGATGTTGTGGCGGATTCCGATAATAAGCAATTCGGAGAAGGACAGGACAGCTATGGCAACGCCGCGAAGCAGGCAGCAAAGGCTGCAAAACAAATTGGTCAAAGGGCATCGGAAAAGACTGCTCAAAAGGGAGCAGAGGCTGCTTTTAATGCCGCCACAAACACTGTTAAAGCCGGTATAAAAACAGGGAAGGCAGTATCGGAAATTGCAGCCGGCACAGCAGTCGGCGGTCCGGTGGGGGCAATTATTTCAGCGGCTTGGTCGATGAGGCACACTATTTTTAAGGTTCTCATATGTGTATGCCTTGCCGTTCTTTTTATTGTTGTTACTGTCGTGGCGCTGCCCGGAATTCTGATTGAAAATATTGTCAATGTATTTAATTTAATCTGTTAACTTATAAATTTTTTAAGGAAAATTTTTTTATAGACTAATTTATTTATAAAAAATCTCATTGTTTTCTAAAATGTTAGCAAATTGTAAAAAAACTGTTGCAATATTTTATTATATATGTTAAAATATTGGGCGAATAAATGTAATTTTATGTAAGAGGTGTAAAAATATGAAGAAAGGTAAAGTGTTCAAAAAATCAATTTCTTGTCTTTTGGCAGCGTTGATGATTATTGCATCAATGCCATTCTCCGCAATATCGGCATCGGCAGCTAATGGTACGCTTTCAGCAAACAGTTATCAAATTGTTCGTGGCGGATCTAATACTCGTTGGGAAAATAATCAGTTTAATATAGTAAATGACCAAGAAGCTGATAACACATCTATCGGTATAATCAAATATGACATTTCTTCATTAAAGGGAATGGTGATTGATTCTGCTTCTTTGAATTTCACTATTGATAGTCATAATGATGATTCTCAAGGATTGGTGTTTTATTACTCAAATAGACTTACTAACGTGACTTTGAATAATAGTTCTACACAAGATACTCTTTCTAATTATGGAGCCGGTAATGTTGCTAATGAAAGTGCAGCTTCAAGATATGGCTTTTCTACAGATAATGTATTGGCTTATGGCAATGTGAATACTTCGGTACAAACTTCCGATGTTAAGACCCAACTTCAGACTATTGTAGACAGTGGTGCTACAAGCCTTTACGTTTTTGTTATGCAAAAAACAGCAGGCGGTTTAAAGGGTGACCGACTAGATGGCGTTACAACAAGTGATGGTTGGACAGACACCAAAATTAAACCGGCTAATGTAACTATCAACTACGAAACAAGCGAATATCAGCCGACAGATTTGAAACCTTTTGTTGCAATGACAGCTAATGATTACGGTTCATTTAGTGCTGATAACGATTATGTTACTGCTGCTGATTATGCAACTGTATATAAGAATATTGTATATGCACCTAAGAAGATGTCATCAGCTGCACACAAATCTGAAGATCGTAGCTATGAACAACAAAATAAAATGTATGGCAATATGAGTTTTTGGTATGGTAATACTGTTATGCTTTATGATGGAGAAACATCCCCTCAGTTTGCTGTAGGTTTTGTTAATGGTGGTAAATCAATTCCTTGGAATTGGAATTGGGGCAACAACAGATCTTACTATTGTAAAACACTGACCGATGGCTTTTCATTGGTAAATACTAAATGGCATGGCGCTGACGGCTCTATGAATGCACAATGGCTTCTCGCTTCAAGCGGTAGAGAAGTTAATTGCTATAATGACAGTAATAACAGCGGCTATTATACTCAGGGTAAGCAAACCGGTTACTATGCTAATATTATGCAGTATTCGGGCGGCAATTTCAGCGAGAACTATATAAGTAAAAATCTTACTTTTGAGTATAAGGTTGGTAATGATTGGGGTACCGGTACTTATTCCGATACTGTAACAGAAGCAACAATCTATGTTCTTAACTATAAAAAGGTTATAGAAAATGTAAATACTGCAAGGAATTTTTATAATACGATTGATAAAGCTCACGTTAATAGAGATTCATTAATTGCTTATGCAACTGCTGTAAATAATTTGCAGGCATTTAATCCGTCAGATTATGATTATTCAACAAATACGGCAAATGCCGTGGCTAGTGCTTCGGATAAAATGACATCACTTATTAATGCAGTAAACCAAGCTAAAGATAATCTTAAATACGATTATACTTTCATTGACATTAATAATAATTCTACCGTTGTGACTGCTAAAAATGCAAACGAGGCTTATAGTAAAAAACCTACTAATACAGAAACTAATACTGTTCAAATAAGCGATACACAGCACACAAAATATACTTATACTTGGCCGACAAGCCCAAGCGGTTATGTGTTTACTGAAGAGACAAAAGAAGTAACAGAAAACCACGACTTTAGCAATTATAAAACAGTATGTTCATGCGGTTATGCTCCTGACTTTTCAGCTTATAATAATGCTGCCGGTGTGGAATATCAAAATATTTCTAAACAACGTGAACTTTATGGAGATTCGTTTTCTGAGTATGATGCTGCTGTGAGGTCTGCCGCTTCCAACAGAAACTCTGTATGTTCGCAAAAAGACATTGATGACATTACTTATAAAATCCTTTATGCTAAATCATCGCTTCATAAGATACAGAACACAGTAACTCTTATTGTTTATGATGCGAATGGTAATGTTGTTACAGATGCAGGAAAATCTTTTACAAAGGATTACGGTACAGAAATAACTATTGCTCCTGAGACAGAACAGAATGTTTATAAGTATGTTATCGAAAAGGACGGCACAACAAGCGAGATTTACGGACAGCCGAGCATCAGTTATGTTGTTACAGGCGATGCAACCGTAAAGGCTTATTGCAACGAGGCTCAGTCTCCGGACAAAAAGTATACTAAGGTTACTTTCCTTGTAGGCGGTAAGATTTCCGATATTAAGTATGTCAAGGAAGGCGATACCTTACCAACTTCAACAGCAAACAAGTTACAGTTCCCGTTCTTTACAACAGGTGATTGGGATCAGACAAGCGTTGAGGGTAAAGCCGATGTTTCGAGCGTTACTGTAAGAGCAGAATTGAAACCTGTTGACAGCGATACGTGCGGTGTTCACATTTTGGGAAAAGATGGACTTTTTGTTGCTCATCAAATGAAGTATAACACAAAAGTTGACCTAAAAGATTATGGATTTGATGACAGCGTTGATTACGCATTGTCCAAATCTCAGAGTAAGGATGATATTATCGCCTATATGCACGGAACGGTTTTCTATGTTCCTGCAAGAAAAGATGTTTATGTTCTTAAAGTTGCTAAGGGTGACAGCACTAAGGATCCCAAGATTAATACAGTAGGTGTATTTACTTCTTATGACGATAATTACAAGTATGTTGGCTTTAACTGCAAGTTCTCACTTCCTGCTGACTGCACTCCTGTTGAATGGGGTATTACATTTATTCCTATTCTCCCGTCAGGCAGACCTGACTCAAGCCAAGTTTTCCGTGTAAAACCATTATCTGCCGAAAATGAGTATACTGCTACTCTCAGTCTTACTAAGACCAGTACAAAGTACAGTGCCATTAGAGCAAAAGCGTATCTAAAGTACCGGGATAAAGACGGCGTACATGTCATTGAGGGTGACGAGCATATTCAGGCATTTGCTTCAGAAAACAAATTCGGAATTACAGATATAAACCAAAACCAAAACTAAGGAGGTTATAAGATAATGAATAAATTTGAAACACCAAAAATTGAAATTATTATGTTTAATACTCCTGAAACAACTATAGGTACAAACTACTTATCAGGCACTGTTAAACCCTTGGGTGACGAGGCTGATTCTGAGGATGAAATGATATTCTGAATTACTAAAAACCGATTCATTAATTTGAATCGGTTTTTTCTTTTTTTGGCTCCCTTTTCAAGGGAGCTGTCAGCGTAGCTGACTGAGGGATTTACATATCTGTTTTAATTGTTCTGTTTAATTATCACTGTAAACCCCCTCTGTCAATGCAAGCCTTGACATCTCCCCTTGCCAAGGGGAGCGCTGAGAATCGTCTCCCTTAATAAGAGAGGCTCTAACGATACCTATGATTGTATATAATTTCAAAGCCTTGACATTTTATAACAATATATAGTATAATTACCAAGTATGTATACTAATAATGGAGGGGTAATCTTGGCTAAGAAGCAAGAATACGGCAACGAAAGCATTAAGTCGCTCAAGGGCGCAGACAGAGTAAGAAAAAGACCTGCCGTAATTTTCGGCTCGGACGGTATCGAGGGTTGCGAGCATTCTATATTTGAGATTATGTCCAACTCTATCGATGAGGCGAGAGAGGGCTACGGAAAAAAGATTATCATTACCCGCTATAATGACGGCTCGGTTGAGGTACAGGACTTCGGACGAGGCATTCCTGTTGATTATAACAAGAACGAGGAAAAGTTTAACTGGGAACTTCTTTTTTGCGAACTCTATGCCGGAGGCAAGTACGATAACGGCAAGGACAACTATGAATTTTCTCTCGGCTTAAACGGCTTGGGTCTTTGCGCTACGCAATATGCGAGCGAATATATGGACGCCGAAGTTAAGACGGGCGGATTTAAGTACACGCTTCATTTTGAGCACGGCGAAAATATAGGCGGACTGACAAAAGAACCGTACGGCAAAAGGGGAGACACCGGAACAAAAATTAAGTGGAAACCCGACCTTAAAGTATTTACGGACATTAATGTACCGGTTGATTATTTTATCGAAACAATCAAGCGACAGGCTATTGTAAACGACGGAATTACTTTTATTTTCAAAAATCAACTCACGGCAACTCAATTTGAAACTACCGAATTTTGCTACGAAAACGGCATTAAAGACTATGTTGCCGAAATTGCAGGCGAGGACGCTTTTACAACGCCGCAATACTGGGAATGCGAGCGTGTCGGCAGAGACCGTGACGATTTGGACGATTACAAATTAAAAATCAAAGTGGCATTATGCTTTTCTTTGAAGCGACAGCTAAAAGAATATTATCACAACTCCTCATTTTTGGAGCACGGCGGAGCGCCCGAAAAAGCGTTCAGAAGTGCCTTTGTGAGCCAGATAAACGCTTATTTGAAACAGAACAATAAGTTTAACAAAAACGACTCTCAAATCAACGTACAGGACATTGAGGAGTGCGTTATCTTTGTTGTGTCCTCTTTTTCTACCCAAACTTCTTATGAAAACCAAACAAAAAAGGCTATCACAAACAAGTTTATTCAAGAGGCAATGACTGATTTCTTCAGAAAGCAGTTAGAGGTTTATTTCATCGAAAACAAGATGGATGCCGATAAGATAGCCGACCAAATGATTATCAATATGCGTTCCCGTATCAAGGCGGAGAACACCCGAAAAACCCTTAAAACAACCCTGCAAACAAAGATTGATATGACAAACAGAATTCAAAAGTTTGTTGACTGCCGTAGCAAGGACGTAAACGAGAGAGAAATTTTCATCGTTGAGGGTGACTCTGCTCTGGGTGCCTGTAAGCAGGCGAGAGACGCTAATTTTCAGGCTCTTATGCCTGTTCGAGGCAAAATTCTCAACTGCCTTAAATCCGATTATGACAAGATTTTCAAAAGCGATATTATCACCGATTTGATTAAGGTGCTCGGATGCGGCGTTGAGGTCAAGAGCAAAGCCGCTAAGGATGTATCAATGTTTGATATGGATTCGCTGCGTTGGAACAAGATTATGATTTGTACCGATGCCGATGTTGACGGCTTCCAAATCAGAACGCTTATTTTGACTATGATTTATCGCCTTATGCCTAAGTTGATTGAGGCGGGTAAGGTGTATATTGCAGAATCTCCGCTTTATGAGGTTACCTGCAAGGACCAGACGTATTTTGCTTACAACGAGATTGAAATGGACGGCATTAAAGAGCAACTCGGCGACAGCAAGTACACTGTTCAGCGTTCAAAAGGTCTCGGTGAAAACGAGGCGGATATGATGTCGCTGACCACTATGAACCCTGCCACAAGGCGACTTATCAAGGTTACTCCGAGTGATGCCGAGGCTACCGCTCAGGTATTTGATTTGCTTCTAGGAGACAATCTTGACGGCAGAAAAGAATATATTGCAAATTACGGTCATCTTTACCTTGATGCCGCAGATGTAAGTTAAGGAGGGATTAAATTGGCAAGAAGAAAAAAAGCATCAAACGAGCCGGTTAATACCCTCGCAGACAATGTTCATATTAAAGACGCAGGAACGGTTAAGGACGAAAAAATAGTTGACACTCTTAAATCAAACTATATGCCTTACGCCATGAGCGTTATTTTATCCCGTGCGATTCCCGAAATTGACGGTTTTAAGCCGTCGCACAGAAAGTTACTTTATACAATGTATAATATGGGACTTTTGCAGGGCTCGACCATAAAGAGTGCAAATATTGTCGGCAGAACCATGCAACTCAATCCCCACGGCGACGCTTCGATTTATGAAACTATGATTAGGCTGTCTCGAGGCAATGAGAGCCTTTTATACCCCTATGTGGAGTCTAAGGGTAACTTCGGTAAGGCTTACAGTAAAAATATGATGTACGCCGCTTCACGTTACACTGAGGCAAAACTTGCGCCGATAGCAAAGGAACTTTTCGAGGACATTAATAAAGACACGGTTGATTTTGTTGATAACTATGATAATTCAATGAAAGAGCCGACGCTTTTACCCGTAACGTTTCCGTCTGTTTTGGCTAATGTGACTACCGGTATCGCAGTAGGTATGGCGTCTTCTATCGCTTCGTTTAACCTAAAGGAACTTTGCGACACCACCGTTGCACTTATCAAAAATCCCGAACACGAAATTTCCGAAACGCTCCTTGCTCCGGATTTTGTAGGCGGCGGATATATTATCTATGACAAGGACGAGCTTGACAGAATTTACAAAACAGGCAGAGGCTCTGTAAAGGTTCGTGCAAAGTATAATTATGACAAAGCGTATAATTGCATAGACATTACGGAGATACCGCCTACCACGACTTCGGAGGCAATAATTGACAAAATTGTAGAACTTGTTAAGACGAACAAGGTCAAGGAACTTTCCGATGTCAGAGATGAGACCGACCTTAAAGGTCTTAGAATTACACTTGACTTAAAGCGTGGAATCGACCC
>UQPH01000051.1 GCA_900542875.1 uncultured Eubacterium sp. | reverse complement strand
AAAGCAGATAATGAAAACAGGTTTAGGCATTGACGCAAAAATCGCACTGCCTGCTGCGGCGATAATCGCATCGGTACTGCTCTATATTTTTGAAAAGAAATTTGTATTTGCAAAAAATGTAAAAAACAGCAATTCAAAACAGATACCGCTTCTTATATTCAGAATTGCGGTAAATCTCGGATTTTACAAAATACTATCCTTTATACTTTGCGATCTTATGAAAGCGGACGCCATGATTGCTTTCGTAATATCGGTTATTTTGAGCTACACTTTTAACTATTCCTTTGATTCGATAGTATTGTTTGACTCGAGAATAAAAGCCGAAAGCGAAAAAGGCACAAGGCTTTACAAGAACTTTTTTGATAACAGATATACCGTATTCTCCGCACTTTTGGCTCTCGGGGTAATATCGGTAATATATATGATATTCAAGTTATTCCCATTTGGCGATATGACCGTGTTGAGAATGGATTTATATCACCAATACGGACCTATGTTCGTTGAACTCTTTGACAGAGTTACACAGCACAAAAGTTTTTTATATTCATGGCAGGCAGGCGGCGGTTCGTCTTTTTTGGGGAACTTCTTTAACTATCTTTCGAGTCCTCTTTCGGCTTTAATCTTTCTTTTTGACAGAGACCAAATAGGCAACGCCATCACAACATTGGTGGCTGTTAAGGCTATGCTGAGTGCGGCTTGCTTTACTTATTATCTCAAAAAGAGTCAGGGTGCACATTCCTTCGCAAGTGCTTCATTTGGAGTATTCTACGCTTTTTCGGGATACTTTTTGGCATACTATTGGAACATAATGTGGCTTGACGCCATGATTCTTTTACCGATAATCGCACTCGGAATTGAAAGAATCATAAATGACGGCAGTGGCAAAACGTATCTCATTTCAATGGTGGTTTTATTCTGGTCGAACTACTATATGGGTTATATGGCGTGCATATTTTCCGTGGTATATTTTCTTGTGTATTTCTTTGCAAATTACGACATTTACAGCAAAAGAAACATTATAAAAAACAAACAGGGCTTAATTTCGGTTTTTGACAACAGATTTTTGAGCGGCGGAATTAAATTCGCATTATGCTCCGTAGGCGCAGGAGCGTTATGTGCATTCTTTCTTCTGCCCGTATTTAATATTTTACAAAACTGTTCTGCCACTTCGGACAAATTCCCCGAGACTTTCGAGAGCTATTTTGACATATTAAATCTTTTGACCTCGCATCTTGCGGGACTTGAAACAACCATTCGCTCCTCGGGCGATGATGTTTTGCCGAATGTTTACTGTGGGATTTTGGCAGTGCTTTCGATGCCGCTTTACCTTATCAACAAAAACATAAAGTTGAAAGAAAAAGCAGCATATGTTCTAATGATAATATTCTTTGTTTTCAGTTTTAACAACAATGCCGCAAACTTTATATGGCACGCTATGCATATGCCGAACGATTTGCCATACAGATTTTCGTATATGTATGTGTTCATCTTCCTTATTATGGCGTTTAAGGGCATTACAAAACTTGACAAAATCGAGTACAAAGACATTATGTTTACCGGAATCGGTGCACTTATGTTAATTATAATTATGCAGAAGTTTCCCACGAACAAGATGTCATCGTTAACAATCTATCTTTCGATGGTTCTTGTTATGATATGGACTTTGGTTCTGCTTATGATAAAGAGCAAGAAAACATCGAGACTCGTAATAGGCATTTCTCTAGCCTGCCTCACTTTTTCCGAAACTCTTATTGTAGGGTGCAACGGTTTGGTATTCACTCAGCCGCAGGCAAATTATGTCGAAAATATGCAAAGTTACGGCGAGGCAGTAAAATACATTGAAGACAAAGATGACGGCTTTTACAGAACGGAGTTGACCGAACTTAAAACAAGGCTTGACTCCTGCCTTTACGGCTATAATTCGATGAGCACATTCTCGTCAATGGCATACGAAAATTACAGCCAAAATCAATATTCGCTCGGCATGTACGGAAACAGAATAAACTCCTACACCTACCATCCGCAGACGCCGGTTTACAATATGATGTACGGCTTAAAGTATTTCATAAAAGCAAACGGTACGGACAATCTTTCAAACGAGTATTACAAATATCTCTACACAACGAAGGACAAAAAAGAAACAGAGCTCTACGAGAACAAATACTATTTACCCATAGGCTTTACAGTCAGCGAGGAAATAAAGAATTGGGACAACTCGGAAGGCAATCCCTTTGAGGTTCAGGAAAGTCTTATTGACAATGCGGCGGGGGTGAGCAATGTATTTGTCCCCGTTAAATACACAGGTACAGAGACTCACTCGGCAGGCTGCGATGAAATAAGCGAAAACGGTGTTTACAGTATTTCCGCAACGGGAACGGGTAGCATAGATGTTACCTTTGAATCGCAAACAAACTCGGATATTTACATTTACATTTCTTCGCCTGCCGTAAAAAATGTAAACTACTATTGGGACAACGGCGAGTCCTCCGCTTATCAAAGCACGAGCGAGGCATATATATACGACCTCGGAACACACAAAGCGGGAGAAAAAATAAAAGCGTCCCTTGATTTATCAGGTTCTGACAAGGGCGGCTCAACTCTTAAAATTTTTGCTTACAGCATTGACAACGATGTGCTTAAAAGTGCATACGAAACATTAAGCCCGGGACAACTAGAAATAACAAATCACAGCGATACAAAACTTGAGGGCAAAATAAACGCTCCTTATAACGGCTACATTTACACCTCTATACCGTATGACAGCGGCTGGAGCGTATATGTAGACGGAGAAAAGACTGAACCCGAAGCACTCGGCAAAGGCAGAAAAGACCAAAGCGACGAGGATACCTGCCAACTGATTATTCCAATCAGCGAGGGAGAACACACGGTAAAGTTAAAATATGCGCCAAAGGGCATTAAGTCGGGTGCGGCAATAAGCACGGTTACACTTTTAATTTTAATTGCCGCAACCGCAATAAGAAAGCGGTATGACAAAAGGGCAATAAAATAAATTTGTTTATATTATATAAATTTCGGCATAGTAAACTTAAAAATATCTATGGTGAAAATATAAGTAAAAGGTTTATTTTTGTGATAAAATGTTGTAAAATGTAAATACAAATCAGAGAGGAGCATTAAAATGCCAAGAATCACAGCAGAAGAAGTACAAACAATTCCTTACGGACCGCTGGGTATTATCGCTTTGCCGGGAACTGAAAAACTCGCAGAGAAGATTAATTCCTACCTTGTTAAGTGGAGAGAAGACCAAATCCGCAATCACAAGGAAAACATCGCATTCTACGGCTATCAAAGAGCAAACTATCTAATTGATACCACGATTGCACGTTTCGGCAGCGGTGAGGGCAAAGCTGTAATTAACGATACTGTAAGAGGCTATGACCTTTACATTTTAGTTGACTGTTTCAATTACAGCGTTACCTACAATATGTACGGCAAAGAAGTACCAAAGTCACCGGACGACCACTTTTCCGACCTTAAGAGAGTTATCTCGGCGGCGTCGAGCAAGGCTAAAAGAATCAATGTTATTATGCCCATGCTTTACGAGGGCAGACAGCACAAAAGATCGTCACGTGAATCTCTCGACTGTGCTATGGCATTGCAGGAGCTCACGTCTTTGGGCGTAGAAAACATTATTACATTTGACGCTCACGACCAGAGGGTTCAAAATTCCATTCCTCATAAATCATTTGAAAATGTTATGCCTACATATCAGATGATAAAAGCACTCGTAAACAGCGTTGACGACCTTAGCATCGACCCCGACCACCTTATGGTTATTTCTCCGGACGAGGGCGCAATGCACAGATGTATTTATTTTGCAACCCAGCTCGGAGTTAATCTCGGTATGTTCTATAAGAGAAGAGATTACACCAGAGTTGTAAACGGCAGAAACCCAATCGTTGCTCACCAATACCTCGGTGAGAGCGTTGAGGGCAAGGATATTATCATAGTTGACGATATGATAAGTTCCGGCGAAAGCATGCTGGAAGTTGCAAGAAAACTTAAGGAACTCAAGGCAAAGAGAATCTTTGTATGTACTGCATTCGGCCTTTTCTGCAATGGTCTTGAAATTTTTGACAAGGCACATGAAGAAGGTATATTTGAAAAGGTATTTACAACAAACGGTATTTATCAGTCGGATGAACTTCTTGCCAGAGACTGGTACGAAAGCGTTGAACTTTCTAAGTATCTTGCATACTTTTTAGACACAATAAATCACGATTTGTCAGTTTCTTCACTTCTCGACAACTCGGAGAAGATTGACAAATTATTAAACAGCAAAGGATTAAAGTAATATGAGTAAAAAATCAGGAGGCTCAAAGTTAAAGGTAGTTTTAGCCATAGTTATCTGCATAGTGCTTGCGATAGTTGTTCCGACAGGAATCTACTGTGCCGTTAAGCACGAAAGCCCTGTGAGCGTTGTCAGCGGCATCTTCGTATCAAACGAGGACAGGATTATCGGTAAATGGCAAAACGAGGCTCGCACCTCTGCTTACGAATTCAAAGACAACGGAACATACGAAAGTTATTTCAGCACTTTCTCCTATACAGGCGACTACACGGTTAAAGGCGACGAATTAACTCTTTCAAATCCGTCAAGTGACAGCACCGTTACCTACAAAATCAAGGTTAGCAAGAAAGAGCTTACAATGATTGCGATTAAGGAAGGCGGTCTTGAAACTGACAAAAGCGAGGAATCCTCATCAACCTACCAAAAAGTTGAGAGAATCCAAACAAAGTCTATTTCTCAAATTTTGGAGGATGTCACCTCTGCATCATCTGAAAATGAATAAAATACTTAATTGCCCGATTAGGTAATAGAACGAACATTTCGGTCATATTAATTACAAAGGAGTAATCGATATGACCAAAAATGTTGAGGGCAGATGCGTGCTTTTAGGAGAATACATAACGAAAAACAAGGCTACCGTAAGGCAAGCCGCAAAGGTGTTCGGAGTAAGCAAAAGCACGGTACATATTGATGTGACAAAAAGGCTGTCTCAAACCTCACCTATACTCGCCGGCAAAGTTGCCGAAGTGTTGAAAGAAAACAAAGAGCAAAGGCACATAAGAGGCGGAGCAGCCACCAAAGAAAAATACAGGAAGTTAAACAGGTGATATTATGTCTATCGGATTTATCGGATGCGGAAATATGGCAGGCGCAATTCTGTCGGGACTTTTGAGCAGTAAAACGGTAAAGGAGAATGAAATAAATGTTTTTGACATTTACTCCCCTGCCGTTTCAAAGCTGAAGTCACAGTACGAAATAAATGCCTGCGTAAACGAGAGCGATGTTGTAAACAAGAGCGATATTGTTATTCTCGCCGTAAAGCCGAATGTATTACTTTCGGTTCTTGAAAAAATAAGCAAGGCGGTAAAGGAAAGAAATCCGCTTCTCATCTCCATAGCGGCAGGCAAGACAACGGATTATATAGCAGAGCCGTTATCATCAAAAACGAGAATTATCCGAGTAATGCCGAACATTAATGCAAAGGTCGGCGAAGCAATCTGCGCCTACACCGCAAATGAAAATGCTACCGATGAGGACAAAAAAGCAACCGAAAAAATCTTTTCATCCGTAGGAGAAATAATATACCTCGATGAAAGTTTTTTCCCTCTTTTCGGAGTGCTGGGCGGATGCACACCTGCACTTGCATATATGTTCATTGACGAACTTGCAAGAGCGGGAGTTAAGCACGGAATGAAAAAAGACATTGCACTCAAAGTTGCGGCACAGGCTGTACTCGGCAGTGCAAAGATGATTTTGGAATCCGACGATCACCCTTACGATTTAATTGACAAGGTATGCTCTCCCGGCGGAACAACAATAGAAGCTGTAACCTCACTTCAAAGCGACGGTTTCGAAGCGGCAGTTCACAATGCCGTGGACAAAGCGGTCGAAAAAGACAAACTGTTATAAGTTATAAAAACACAATATAAAATTAAGGTCGATGATTATTCATAAAGAACAATCACCGACCTTTTTAATTTATGCGCTTTATTTTTTATCTTTCGACAAGGACGCTTTTTTCTTAACCTTATCGGCATTTTCTTTTATATGCTCATAAGTTTCTTTGAGTTCTTTTTTCTCAACAACACATTGGCACAAAAGACCGCAAAAGCCCATTACTATTGCAAAAATCATAGACAAATTATGATTAAACGCAAAGTGCGATTCTATCATATCCCAAAACATCATTGAGCCCGAAAATGCAGTTGTTACGATTACCGCAAGGTACTTATATTTAACTGCAAGTAGCGCCGCAATAACAGCAACGATAATGCCAAAAAAAACGGCTATCCCCTTTCCAAGTCCAAAAAGATAGCCCGAAACGGCAATATATACCATTAACAGAGTAGTTATAAAAAGTTTTGTTTTATGCAACTTATGCGAATAAACTGCGCACAAAACTCCTATTACCCCAGACAATAAAACAAGAGCCCAAAAGAAAGCACCTGTCGGCTTAAGAATTACAAAAGATGCAAAAAGAGGCACGAAAAAGCCTATACCGAAAAAGAAAAATATATTCCACACCTTATGCATAAAATGCCCTGCAAAAGAAGTAGTAACAGTCAAAAGACCGAAAAGCCAAGGTAAAATATTTTCACAAGCAGTTTTTAACCGTTGAAAATCAGCAGGCACATATGACACAAGCTTTTCAAAAAATTCGTAAAATTCCATAAGTATTCGCAGTTAAAAAATCAACCTCTACATATAATTCTAAATCTGACATTCAAGAAAATCCGCATCAAAGACAGATGCGGACTTTAACTTAATTACATATACTTTTTAATTTCGTCAACCTTATCGGTTTTTTCCCAAGAAACGCCGAGGTCCTCTCTTCCCATATGACCGTAAGCGGCAACCTTTTCGTAAATCGGTTTTCTCAAATCAAGAGCCTTAATGATTGCATACGGACGAAGGTCAAATACTTTATTAACTATTTCGCTGATTTCGTCATCAGACTTCTTACCCGTGCCGAATGTATCAACCATTATTGAAACCGGCTTTGCAACGCCGATAGCATAAGCAAGCTCAACTTCGCACTTATCGGCAAGACCTGCTGCAACTATATTCTTAGCCACCCATCTTGCGGCATATGCTGCGGAACGGTCTACCTTTGTCGGGTCCTTACCTGAGAAAGCGCCACCGCCGTGACGGGCGTATCCGCCATAGGTATCAACAATAATCTTTCTGCCTGTAAGACCTGAGTCGCCGACCGGACCGCCGATTTCAACGACGGCCACGTCGGGCTTGCCGTCAAAGGTGCTGGCGGCGCCGCGCTGGATGAACTCCTGAATTTCGTTCGTGATGTGCGGGATCACCTGAACGGTCTTGCCGAGGTATTCGCCGCGACGTTCCTTGCGAAGCACGCTCTCGTAGATCTGACCCGACGTGAAGTTGTTGGGCTTGTGCATCTTCGTGGAGATGAAGCGTTCGTAGTGACCGAGGTCGAGGTCGGTTTCCGCCCCGCCTTCCGTCACAAAAACTTCACCGTGCTGGAAAGGCGAGATCGTGCC
>UQPH01000050.1 GCA_900542875.1 uncultured Eubacterium sp. | reverse complement strand
ATGTAAAGACGGTTGGAGTCAGTTCCGAAATTGTCACTTCGTCCTGCGGTATCGGAGTAAAGTGTGATATGACGATTGATGAGTTCGATTTTTATGATGTTGAGGCTGTTGTTCTTCCGGGCGGTATGCCGGGAACGCTTAATCTCGAAAACAGTTCGGCGGTGCAAAAGGTAATAGATAACGCAAATAACACCAATGCATTTATATGTGCTATATGTGCCGCACCGTCAATTCTCGGTCATAAGGGACTTTTAAGCGGCAAAAAGGCAGTTTGCTTTCCGGGCTTTGAAAATTCGCTTGAAGGCTGCGAACCTTGCAGCGAATATGTTGTGACCGACGGTAAATTCATTACCGCAAAAGGCGCAGGTGTTTGTATCGACTTCGGCTTAGAGATAGTTAAGCAATTAAGAGGCGGAGAACTTTCGGATGAAATCAGAAAATCAATTCAGTCAAGATAAAAAATTGCTCAGAAAATATATCAAAGCTGAGAGAACAAAAATCGAAAATAAGACACTTCTCGACAGTAAAATATGTATGAATTTTCTTTCATCGACCCTTTATCATGATGCAAAAACCGTCCTTACATATTGTTCACTGCCTGATGAAATCAATACCGACATAATAATTAAAACAGCTTTGAGAGACGGCAAAAAGGTAGGCGTTCCGTATTGCCTTGACGATGCGGGCAATATGACTTTTTATTATATCAATTCGTTTGATGATTTGCATATCGGCTCGTTCGGTGTTCGTGAACCTAATACCGATAAATGCAAAGAGGTATCGGATTTTGACGGTGCTTTGATTGTTTTGCCCGGTTTGTGCTTTGATGAAAATAATTATCGCCTCGGCTACGGCAAGGGATATTATGACAGATTTTTGGAAAAATACTCTTTAATTTCTGTGGGATTGTGCTATAATAGCCTTATCGTAAAAAAAGTTCCGACAGATATTTATGACAAAAAGGCTGATTTCGTCATCACGGAATTTGCCTGACGGAGGATATATGCAGACTAATAATAAAGACAATAATGATTTTTATTTTTCAAATAACGAATCAACTGTTGCCCAAATGAATAAGCAGATAAAAAAAGAAAAGAAGATGAAAAACAGAAAGCCCGCAAAAAAAGGCGGCGTCGGCTCGACTTATCTTTTCTTCATAATAGTTATTGCGGTTTCTGTTGTGGTTTCGATTTATGCAATCTTTTGTATGAACGATATTTTGGCTATCACAAAAACAAAGTCCAACGTAACCGTTTCGTACTCGCAGGAGATAGAGACTTCTAACGATGCCATTGATATGCTTCATAAAAAAGGTCTTATTAGGTGCAAGAATTTCTGCAAATTCTTTGTTAAACTCAGGGACGCAGTTATTACCACTTCAAGACTCGGCGGACCTTATGAGCCGGGTATGTATTACCTTAACGGCAAAATGGGACTTGAGGGAATGCTCATTACCTTAAAGGGCAATACCGTCTCCAGTGAGACTGTTACTTTGACTTTCCCCGAGGGATATACCGTTCCCGAGATAATCAATAAACTTTCCGATAACGATGTGTGCGATAAGGCTGCTTTAATCTCGGTTATTCAGTCTACCGATTTCAGTTATTCGCTGGTGACCGACCTTAAGGCAAACGATAATGTTCCTTATAGACTCGAGGGCTTTATGTTCCCGGATACCTATGAATTCTATATTAACGAGAGTGCATCAAGCGTTGTTCGTAAATTCCTTGAAAACGGCGAAAATAAATTTACCGAGGAATATAAAACCCGTGCAAGTGAAATGAACTATTCAATTTATGAGATAATGACTGTCGCTTCAATAGTTGAAAAAGAGGCTGCAAACGATGACCAAAAGCGAACAATCGCCGCAATTATATATAACCGTTTAGAAGATAAAGCGAATTTCCCGACTTTGGGTTGCCTTTCGACTTCGGACTATATTACAAATAAAGTTGCGCCTAATCTTTCGTCTACCTCGTCTCATACTGCAGAATATTATTTGTCATATTATAATACAAACAATACATCTACCGTAGTGGGTTTGCCTGCGGGTCCTATATGTAATCCCGGAACGGAATCTATCTATGCCGCTCTTTATCCCGAGAGCACTAACGATAAGTTCTTCTTCCACGATACAAAGGGTAATATGTATACTGCCGCAACTTATCAGGAATTCAAATCCAAAGTACAAAAATACGCACCTTATTTGGAATACTAATATGAATCAAAAATTGGAATTACTGTCTCCTGCGGGAGATATGGAAAGGCTTAAACTTGCCGTTAAGTTCGGAGCGGATGCCGTTTATGTCGGCGGAGAAATGTTCGGTATGAGAACAAATCCCTCTAACTTCAACTCCGAACAGTTGAAACAGGCTGTTGACCTTGTTCACAATGAAAATAAAAAAATATATTTAACATGCAATACTTTACCCAGAAATGATGAATTAGAGTTTCTTCCCGATTATCTCAAATATGTTGCAGGTATCGGGGTAGACGCTCTTATCATAGCCGATATGGGTGTTCTTGCCATGGCTAAAAAGTATGCTCCCGATGTAGAAATACATATGTCTACTCAGGTGGGTATCGTAAATTATGCCGCCGCCAATGCTCTTTATGATATGGGCGCAAAGCGTATTGTTACAGCTCGAGAACTTTCTTTGGATGAAATAAAAACCATCAGAGATAAAACAAATCCAAATCTTGAGATAGAAACCTTTGTTCACGGCGCTATGTGTATGTCTTTCAGTGGCAGGTGTATTCTCTCCGATTATATGGTCGGCAGAGATGCCAACAGGGGAGATTGTGCTCAGCCGTGCAGGTGGAAATATCATCTTGTTGAGGAAACAAGACCGGGACAGTATTTCCCTATTAATCAGGATGAGAACGGAACATATATTTTCAATTCCCGTGACCTTTGTATGATTGACCGTATATCCGACCTTGACAGAGCAGGCATAGATTCCTTTAAGATAGAGGGAAGGGCAAAGAGCGAGTATTATACAGCCATCGTTACTTATGCTTACCGTAACGCTCTTGATGAATATCTTGCCGCAGGCAGACCGGAAAACTTTATGCCGTCGCAGTGGATACTTGACGAAATGGAAAAAATGAGTCATAGGGAATACACACACGGCTTTAACTTCGGACCTATTAAAAACGGTCAGGTACTTGATACGGGCGGTTATATCCGTAATTGGGACGTCTGCGCTGTCTTTAAGAGCGAAGCTAACGGCAGAGTTACCGTTATACAGCGTAACAGATTTTATCAGGGCGATGAGCTTGAGGTTGTAGAACCTTTCAAAAAGCCTTATAAGGTAATCGTTGCGGAACTTTATAATGAGAATGACGGAGAATTTACGGATGTTGCGAATAAGGCTACCGATGTATATTCGTTCAGGTGTGATAAGCAAATCTCAAAAGACGCTATTTTCCGTGTAATTCGCAAATAAAAATTATCCCCTTTGTTAATACTACAAAGGGGTATTTTTATGTCTAAACGTATTTTTTCTTTAACCTTGACTCTTTGCTTGCTCTTCACCGCCGTGTGCGGCAGAATAGGTTATATAATTTTCAGTAACAATTATGCCGCTTCAACCTCGTATAACCACTATTCGCTAAGTATAGGCAAAAAAGCACCTACCGTTTATTACAGAAACGGTGATAAAGCAACCGATAATAAACTGCGCTATGTGGCTGTTATCAGACCTAATCCAAAATGTATTTCAGAACTTTCAAAACTATTCAGCCAAAAGAAAGTAAATGAGATTACGGAAGAACTCAGAAAAGGTTATCCCATTCTTGCACCGCTTGAAGATAAGCCAAAGTTCAGACTGAATTATATTAATGTCTACTCATCTTTTTCCAGCAGCAATAATCTCGGGCAACTGTGTGCTAAGGAATCAAACGGAATTTTGAGTTATATCGGTGACGATATAGGAGAAAAAAATATCATATTTTCCATAGATGCACAGGGCAGACTTTTGGATGGCGATGAGGGAACTATTGAAAACAAAAATTACGACAGTCCCGAAGGATACAGAATTTCGATTGATGAGGATATTCAAAATGTTGTTTTGAATGCCGCCTCCGATTTAACTTCAGGATGTGTTATTGTGATGGATATAAAAGATTCGTCAATTCTGGCACTTGTAAATAAGCCTGATGAAACCTATCTTATTAAACCGTTTTCACAGTACGCAGTCGGCTCGGTTTTCAAACTTGTCGTTGCCGCCTGTGCAATAGAAAATAATGTTGATGTCGAATATACATGCAACGGAAGTATTAAAATTGCCGATTCTGTTTTCTCCTGCCAAAACAAAAGAGCCCATAAAACCCAAAATCTCAAAGCTGCCCTTGCTAATTCCTGTAACTGTTACTTTGTAAATCTTGCACAAACTTTGGGAAAAGATGCTTTGCATAAAACCGTGTCGGATCTTGGTTTTGATGATGAAACGGAATTATTTGATAAATGGATAATAGATAATGCAACTTTGCCGTCTCTCGACGATTTGGAGTCAAAGGGCGAACTGTCGCTTTTTGGTTTCGGTCAGGGTAAACTTTCCGTAACTCCGTTTCAAATGTGTTCCTTTTTGTGCACCGTAGGCAATATGGGCTTCAAAAACGAGCCACGCCTATTTTTGGATAATATTAATAATGCAGATGAAAAGACCGCTGTAAAATATCCTGACGGCGAAAGTGTTTTGTCTTTCGACACTTGTAAAACATTGCTCGAATATATGAATTATGTTGTTACAGACGGTACGGGTAAAAATGCTCTTTCTTCTGATAAAAAATCCGCAGGAAAGACTGCCACCGCCCAAACGGGACAATTCTTTATGAAAAACGAATACCTTAACACTTGGTTTGCCGGAGTTTATCCTTATGATAATCCAAAATATGCCGTTGTTGTTATGAAAGAACACGGAAAATCAGGCTCACAGGATTGCTGTCCGATATTTAGGACTATCGTTGAAAAGCTGATGAATATGTGATATAATGTACTCATAAATTATATGAGGTGACTTTATGGCAAGTTCAAAACTTAAAACGCTTTATATTTTTAAGTTTCTCAGCGATTATACCGATGAGGCAAATCCACTCTCCACAACCGAACTAATTAATATGCTCGAAAAGGTCGGGATTAAAACAGAGAGAAAATCCATTTATTCCGATATTAAGATTCTTAATGAAATCGGATTTGATATAGTTTCCACCCGTTCGCCTAAAAAAGGTTTCTTTATGGCACACAGACAGTTTCAACTTTCTGAAGTTCGTCTTTTAATTGATGCCGTTTCGTCGGCAGGTTTTATTACTCCTAAAAAGACTCGTGAACTTGCGGAAAAACTTGAGTCTCTCGTATCAAAAAATCAGGCACAGGAACTCGCTTCCCAAGTCTATATAGACGCTAATACAAAATGCACAAACGAAGAAATCTACTATGTAATCGATTCTCTTCATGAGGCGATTATTCACGCAAATAAGGTCAGTTTTATTTACAGTAAGCGTGATATAGATGTAGAAAATAAAAAATCATATACCGAAAAAAACTTTGTTGTTTCTCCTTATGCACTTTTGTGGAAAGAGGATCATTACTATCTTGTGTGCAATAACGAAAAATACGATAATGTTATGAATCTTCGTCTTGACCGTATGAAACATCTTCAGGAACTTGATGAGCCTGTCCGTCCCATGAGCGAAGTTACCGAGTATAAGGATGTTTTCGATGTTTCCGATTATGCCTCAAAGATGTTTAATATGTTCTCCGGTTCAAGCGATAAGGTAAAGATTCTTTGCGACCTTGATTTAAGAGAACAGATTATGGATAGATTCGGTTCTAATGTTCCGCTTATAGCCGTTGATTCAAAACATTTTGAAACAACAGTAGACGCCGCCGTATCCGACGGACTTGTATCTTGGCTTATGACTTTCGGAAATAAAATTAAAGTCTCAGAACCTCAGCATCTTGCCGAAAAGATTAAAGAAAAGGCTCTTTCCATTGCCGAAGTATATAATAACTGAAATATAAAAAGAGATGATACAGTCGAAACTGCGTCATCTCTTTTGCATTTGTTCAATTATAACGTGCTTAAATCATACGGTGTTTTCTGGTATACAAAATAGTTAAGCCAGTTGTTGAATATAAGGTTCGCTGTACCTTTCCAAGTCATTTTCGGTACAAGATTTGTATCGTTATTCGGAAAGTAATTTACAGGCATATCTATGTCGAGTCCTTTGCTTAAGTCCCTGAAATATTCCTTTGCAAGAGTGTCTCTGTCATATTCACTGTGACCCGTTACAAAGAATTTTCTGCACTCCATATCCGATACAATATGAACTCCGGCTTCCTCACTGTACGAAATAATTTGTAAATCCTTAACTTGTGCAATATCGCTCATCTTGATTTCCGTATGCCTTGAATGCGGAACATAGTAAACATCGTCCAGACCTCTCATAAGCGGGTGTGTGTCATCAAGACAGGTGTGCGGAAAAATACCGAATATCTTTTTAGGAGTTTTATACTTCTTTATTCCGTAGTGGTAATAAAGAGCAGCCTGGGCACCCCAGCATATGTGGAATGTTGAATAGACATTGGTTTTGCTCCAGTCCATAATCTTGCATAACTCGTCCCAGTAGTCCACTTCTTCAAATTCCATTTGTTCAACAGGAGCACCGGTTATAATCATTCCGTCATATTTGTTTTCAATAACTTCATCAAAAGTTTTGTAGAATTTGTCCATATGACTTTTTGATACATTCTTTGCCTTGTGCGTCGCAACTTGCAAAAACTCAATATCAAGTTGCAGGGGAGAATTACTGAGCAATCTTAAAAGTTGCGTCTCCGTCTCCAGTTTTGTAGGCATAAGGTTGAGTATTATGATTTTAAGCGGTCTTATGTCCTGCGTGTCGGCACGCAAATTACTCATGACAAATATGTTCTCTATTTCAAGTTTTTGCTTTGCCGGCAATTCATTGTCAATTCTGATTGGCATACACTCAACCTCCTTTATTAATTAAAGCTTATATATTATATCATCATATATAAAGCATTTCAAGCAATATTTATTTAAGGTAATATTTGCTTATTTAATATTTAATATTATAAATCTATATTTAGTTGTTATTGAGTATTTATTACTATTTATAGTGATTTATTTATTATACGTTAAAACTGTGATAATAATTTATAGAAATTTACAAATTAACAGCACTTTTCTATGCAAATTGTCAGTTTTGAAAATATTTTGATTTTTTCGTGTGACCTGAAATGACAGGATCCGAAGAGCGTTTTTCTTTTGGCGGGATTCATTTTAACATTCAAATCGACAGAAGTTTCGGACCTTTTTTCAAAATGTTGGTTGGTCACTGATAAGTTACACCGAAGCGCAAGAAACTGTTTTGGAGAGATCCGGGTAAGCGGACGCAGGGGAAGTTGTTGCATTGGCGAAGGCGGACAGTGAACGGGGCCTTAAAATTCTGAAATGAAGAGAGGACCCCAAAATGGTGTTCCTGCTGTTCAATTGCCTTTTTGCCCTGTCCTTACGGTTTCATACTACATATCCTTGAGATTATACCAGGTATCGAGGTAGTGTATTGCAACTCCGTACCCTGAAATTTCTTCGTCCTCAAGAAGCTCCAAGAGCTTTTCAAGCTCTTTGTTCATTTTTTCTTTTTCTTCTTCTTTGAATGAGACATGGTCTCCTTCAAGTGAATATGTCTCAACGCCGCATACAACACGGCAACCGGATAAG
>UQPH01000049.1 GCA_900542875.1 uncultured Eubacterium sp. | reverse complement strand
CTTTTACTTTTTTATTTTTTCCAATACTTAACGGTCAGGCATTTTGAATTTTGTGATTTGCCTGCGTTAATACTGCCATTTTTAAGTGAGGTGTAAACATTGGCATATCCCTCATTATAATTCTCGTCGTCAAGTGTATTGCCTTTATCATCGGTATAAGTAGCTTTATTTGAAATGTTAGTTACATACAAACAATCATTTGAGCAATCGGCAAGATAATCACTGGCACCTTTGAACGATTTAAGAGCATTATTAACTGCGGTACTGTAATCAAGCACGACACTTGCAAGGCAGTTACCCATATCGTTTTGGTCAATTCCACAACCGAAGCCGTAAACCTGATGGCTTATCTTTTGGGTTGCGGTGAATATAGAAGCACTCTGCGAATTGCCTCCGCCGAATACCACCTGTGTTCCGTCATCATACATAGCCTCAATAATTGATGAATACCTATCCGTCATTTCAAACGAGGTTCTGTAAGCATATTCATTCTCCATTACGATGCCGGTTGAGCGACCTTGGTTATCTATATTTTCCCACTTATAAAACATATATCCGTCGCTCGGTGCATCAGCCACCAAATTAACCTTATCCCCTGCACGGTACGAACCGGAGCCCGAACCGTTTTCAACAGTAACATTAAAAGTAGGAGAATCTGATTTAACATAAACGGGTGTAAGATTAATCTCAGACTGTTCGGCTACATTTATTTTTGTTTCTGATGAATTTACATCCTCAAGAACATCCTGAACATCGCTATCCCAACGTTCAAAAACCATTCCTTTTTCTGCGGCAGGTGCGCTTATTTCGGCGCTTGAATTTTTCTCTATATTGTAGGTGGAGCCGCCCTTAACATTAACGCTGACGATATCGGCGTCTCTGTAAACTGCTGTAAGAGTACAGTCGCAGTCTCCCACAAGCAAATTAATTGTGTCCTTTTTATCGGAATTTATATTTACTTTTTTATCTTTAACTCCGTTTGTATTACTCTTTTTCTCCCAGTGGTCAAAAACTTTTCCTCTCGGTGCCGGGTCTGCAACAACGGTAACATTTTGACCGTCGGTATAAACTCCGGAGCCTGTTCCGTTTTCTACCGTAACCTTAAAGGTCTCTTCCTTTGCTTCCTCAATCTTTTGGTAAACAGGTCTTACGGTAAATGAGTAATCATAATTAAGATTTTGTGCGTCATACTCTGCATAATCCATATAAATCGGCTTTGCGATTTCATCAGCAGCGTATGCAGCGCCGTTTACAAATCCCTTACCGTAAGCATGGGAAATCTTATCGGAAACCGAGCCAAAGTAGCCGAGGTTATTCATACCAAGAGCTACGCTCGCATAGCCTGCCAAAAAGCCTGCCTGATTGGTATCAAAGCTGACGGTCATAACATTATCAAATTTATTGACCTGATCGCTGCCTTCGGAGTGAGGATATGCGTCAACCAAAAGGAAATTAACATCACTGTATTTTTCGGCACATTCGTTAAGTGCCACAGCGAGCTTATCGCCCTGCATAACAACATACTGTGCTCCGTTATCTACGGCGAGAGAAATATATTTATCTATCGTTTCGACGCTGATATTACCATCATCTGTACCGGGCTGATAATAGCGACAGCGACAATTCAAATTGTTTTCCTGACAGTAATTTTTAACTCCGTTCCAAGCATTTTGGTTCTGAGCCTTATCGTTTATAGAAGCACCGTCTGTGATATACACAATATCAAATGCGGTATTTGCATTTTTTGCACAGCCGCTAAGTGCCAAAGCAGAGCAAAGAGCAATAATCAAAACCAAAAATAACGACAAAAATCTTTTCATATTAATTGCCTTCCAAATTAAATAATTATATATTATAATATATCAAATCACTTCGCATTTTGCAATAGCAATTAGTCAAAATACATTGATTTAACATAAACATTATTATATAATTAACCTAACAAGTGACAAAAGGATTGATTAAATGCAAACAGAGCAAACGAAATACATAAGACAAATAACGGATTTCAAACCGGAAATAGCAATTATATTGGGTTCGGGACTCGGCGAACTTGCCGAAAAAGTGAAAAATAAAATATCAATTGCATATAAAAACATACCGAATATGCCGATTTCCACCGCTCCGTCACACAAGGGTGAACTTATTTTAGGAGAACTTGCAGGCAAAAAAGTTGCTGTGATGCAAGGACGAGTGCACCTCTACGAGGGCTACACTCCACAAGAAATTTTAATTCCGATAAGAATGCTAAAGGATTTAGGCGCAGAGAAAATTATTTTAACCAATGCCGTAGGAGCGATTAACAAAAACTTTAATGTCGGCGAGCTTATGATGATTACGGACCACATTTCTTGCTTTATCGACAGTTGCTTAATCGGCAGGAATGATGATAATTACGGCGTTCGTTTTCCGGATATGAGCAATGTATACGATGCCGATTTGCAAAACATAATCGAAAAGACCGCAAAAGACAATAACATTAAACTGAACAAAGGTGTATTCGTTCAACTTAAAGGTCCGCAGTTTGAAACACCTGCGGAGATAAGAATGCTCGAAAAACTCGGTGCAGACTCCGTCGGTATGAGCACGGTAATCGACGCAATAGCGGCTAACCACTGCAAAATGAAAGTATGTGCAGTAAGCCTTATATCAAACATGGCGTGCGGAATATCAGAGCGACCGCTGAGCAGCGACGAGGTGTGCGAAGCAGCAGAAAAAGCCGCACCGATATTTGAAAAGTTGATAACAGAGATAACGAGGGATATGTAAATGCAAAATATGTACTTAAAGAGCGGAAAACTTTTTGTGCTTGACCAAACCAAATTACCGAACGAGGAAATATATTTTACTCCGAAAACAAAAGAGGACTATTACTACGCAATCAAAACACTTCAGGTCAGAGGCGCTCCGGCAATAGGAATTTTCGCCGGATACGCAATGGCAATGCTTGACGAAAATAAAGAGGAGTTAAAAGCATATCTGGATTCGTGCAGACCGACTGCGGTAAACCTAAGTTATGCTACATCAAGAATACTTAAAGCATACAAAGACGGCAAAAATCTGCTTGACGAAGCAACGGCAATACACAACGAAGACATAGAAATGTGCAGAAAAATCAGCGAATACGGTCTATCGCTTTTGCATGACGGAGACGGCGTACTGACTCACTGCAACGCAGGAGAACTTGCAACCAGCAAGTACGGCACAGGGCTCGGTCCTCTAATTTTAGGAGCAGAAAAAGGATATAATTTTCACGCCTATGTTGACGAAACGAGACCGCTGTTACAGGGTGCAAGGCTGACATCGTACGAACTTGAAAAGGCAGGAATTGACACAACGCTCATTTGTGACAATATGGCAAGCCTTGTTATGAAACAAGGCAAAATAAACGCAGTTCTTGTAGGAACGGACAGAATTGCCGCAAACGGCGACATAGCAAACAAAATAGGCACGTCGGGCATTGCAATTCTCGCAAAATATTACGGCATACCCTTTTATGTTTTAGGTCCTTATTCAACCATCGACTATAAATGTAAAACCGGAGATGACATTGTTATCGAAGAAAGAGAACAATCCGAAATCAAGCAAATGTGGTACAAAAAGCCTATGGCTCTGCCTGAGACAAAATGTTACAATCCGGCATTTGATGTTACGGACAACAGCCTGATTACCGCTATTATTACAGACAGAGGTATTCTCAGAGCACCATACAGGGAAAGTCTTGAAAGGATAAAAGACAATGATTAAGTTCACAAACGGATATGTACTCAGCAAAGACTTTGAGCTGATAAAAGATGATGTATATGTAAAGGGAGACAGCATATACAAGATAGGCAAATGTGATGAGAAAGCAGACAGCGTTTATGACCTAAACGGCAATTTGCTTATGCCGTCTTTTAAGAATGCGCACACACATTCGGCTATGACCTTCGGTCGCTCGCTTACTGATGATTTACCGCTTCAATCTTGGCTCAATGACGAAATTTTCCCAAGAGAGGCAAAATTAGAGAGTCGGGATATATATGATTTATCCATGCTTGCATTCCTTGAATACCTGACATCGGGCATCAGCGCCTGCTTTGATATGTATTATCACCCCGATATGATGGCGAAGGCAAGCACCGACTTAGGTTTCAGAACGGTTATGACAAGCGGACTGAATAATTTTTGTGAAAGTATTCAGAGTGTTGAGGATTATTACAAGAAATACAATTCTTACAGTGATTTAATCAGTTACAAACTTGGATTTCACGCAGAATACACAACCGACAAAAAACTCATTTTCGGTATTTCTAAACTTGCCGAGAAATACGAAGCACCCGTATTTCTCCACGCAAGCGAAACTAAGACAGAGGTGGAAGACTGTATAAAAAGATACGGCAAATCCCCTACTCTGTTTTTGGACGAGATGGGAATATTCAACTATGGCGGAGGCGCATATCACAGCGTATGTGTTAGCGATGATGATTTAGAAGTTTATAAAAAGCGTGGCATTTGGGCGATAATCAATGCAGGCTCAAACGCAAAACTCGCTTCGGGCATTGCCCCTGTTTCAAAGATGCTAAAAAAAGGTATAAACATTGCAATAGGAACAGACGGACCGTCCAGCAACAACGCTCTTGATATGTTCAGGGAAATGTATCTGATCGAAGCAACTCAAAAGCTAAACGACAAAGATGCCGCATCAACAGACCCGATAGAAATATTAAAAGCGGCTACAATCGGTTCTGCTCATTGTATGGGGCTTTATGACTGCGACACCATAGCAGAGGGCAAAAAGGCGGATTTAATTGTAATCGATTTGCACAAACCGAGTATGCAGCCGATAAACAACATACTCAAGAACATTGTTTACAGCGGCTCTAAGGACATAGTTAAAATAACTATGGTAAACGGCAAGATTTTATATGAAAACGGTGAATTCAAGGGCATAGACGCCGAAAAGATATATTATAACGCCCAAAAGGCAACAGACAGGCTGAAATAACACAGTAAAACAAAAAGCAACAGTAATGAGTTTCCGTCTCAAACTGTCGCTTTTTTATTTATACTAAAAATATGTTAAACAAAAGTTGAACATTCGGTACACAAAATCGTTTTTGCAATTTTTCTCTTAAAAGAAAAAAACCGCCAAACACCTAAGTTTAGCGGTTTACAGGTGGAGCTGATAACCGGATTTGAACCGGTGACCTCATCCTTACCAAGGATGCACTCTACCGACTGAGCTATATCAGCAAAATGGCGACCCGAAACGGGCTCGAACCGTCGACCTCCAGCGTGACAGGCTGGCGTTCTAACCAACTGAACTACCGGGCCATTTCTCACCTGCCTAAGTATTATAACGAATTAGGCAGGTTATGTCAAGAAATATTTACTAACTTATTAAAATTTACAATGCAATAGTTTCGCAGTAAATACATCTGTATGTGCCGTTTGTATCGGTAAGTTTGAAAATATGGTCGATATTTTCGTTATTACAAATACAGTGCGGATTGGCACACTTTACGACATTTTTAATTTCAAGAGGGAGAATAAGTTTTCTCTTTTCCACTCTCTTACTGTCTTTAATGACATTAACGGTAGCGTTTGGAGCAAGGAAAGCGATAATATCAAAATCAAGGTCGATAAGAGAGTTAATCTTGATTATATCCTTTACCTCGTTTTTTTTGCTCTTTGCGTTAGTTATAATAGCTACCTGACAATCGAGTTTATTAAGCGAAAGATGGTTATAAATTTTCATACCGACGCCTGCGGGAATATGATCTATAACATATCCGTTTTCAATAGAATCAATATTCAAGATTTCCACCCCATTTCAAGAGATTAATGATTAATGCCATACGCATATATTTTCCGTTAAGAGCCTGCTCAAAATATTTTGCTCGGGGATCATCGTCAACATCGGTCGAAATTTCGTTAATCCTCGGAAGCGGATGCATAATTGTCAAATTTTCCTTAGCATCCTTGAGTTTTGCTCGATCAAGAATAAATGCATCCTTATGTTTAAGATATTCCTCCTCAGAGAAAAATCTTTCTCTTTGAATTCTGGTCATATAAAGAACATCAAGTTCGCTCATTACATCCTCGAGCTTTTCTACCTGCTTATATTCGGCACCGCTCGGTATAAGGACATCTTTGATGATATAATCGGGAACCCTGAGTTCATCGGGTGCAATAAGGACAAATCGAACATTTTTATATCTGCTCATCGCCTTAATGAGAGAATGAACTGTTCTGCCGAATTTCAAATCACCGCAAAGACCGATTGTCACATCATTTAACTTTCCTTTTTCTCTGTAAATGGTGAGCAAATCAGCAAGAGTCTGTGTAGGATGAGCATGTCCGCCGTCACCTGCGTTGATAATCGGAACAAGCGATTTATTAACAGCGACTCTTGGTGCGCCTTCAAGCGGATGACGCATAGCGATAATATCCGCATAATTAGATACTATACGAACAGTGTCCTCTACTGTTTCGCCCTTTGAGGCAGAAGAGGAAGAGGCCTCGGAAAATCCTAACACATTTCCCCCGAGTTCGTACATAGCCGCCTCAAAAGAAAGGCGTGTTCTTGTACTCGGCTCAAAGAACAAGGTCGCAAGTTTTTTGCCCTCACAAATATGAGCGTACTTCTTTTTGTTTGCGATAATATCGTTTGCAAGTTCGATCATATCGTCAATTTCTTTAAGTGATAAATCTGTGGTATCTAGCAAATGCCGCATAAAATCTCCTCCTGAGAAAAAAATTTATTAATCCTTTGCGCCGTTAACGGCAAGATAATCCTTTATACGCTGAACATTCTCAGCGTTCTTTTCGTCCTCTTCAAGGTACTCGATAATATCGTAAACATCAACAACAGAGTAAACAGGAAAGCCGTACTCTTCGCCGACCTCAGCCATAGCGGATTTTTCGCCCTGACCCTTTTCCTTACGGTCAACCATAACGAAAGTAGCCGCTACCTTAGTGCCCTCAAGTTTTGAGAGAATCGACATACTTTCACGGATTGCGGTGCCGGCGGTAATAACATCCTCAACAATAACTATTTCTTCACCGCTGTGTGGCTTATAGCCTACGAACACACCGCCTTCGCCGTGGTCCTTTTCTTCTTTTCTGTTAAAGAAGAACGGAACATCAAGACCCTTATCTGCGAGTGCAACGCTTACAGAAACGGCAATCGGAATACCCTTATATGCCGGACCGTAAAGAACGGTTTTTTTATTTCCCATTTTTTCAAAATAAGCCTTTGCATAATAACGGCCGAGAGTCTTTATCTGCTCGCCGGTTTTAATCTCGCCTGCGTTAATAAAGTAAGGGATTTTTCTGCCACTTTTAGCTGTGAAATCTCCGAATTTAAGCACGCCTGCGTTCTCTAAAAATTCAATAAATTCTCTCTTATATGATTCCATATTTTTCTCCTTATCTATATCAGCCGATAAATTCCTTACAACATCTTCTGTAAGCAGCAACAGGGTCATCTGCCTGAGTTATAGGTCTGCCGACAACTATATAATCGGAGCCAATCTCCCTTGCTTTTTCGGGAGTGGTAACTCTAACCTGATCACCGACCTCACCGTCTGCAAAACGAACACCCGGGGTAACGGTGATAAAATCCTTTGAGCACGCCTGTTTTACCATACCTGCCTCAAGCGGTGAGCAAACAACACCGTCAAGTCCCGCAATCTTAGCGTTCTGAGCATACTTAACGATAGTATCGTTAATAGAAGCGTTAATGAGAAGTTCTTTTTGCATACGCTCCTCGCTTGTTGAAGTTAGCTGAGTAACGGCAATCAAAATCGGCCTTGTGCCGTCCTCTCTTGTAAGTCCCTCAAGAGCCGCTTTCATCATATCTATTGTACCTGCGGCATGAAGATTAGTCATATCTACATCGAGTTTTGAAAGCACAGCCATTGATTTTTTTACGGTGTTTGGAATATCATGAAGTTTCAAATCAAGAAAAATCTTATGACCTCTGCGTTTAATTTCTCTTACAATCGACGGACCCTCTGCGTAAAAAAGTTCCATACCGATTTTAACAAAAGGTTTTTCCTCAGTAAATTTATCAAGGAACTTAAATGTATCATCTGCACTCGCAAAATCGCAAGCAATAATTACGTCCTTTCCCATTAATCAACCACTCCTATAATATCACTTATTTTTTCTATACCGAGCTTTTCACATTCAGCGGGAAGTTGCTCGATAATGTCTTTACATACATACGGATTGACAAGGTTAGCCGCACCGACCTGAACGGCGG
>UQPH01000048.1 GCA_900542875.1 uncultured Eubacterium sp. | reverse complement strand
TTTTCTCAAATTCGAATCAAAAATTCATTTAATTTATAAAAGAATTTAAACTTTTTTTAAATTTTTATTGACTTTTTCCATTATGACGTATATAATTTAATTTATTGAGGGGATCAAATATTTTCTGGGCAAAAAAATATTGTTTACCGCCTTTTTAAGCGGTAAGCTTTATTTTTTTTGCTTTTTTTAGGTTATTTTGTTTTCAAGCGCAAAGCGGTACACATAAACCTCTTATATTTATGCAGACTTGCTATGATATAATCTCTATTTCCCTATTATTAAAGAAAATCAGGTTATATGATGAAAATTCACTTGATAATTCATTGACAAAGTATTTTATATGGATTAAAATAAGATTGTTAAAAATGTGAAAAAGTTAGGAGCGATCTATATGGGTTACACAGTAGCTCAAAAGCTTATTAAGTCACATCTTGTCAGCGGAGAAATGAAAGTCGGCAGTGAGGTCGGTCTCAAAATAGACCAGACTCTTACTCAGGATGCAACCGGCACTATGGCATATCTTGAATTTGAAGCCATGGGCATTAAAAGAGTTAAAACAGAACTTTCGGTTGCTTATGTTGACCATAATACCTTGCAGACAGGATTTGAGAATGCAGATGACCATCGTTTTATAGGCAGTGTTGCAAAGAAACGCGGAATTAGATTTTCTCGTCCGGGAAACGGTATTTGCCATCAAGTACACTTAGAACGTTTCGGCAAACCCGGAAAAACGCTTATTGGCTCTGACAGCCACACACCCACAGGCGGCGGTATAGGTATGCTCGCTATGGGTGCAGGTGGACTTGACGTAGCTGTTGCAATGGGCGGCGGCACATACTATATTACCATGCCGAAAATCGTCAATGTACATCTTACCGGGAAACTCAGCCCTTATGTTACGGCCAAAGACGTAATCCTTGAAGTCCTCAGAAGAATGACTGTCAAGGGCGGTGTAGGCAAAATAATCGAGTATACAGGCGAAGGCGTTAAAACTTTATCCGTTCCGGAGAGAGCAACTATAACTAATATGGGTGCTGAGCTTGGAGCAACAACGTCGGTTTTCCCGTCAGATGAAATAACCAAGGCGTTTCTTGAAGCACAAGGCAGAGTTGATGATTGGACAGAGCTTTCTGCCGACAGCGATGCGGTATACGACGAATTTATTGAAATAGACCTTTCTTCTCTTGAGCCTCTTGCAGCTATGCCGCATATGCCCGATAAAGTAAAAAAGGTTTCTGAAATAGGCAAAATTAAAATTGATCAGGTATGCATAGGCTCATGCACAAATTCCTCTTTAATGGATATGCTGAAAGTCGCGGCTATATTAAAGGGACATACCGTTGCCGAAAACGTCAGCCTGAGCATCGCTCCGGGTTCAAAGCAGGTGCTTAATATGCTTGCACTCAACGGAGCACTCTCGGATATGATAAATGCAGGTGCCAGAATTCTCGAAAGCGCTTGCGGACCATGTATAGGTATGGGTCAGTCGCCTAATTCAAAAGGCATTTCTCTCAGAACGTTCAACAGAAACTTTGAGGGACGTTCCGGAACCGCAGACGCAGGAATATACCTTGTAAGCCCCGAGACTGCCGCGGTATCGGCAATCGCCGGTGTATTGACCGATCCGAGAGAAAACGGAGAACCGCTCCACATCCTTATGCCCGACAAATTTATTGTTAATGACAATATGATAGAAATGCCCGCTTCAGAAGAAGACGCAGACAAGGTTGATGTTATTTACGGTCCAAACATCAAACCGTTCCCCAAAACCGAAAAATTACCGGAGAGCATTGAAGCTAAAGCACTTCTCAAAGTCGGAGATGATATAACCACCGATCATATTATGCCGGCAGGTGCCAAGATACTACCCTATCGCTCAAATATACCTTACCTTTCGCAGTTCTGCTTCGGAGTGTGCGACAAGGAATTCCCCGACAGATGTAAAAAAGAAGGCAAAGGAATTATAATCGGCGGCGCCAACTACGGTCAGGGCTCTTCTCGTGAACATGCGGCTTTGGTTCCGCTTTATCTCGGTATAAAGGCAGTTATCACAAAATCATTTGCAAGAATTCACTGTGCAAATCTTATTAATGCCGGTATATTGCCTCTCAACTTTAAAAACCCCGATGATTACGACAAGATTTCCGAGGGCGACCTTCTCAGCCTTGAAAAAGTAAAAGACGAGATACTCTCAGACAAACCCGTGATGTTGCTTAATGAAACAACCGGCGAAAAGTTCGAGCTTAAATATGATTTGTCAACACGCCAAAAGGATATTATCCTTGCGGGCGGTCTTCTCAACTACACAAGAGAATCATTATAATAGGAGGAAAAAAATGACTGAAGAAAATTTGCAGGAAGCTTTAAAAAAGTTTGAAGCACTCGTTCGCGAGCAATCGGAACGTTCAGACAGAATTAAAGCTCAAAAGGACAGTATTGACTATGATAAACTTGATAAAATAGTTATCGGCGTTTGCGGCGGAGACGGCATTGGACCGATTATAACAAAAGAATCGGCACGAGTTCTTGAGTATATGCTTGAAGACGATGTTAAAGCCGGAAAAGTTGAGTTTAAAGTCATTGACGGACTTACAATCGAGAACAGAATTGCCCATATGCAGGCTATTCCCGACGATGTTCTGGAAGAGCTTAAATCATGTCACGTTATTTTAAAAGGCCCAACAACGACACCGCAAGCAGGCAGCGGTATGCCAAACATTGAAAGTGCCAATGTTGCCATGAGAAAAGCTCTTGATTTATTTGCAAATGTACGCCCTGTAAAAGTTCCTGAAAAAGGAATAGATTGGACATTTTTCCGTGAAAATACCGAGGGTGCTTATGCCGTAGGTTCAAAGGGCATAAATGTTGACGACGATCTTGCATTTGATTTTGTTGTAGCAACAAGTGAAGGTTCGGAAAGAATTGCCAAAATGGCGTATGAGTATGCTCGTAAGAATCACAAAGATCGCGTATCAATTATCAACAAAGCTAATGTTATTAAAACGACAGACGGTAAATTCCTCAACATATGCAAAAATATCGGCAAGGAGTACCCTGAAATCACTACTGATGAATGGTATATTGACATAACCACAGCAAAGCTTATTGATGAAAAGCGACGCAAAGACTTTAAAGTTTTTGTTCTCCCGAATCTATACGGCGATATTATAACCGACGAAGCTGCCGAATTCCAAGGCGGCGTCGGCACGGCAGGAAGTGCTAATCTCGGGAAAAGATATGCAATGTTCGAAGCTATACACGGTTCTGCTCCGCGTATGATTTCCGAAGGAAGAGGTCAATATGCCGATCCTTGCTCCATGCTCCGTGCTACAGTTATGTTGCTGTCTCATATCGGGAAGCAAGATAAAGCCGATCTTCTTGAAAAGGCTCTTGATTACTGTATGTTCACCGATAAAAAATATGTAATTACCGGACGAGAAGACGGTGCAACGTGCAGCGAATTCGGAGATTATGTAATGGAAACCGTTCAAAAGCTTTCAAAGTGAGGTGAACTGAGAAATGGCAAAAAATGATTCGGTATCGTTATCTGTTGTTAAAAGACTTCCGAGATATTATCGCTTTTTAGGTGAAATAAAAAAGAACGGAACAGTTCGTATATCATCCGGTGAGTTATCAAAAAGAATGGGTTTTACCGCTTCACAAATTCGCCAGGATCTTAATTGCTTCGGTGGCTTCGGTCAGCAAGGATACGGATATAATGTTGAACAGCTGTACAAAGAAATAGGTTCTATACTCGGTGTCAACAATCATCTTAAGACTATACTGATAGGTGCAGGAAATCTCGGTCACGCCATAGCTTCTCATATGTCTTTTGAAGCACGCGGGTTTAACCTCATCGGTATTTTTGATAAAAACGAAGCACTTGCTGGCAAGCTTGTACGTAACATACCCGTAAGACATATTAACGGTCTGTATGATTTTTGTCGCGACAACTCCCCTGCCGTTGCAGTGCTTTGCATACCAAGCGATAATGCAAAAGAAATTGTTGATGAGCTTGTTAAACTCGGTGTAAAAGGATTTTGGAATTTCAGTCATTATGATATTGCTTCGGATTACCCAAATGTTGCAGTTGAAAATGTACATCTTTCCGACAGCCTTATGACTCTCAGTTATCATGTAAGTAACCTTTAATTACAATCAATACAAAAAAACGATATCGAAGTTAAATCTTCGATATCGTTTTTTATTTATTCTCAATTAAACTTTTAAGAGACCTTAAAAAATCTTCATTTTGAAAATCTTTTCGTTTATGAGGTCCTTTTGTTCTGCCGCCAGACATACGAATTTCACGAGAAATATGCCTTGACTGCAAAAGAAAGTCAATGTTATTGTCAGTATAAATCAAACCGTTTTGATTTATAGCCCTTGCATTCTTTGCAAGGCACATAGCAGCAAGGCCATAATCCTGCGTTACCACAATATCGCCGGGTGATATAAGATTGACTATTTTGTAATCTGCACTGTCTTTGCCTTTTGAAACTGTAATAACACTTGCATAATTAAACGAAAATTCATGAGAAGTATCACATACAACATAGCACTCTATATTGTGTTGTTTGGCAAAATTAATGGCTGATTCAGTGACAGGACATCCGTCGGCATCAATAAAAATACGCATTTTATTCTTCTGCAAGTGCATTTAGTTTTTCAATACACTGCTTACAAATTTTATTTCCTTTATACTCTACAATATCATCTACACTATCGCAAAAAATACACGCCGGAACATATTTTTTTAAAACGATGGAGTCGTCATCAGTATATATCTCTACGGCACTTTTACCTGCTACGAGGTTCAAAAGCTTACGGGTCTCGGTCGGCAGTACCACCCTGCCCATTTTATCAATTCCACGGACCATGCCCGTAGATTTCATAATATTCACTCCTAACATTCAACAAAAAGCAACATTCGGAACTTCCTTTTGACATAATATAGCATTTTAAAATTATTATGTCAACGAAAATGCAATATCTATTTATCATTTCATATGAATATACATGGTATCGGTGATAGAAGTGATGAATTATATATGGTGTGCCATAATTCTTCTAAGCGTAATATTTTCATTTATTTGTGGCAGCACAGAGGGCTTATCAAGTGCTATTATTGTATCCGGCAAACAATCGGTTGAATTTTTGCTATCTGTATTAGGGGTATTTTGCTTTTGGGGTGGCATTATGAATATTATAGAAAAATCAGGCTTAAATAAATTATTTTCAAAGGCCCTGTCCCCTATTATTAAGCTTTTATTTAAAGATGTAAAACCCAAAAGTAAACTTTTTGACGCAATAAGTCTCAGCATGGCAGCAGGACTGTTAGGACTTGGAAACGCCTCGACTCCGCTTGGTATATTGGTTATGAAAGAGTTTGCAAAAGACAGACCTAACGGATATACAGCCACAAACAATATGGTTATGTTTGTTGTCTTAAACTCAACAGCTTTAAAGGTGTTTCCGTCTACAATAGCAGCTGTAAGGCAAAATAACGGTGCCGCAAATCCCTTGGACTTTGTGGCGGCTTCGCTCGTAGCCTCATTTGCATCGGTTGCAACAGGTATTATTTTGACAAAGATGCTCGGTGGTAAAAAATATGAATAAAATAGGTGCTTACATATTCATTATTTTCATTGCAGGGACAGTATGTTATTCGCTCTTGAAAAAGAGAAACGTCTTTCAGGATTTTACCGATGGCGTGCCGTCAGGACTCAAAACCGGATTAGCCATCTTCCCGGCGATTACGGCAATGATGCTGGCAGTAAATATGTTTACAAAATCGGGTCTCTGCGATTATTTCACAAAACTTATAACGCCTGTTTTTACAAATATCGGTATTCCTGCCGAACTAATACCTCTGATAACACTAACTCCGCTGTCGGGCAGCGGATCCCTAAGCATATTTGAAAATCTGCTCAAAGTCTATGGCTGCGACTCATTTATAGGCAGATGTGCATCCGCTGTAATGGCGTCAACTGAAACCACTTTTTATGTAATAACCGTTTATTACGGAGCAATAGGTATAAAAAAGATAAGGCACACAGCTTTTGCTTCGCTGTGTGCCAATATGGTTAGTGTAATTACAGCAACCCTAATGGTGAAGCTTATTACTTTTCAATAAGAGAAACACCTGTCATCTCAGCAGGTTTTGCAAGTCCCATAATGTCAAGCATTGTAGGCGCAAGGTCGCAGAGTCTGCCGCCATTTTGTTTGAGCTTGCAATCATAACCTACTACAATCAACGGAACGGGATTGGTTGTGTGGGCAGTAAACGGTGTTCCGTCCTCAGCATACATTTTATCTGCATTACCGTGGTCCGCGGTTATAAGTGTAACGCCGCCCATCTTATTGACTGCATCAACAAGCTTACCGACGCATTCATCAACAGTTTCAACAGCTTTTACCGCCGCAGGGAAAACACCCGTGTGGCCCACCATATCACAGTTAGCGTAGTTAAGAATTACAACATCGTATTTTCCGCTGAGTATTCTCTCACAAGCGGCGTCGCAGACCTCATAAGCACTCATCTCAGGCTTCAAGTCAAATGTTGAAATTTTGGGTGAGTCGATAAGAACTCTGTCTTCGCCCGGATATACTTTTTCTTCTCCGCCATTAAAGAAAAATGTAACGTGCGCATATTTTTGTGTCTCAGCTATACGAAGCTGTGTTTTGCCGAGAGAAGAAAGATATTCTCCCATAGTATTTTTAAGAGCCTCAGGTGCAAAAGCGACCTTAACATTCGGCATAGTCTCATCATACTGAGTCATGCAAACATAATAAAGAGGGAAATACTTCCTTTCGAATCCCTTGAATTCAGGATCCACAAAAGCTCTTGTTATTTCTCTTGCACGGTCCGGACGGAAATTAAAGAATACCACAGAATCATTTTCTTTAATTTTGCCGTCCTCGGAGCATACTGTGGGCATAACAAATTCGTCTGTAAGATGCTTACCGTCACCATCGATTGTCTCATAAGACTTTTCGACTGCATCAACGGCATTTGAATTGTGTACGCCTTCACCGTTGACCATAGCCCTGTATGCCATTCCGACTCTGTCCCACATATTGTCACGGTCCATAGCATAAAATCTGCCCATTAAGGTAGCAATTTTGCCAACACCGATTTCGCTCATTTTATCTTCAAGCTCTTTTATATACTCAACGCCGGATGCCGGAGGTACGTCACGACCGTCAAGAAGACAATGAACATAAACGTCCTTAATGCCGTTACGTTTAGCGAGTTCCAGTAAGGCATAAAGATGAGTATTGTGGCTGTGTACGCCGCCGTCGGATAAAAGGCCTATCAAGTGGAGAGCCGTACCGTATTTTTTGCAATTTTCAACCGCACCCATAAATGCCGGATTCTTAAAGAAATCACCGTCGGTTATTGCCTTACTAATTCTTGTGAGTTCCTGATAAACAACTCTGCCGGCACCGATATTTGTATGACCTACCTCGCTGTTACCCATTTGACCGTCCGGAAGGCCTACATCCATTCCTGAAGCCCCGATATATGTCATGGGATCATTCTTCATAAATTCATCTAACCGCGGAGTATTAGCAGCTTTTATCGCATTGCCGTAATCGGACGGGTTTTGGCCGAAGCCGTCCATTATACATAAAACAACAGGTTTTTTCATTCAAATCACCTTATCTTACTATTCAATCATTATTTAGAAGCAGCGGCAACTATTACGGAGAAATCCTGGGCTTTAAGAGACGCACCACCGATAAGTCCACCGTCAACATTTACTTTAGAAAGAAGTTCTTCGGCATTTTTCGCATTCATTGAACCGCCGTACTGAACTGTTACGCTCTCAGCAGCATCTTTACCGTAGGCTTCCTCGATAGCAGCTCTCACAAATCCGTTACCCTCATCAGCCTGATCGGATGTGGCTGTTACGCCGGTACCGATTGCCCAAACAGGCTCATAAGCGATTATGACATTTGCAAGCTGTTCCTTTGTTACATTTGTAAGTGCCATCTTAGTCTGGAATTTCAAAAGAGTTTCAGTATAACCAAGTTCTCTCTGCTCAAGTGTTTCGCCGACACAAATAATAGTCTTAAAGCCAGCGTTCAAAGCTGCAAGAGCACGAAGGTTAACGGTCTGGTCGGTTTCACCGAAGTATGTTCTTCTCTCCGAGTGACCGACAATAACGTATTCAACTCCTGCTTCCTTGAGCATATCAGCCGAAACCTCGCCGGTAAATGCACCCGAAGCCTTAAAGTGAATATTTTCCGCACCGATTTTTATATTGGAACCTTTAGCGGCCTCAACAGCGGCAGGG
>UQPH01000047.1 GCA_900542875.1 uncultured Eubacterium sp. | reverse complement strand
GCCGCACATTCTGCAAAACTCCAGAACAAAAATCGGACGGAGTCTTTTACCGCCGTTTGAAAGAGAGTAGCGCATAGCCTTAGTAACATCTCTCTGACCGTCATTTGCCTCGGGAATATATTTCATTAATTCTGTATTAACGGTATCGCAATATTTTTCGATTTGTGCCTTAAAATCAGGTGAATACATATTTTACTCCTTTTCTGCCAAAGTGATTTTTGCCTTTGCGTTTTTGAGTTTTTCCGAGCAAAAGGCAGTAAGCCTCGTTCCCTCCTCAAAGAGTTTAATGGAATCATCAAGGCTCACATCGTTTTTTTCGAGCAATGAGACTATTTCCTCAAGTCTGGTCATAGCCTTTTCATATGTTAATTCTTCATTCATTACTTATTACCTCACAAACGGTTGCTGTAATTTTTCCGTCTGAAAATCTTGTGCAGACGGTATCGTTCACGCTGAGTGATTTTACACTTGAGACGGTCTTATTATCCTTTGAAGTCAATGTAAAGCCACGGGCAATAACCGAAAGCGGATTAACGGCGTTTAGCATATCCGCCTCCCTTTTAAGTGCTTTTTCCTTATCATCAATCTTCGCCTTAAATCGTAACATCAAATTATCATAGAGCAATTCAAGCTTTTCCTGCCTTGCTTTGAATGCTTCGTTTGCATCGGAAAGCGGCGAACGGTTTACTATTCTGTCAAGATTAATTTCTTCGGTTTCTATCTTATGCTTAAAGAGTGACAAAAGCGAAGAATAAAAGCCGTCTGCAATTTGAAGTTCGCTGTTTATATCGGGAACGGCAAGTTCTGCCGCCGCACTCGGTGTAGGTGCCCTGAGATCTGCGACAAAATCGCACAGAGTAAAATCGGTTTCGTGTCCGACTGCGGAAATAATCGGAGTGTTGCAGTCATAAACCGCCTGAATAACAGGCATTGTATTAAACGCCCACAAATCCTCCATAGAGCCGCCGCCCCTGCCGACGATGATAACATCAACGCCGAGCGTATCGAGAAATTTAACCGAAGAGGCTATATCTTCACACGCTTCGCCGCCCTGAACAACAGTCGGACAAATAACTATTTCGGCAAGCGGAAATCTGCGTGAAATAATATTTTTTATATCCTCGACAGCAGCGCCCATATTTGATGTGGCAACTCCGATTTTGACAGGATATTTAGGTACGGACTTTTTATGTTCGGGAGCAAAATAACCCTCTTTTTCGAGTCTTTGTTTGAGTTGCTCATATGCCAGAGCGAGAGCACCCAAACCGTTAGGTTGCATTGAGCTGACATAAAGCTGATACTGACCGTCACGCTCATAGGCGCTGACCTTTCCGAAGCAGACGACGCTCATACCGTCCTCGGGAGTAAATTTAAGCGAACTGTTATTACCTGCAAACATAACGCATTTCAGCTGGGAAGAATTATCTTTAAGCGTAAAATACATATGTCCGCTCTGGCGATAGTGCTTAAAATTTGATATTTCGCCCGACACATAAATACGATTAAGCGGCTGTGCCTCATCGAGTATCGCTTTAATATATCTGTTAACTTGTGATACGGTTAGTGTATTCATAAATTAATTTCGTTTTTCAAATACGCATAAACTGCCGTGCCCGATGCATTATCGAGTGAAAATTCGCTTTCGGCGAAGTATGCGTCAAGATTATCGTTAATTGTTTTTCTGAGCAAAGAATTAGAAGAGACTCCTCCCGAAAACAAAATCGGAAATTCGCCGTACTCTTTAATAACTCTTTTGCACATTTCAAGAACGGAAGCGGAGACGAAACTAAGCACAAATTTTGCAATATCTTCTCTGCTCTCGTTATCTGCCATCATTTTCTTAACTTTATTTTCCGCTCCGCTGAGCGAACAGTTAAGTCCCTGCATAGACGGCTTAATCTTAAATTCTCTGTCACTTTTTTCGGACAGAGCGTCAAGTTCTTTTCCGCACGGAAAATCAAGACCGAGAAGAACACCGGTTCGGTCTACAGCCTGTCCCGCTTTCAAATCGCTTGAAGAAGCGACAAGAGTACACTTTACAATGTCGTCATTATCGGGAGTTACAATCAATGCCTCTGTTGTTCCGCCGCTTAAATGGAATGCGATAAATTTTTTGTTTATCAAATCAAGTCTTTTGACCGAATAAAGTGCGGCAAGGATATGACCGACCTGATGCGAAGTTTTATAAAGCGGTACATTACTCGTTTTTGACACAGCGGTTGCAACATTTTCACCCACCAAAAAGCACGGCATATAACTGCCATCAACGCTCCTCGGTCGGGTGCTCACACCAACCGAATCAATCCCCGACGAAAAATCAAGTTCGTTCATAAGAAGAGGCATATTAACGGTATGTTGAAACACGGCGTCACTCTGTCTGAGACCTCTTTCGCCTTTTTTTACGGTCAAGACCTTTTTTCTCTGAATAATATTCTTTCCGTCAAAAAGTGCAAGTGAGGTAGTATAATTACTCGTATCTATACCGAGAAACATTACTCTTTTACCTCACCCTTAACGAGTGCACCGAGAACTCCGTTAATGAAAGAATAATCCGACTCACCCGAATATTTCTTTGCAAGTTCCACCGCCTCGTTGATTGCAACGCTTTCGGGAACATCGTCAACAAAAAGAATCTCATATGCGGCAAGCCTTAGTATTGCAAGGTTTACTTTCGGAAGTCTCTTTACCTTCCAACCCTTTGAATATTTTTCGATAAGCCCGTCCAAATTATCCTTTTTTTCTTCTACACCCAAAGCAATGCTTCTTGCGTAATCTCCGACAGACTCGATATTTTCCTCATAAATTTCAAAATTTTCGTCTGTATTAAACAGTGACTGAAAGAGTAGACAAAAAGCCTGCTCCCTCTCCTCGCTTCTTTTTCTCATCATAATATTCTCCTAAAAACAAAAGCCGACCCTAAATACAGAGAGTCGGCAACATTATTTATTCTTCACTTGTTAAAGGTGCCTTAGAGTCGCCGGACTCGGGAATATCAATTCCTGCAATAATAACATTGACCTTATTAACCTTCTTACCGGTCATATTTTCTATTGCTTCACGAACCGATGTCTGTATGTTCTCACTCACTGTCTTAATCTTTTTATTCGGCAAAAGATTGATACAAATGCTGACATCCATATCTTCTCCGTTTTGAGTGAGCCTTACGGGACTCATAACCTTAAGACTGCCCTTTTTTATGGTGCTTACGACATCTACGGGTCTGTTGGAAAAAGAGCCGACGCCGTCAACGTCCTTAGCGGCATTAATCGCAATAGAGGAAATTGCCTCATGGGATATGATTAAATTGCCTTTATCGCTGTTTTTGATAATTTCCATAAAATACAACTCCTATGTTATGCAAATCAGAATGATAATAATCATCTGAAACTGAAAACATTATAACATAAAAGCTGTACTTATACAAGTATATTTTATAATTAATAAACATATTGTTTATTCCGTATCGGTACTTTGCTGTGCATTTGACTGAGACGAGGACTGAACTATGGATACATTTTCAAAACTGCAACCCGTTTGAGCCATGGCAATATCTTTAATCTGCATAATGAGCGTATCGCTCAAATCGTCTGTATCGACTATGACATCCACTCTTGATGAATCTTCGTTTATTACGGCAATACAGTTTTTAACTCCCTTTGCGCAAACAAGGGTTTCGATTTTATTCTCATTTGATATAGAGGCTGATATTTGTGCTATTTTTTCGCTTGCTGCCTTTTTAGCCTCTTCACTCTCGTCGGTGCTGTCAACAACGGCCTGAAGTTTTTCGAGAGCGGCATCTCTCGAATTTTGGCGTTCAACCCTTGCGGAAGAAAAATAGCTGTTTTCCTCTACGACAGTTGTTGTTGCATCTACGAGTTCAGCCTTGCCCAAAGTCTTTTGGGCGGCGGAATCCAGCAGCGGCTGAATGGGCGACGAGGCGTCCGTATTTTCATAGTACCAATTTCCCACCACACCTACTGCCAAAACTAAAGCAAAGGCAACAACAGTACCTATGAATTTTTTACGCTTTTTTCTGTCTTTTTTATCATCGGGATTTTCTTTGACGATATTTTCACCGTCAAAAAGAGAATCGTTATTTTCATTTTCGGTCTTATTTTCGTTTTCAATCATTGTCTGCTGTTCAAGTTCGAAATCGTTAAGTTCTTCTTTTGACATAAAATCACCTGTTAATTTTTGATACTGAAATTTTTGTTCCCGATATTCCGAACAGAGAGGAAATGCTCGAAATAACCTTTTCTTTTACAACGACATCATCACCGCCGGTGCACACCACGGCAACGCCCTTTACTTTTGGAAAATACTGTTTAACCAAAACAGGGGTATCATTGTTATTGTCCTCATACAATACATATTCGCTTTTTTTGGAATAAGAACCCGAATTTGTGCTTTCGTCGGTATTTTTTGCAAAAATATTTTCGTCCGACTGTTCAAGGGTAATCATCACCTTGCATTTTCCGACGCCGTCTATGGACGAAATCAAATCGGCGGTCTTTTCCTCCAGAGAAGAAACATACTCACTGTAATTCGTCTGTACGTCGGTACTCTGCGATTTTGACGATTCCTGCGGAACAACCTCGGAAAGTAAAATCAAAGCGATTCCCATAAAACCGATTGCAATTATGATTTTCTTTTTATCAAATTTTATCTTTTCTAAATATTCTTTAAGTTTATTCACCAATGTGTATCACCCTGACATTCAGCGACAATTCATCGTAAATCAGTTGCCTTACGGTATCACAGTCGTACTCATCTGCAACAGAAACGGTAACGCTGTTAAGCATAATCTCGTTATCGGCATTAACACTCGAGGAACAATTAACCCCCGCCGAGTAAACGGAATTATTTTCCAAAAGAGTAATAATTTCGTTTTTAACAACTCCCTCCGCTATACTGTTTGTATTATTTTCTGCCTCGATATTTATATTATCAAGATTAAAATCAAGTTTTTTATCGCCTATTTGAGTAAACGGAAACAGAAAAGAAACAAAAATAAAAAGAGAGATAACCGATTTATAAAATCTGCCGCTGCCGCCCTTTGGCGCAAGGAGAGAAAATATTACCGAAACGATAACGGTTGAGCAAATACAAAATGTCCATTCTTTTATTAAATTCACTTTCCGCCGCCTCCCGCCGCAACAAGAATGCCTATTGAAATCACAGTCGTAACCATAGACAAGATAACGATTACATTAGCAAGAAGAAGTGCTTCCCGAAAAGCATTGAGCACTGAAGATACGGACTTATCGCCGAACACATCGGATAAAACAGAGCAAAAAGAAAGCGATATTCTCCACACTGCGGTTTCTACAATCGCAGGCAAAAAAACAAGCACAACAGCCACAATGCCGACTATGCCGACACTGCTTTTAATCAGAGAAGAATAAGCCTGAATGGAAAGCAGTCCCTCGCTGATTGAAGAACCTATAACGGGCACAACGGAATTTACGGCAAAGCGAATAGATCTTATTCCGAGCATATCCGCCTTAGCCGCAACCGCAGTCTTAACCGAAAGCACCGATACAAAAACTCCGCACAAAAACGATATACAAGTAGTAATAATTTTTTTAACCGTTGAAATCAATTTTGTAAGATGAAGTTCGTATCTGAGCGACGAGCATATTCCGAGTGCTAAAAAACAATTAATGAGCGGCATAAATACATTCGATGCCAAAAAAGACATTCCCTGCGACAGAGCGAGCAACAGAGTATTGGTAGAAAAGCCGACTGCTCCCGAGCCCGAAACTACAACGAGCATACAAAAAACCGGCACAAACGCATAAATGAAATCACCGGCTACTGAAACGGATGTTACGCAAACAGATATTGTATGAGTAAGTTTAGAAAGTACAACAACCGTTATAATCAAGGCACTGACGGTAGAATAGGTTTGATTTATGCTGTCATCTTTTTTATCCGAAAAAGACTGCAAAAAGCAGGATAATATAACAAAAATCAAAACGGTAAGGCAGGAACTCAACGGTGCTTTGGCTTTCTGCTTAAAAAGCGACAGAACATAGTTAAGAGTTTTTTCAAACGACAAAGAGGTAATGCTGTTATAGTCAAAATCGGAAAGCCCCAAATCCTCAAGAGTTTTATATGTATCCTTATCAAGGCTGTCCTCAAAAAAAGACAGGTCATAATCGGACAAGGCCTCGTTATACTTATCGCTGCTCAAATCCTCTGCACAGACTGTACAGGGAATAAATATGAACAATAAAAGAAAAATTAAAAATCGTTGCATTTTCATTTTATCAATCCTATCACGGTATCAAGCACAGCCTCAAACAGCGGCATTATCATAGAAATGATTATCACCTTGCCGCCCGTTTCGACAAAGGACGCAAGAGCGTTTTCGCCGTTATCACGGCAGGTATCGCAGGTAAAGCCGACAATAAGAACAATACACAGCACTTTGAGCATAAGCCTGACATAGGACTGCGCTGCCGGTATGCTTTCGCCCAATTTCATAATTTGATTAAAAAGTTCCGACACCTTGTCCGAGACCGAAAGAAAAGCTAAAATTCCGCCCGAAAGAGAAAGAATAAAATAGACCGCTTTATTCTCGCTTTTTATAAGTGTGCCGCAAAGCAAAACGCAAAACGAAATACCAATGAGTTTCATCATAATTACAAATCAAATAAATCCTTAACAGTGGTAAAAAGTTCTCTAATCTGCGGCACCAGCATCATCAGCACCACCACGACTCCTGCAAGGGTTGTGAGCATTGCCTGATCGTCACGGCCCGAACGTACAAGCAAAGTATTCAGCACCGCAACAATTATTCCGACAGCTGCTATCTTAAAAATAAAATTAATGTCCACAGGTTACACCTCTATATAATTACGAGCGAAACTATACATCCAAATGAAAAGCAAAGAGTAAAATAAAGTCTTGATTTTGTTTTCAGAGTGTATTCATACTCTGCTTTTCTCGAGCAAATAAACGAAGAAAAAAATTCAATTTCATTAAGTTGAGCGGATAAATCAAAACTGCCGAGAGATGACAAGAACTCGGTAATTCTTTGATTATCCCGACGCATCAAAATCGAAGTTACCTCTTTTTTACCGCAAATAAAATCGGAATTTATAAACGAAATGTGTGAAAGACACGGATTATCGGCAATACTGTTTATAAGAGTATCAAGTTCGGTGCGGCGGGTGGATATGTCGTTTTTGAGCATATCACAGAAAACAAGCAGTTCCTCACATATGCAAATCCTTTCACGAGCAATTTTTATAAGATATGCGCCGCTCATTGCAGACGATAGAATTATCAACAGTGCTCCTGTAATTTTCATTAATTTCACCGTCCGTAACATCATAGATTTTATATTCAAAGCCGCAGTCAATCAACACAACATAAGAAAACTCATTTGTTGAAAGGAGGCGAGATACAATCTTTTTATTTTTCAGTTCATCGGTGTTTGAAGCGTGAACGGAAAGAATGAATTTAACTCCGCAGGAAAAAGCGTAAGAGATTGCTTTCGCCTCTGCATCGTTTGCCGCCTCGTCCAAAATAATGACATCGGGAGACAAGGTTCTGACGGCGATTTCTGTTCCGGTCTCTTTTGGGTAAAATGTCAAGACATCCGTATTATCGCCAAGGTCAGCGGTAATAATTTTACCTTTTTTTGCGCCTATTTCGTTTCTTTCGTCAACTACCGTAACCTTATACATTCTCTCTGAAAGATTGCGTGCAATATCACGCAAGAGAGTTGTTTTTCCTCCGGACACACGTGAGGCTACCAAAACGCTTTTAAGACCGTTTGAAAACAAATAATCGCAAAGTAAATCGGAACAGCCTTTTAACTCTCGTGGAATTCTTATGTTCAAAGAGGAGGCGTCCCTGACAGAGGTAACATTATCGTTTTCCAAAACGGCAGTCATACAAACCCCGACTCTTGAGCCGTTTGAAAGAGTTATGTATCCCCTTTTAAGGCTGTCAAGAGCCGAATAAAGAGAATGTCCGCACAGCCTCATAAAAGTTTCATCAAAATCCTCATCTGAAATTTTAATTACATTTTCGTTTTTCTCCTGCGTTATCTCACCGGACGGCTCAAGATAAAAACATTTTCCTAAAAGACAGAGAACAACGGCTCTGCTTCGTCTGAGTCTGATTTCAAAAAGATTATATTTAATATGCCCGTCCGTTTTTTTAATTGCGACAGACAAATCTTCGGGAAGATAGTTATATAAAAATTCTGTTTCGTTCATTCCGTCACCTACAAAAATCTATGATGACAAGCCCCGAAATATTACAATGCGGTAAAAAAAGGCAATAATTCATTGACACCGCCGCATAGTATGATAAAATAAAATAAATTATAATTAACAGGTGAAATCTTTTAATGGATATTACAAAAACCTCAAACGAAATTAAATCAAATAAAATCATAAACGCACTGACCGTGGGTTATTCTTTTTTCTTTTCGGTATCGCTTTTCACATACCCGTAAGGCGCTTTCCTCGCATGATACTTTCCTTCCCGCGCATTCGCCTTTAACACTGTTCGTATCTTCTTACTTGTATTTGCAGCGTGCCATTCGTTGAACACGTTCATAATGGGCATCATTTCCATTGCGCCGCTGTCACGGTTTTCCGTATCCACGTTATCTTGTATGGCTATGAACCGTATCCC
>UQPH01000046.1 GCA_900542875.1 uncultured Eubacterium sp. | reverse complement strand
TCAAGTACAAAAAAATAGGTATATTAATTTTGTGCAATTAGAACAAAAATTATAGGGCGGTTTTATCCGCCCTTTTTGCTTTGAAACGGTGGTAAGTCAAGAAGTCTAAACACTTCCAGCATTACCTCATCAAATGTCTTTTTGCGTACAATGGAGATAATACTCTCTAAGTGGTCTACCTCATCTGTACTTCGTACTTGATACCGATTTTCGTATGTAACTAAATCGTCATAAAGCCGCATATCCTTATTTACATAGTAAGCGTATAATTTTGTTTTTTCTTTCTCTGTCATGTCAATCTTCCTTTCATAAATAAATAAGCAGATTATAACAAATTACACAACTAAAAAACAGCCGCACCGTAATGCGACTGCCAGTTAAAATTATATTGTATTTATGATTCCTCTGTTATTGCATCAAACGCCGTGCGTATCGTTCTTACCGGAACAATATCCATAGAAATTTTTGTTTCTTTTGAAAGCGATTTATAATTATGAAACGGAATTATACACTTTGTAAATCCTAATCTGCCCGCTTCGTTAATTCTTTGCTCACAGTTATTTACAGCTCTGATTTCCCCTGCAAGTCCTATTTCGCCGAAAGCCAAGGTGTTTTCATTAAGCACTTTATCTCGCAAAGACGAAACAAGTGCCATTGCAACGCTCAAATCTGCTGCCGGCTCAAACAGTTTCAAACCGCCTATAACATTCAAGTAAGCGTCCATACCGCCGAACATATAACCCGCTCTTTTTTCAAGAACAGCAATTATCATACTCATTCTGTTATAATCAAAACCTGTGCACATTCGTCTCGGAGTACCGAATCCCGAAGAAGTAACCAACCCCTGCACTTCGGCAAGAATGGGCCGAGAACCCTCCATAGTGCACGCTACACAGGTTCCGCTTGTGTTTTTCGGTCTGCCGGAAAGCATCATCAATGACGGATTTTTGACCTCTTTCATACCGTTTTGTGCCATTTCAAATACGCCGATTTCGTTAGTAGAGCCGAATCTGTTTTTCGCACTTCTCAAAATTCTGTATGAGTAATTGCGTTCACCTTCAAAATACAAAACGGTATCCACTATATGTTCTAGTACTTTTGGTCCGGCAATGGCTCCGTCCTTATTAACATGGCCAACTACAAAAATCGGAATGCCCAATGATTTAGCAAGATGCATAAAAATATTAGTGCATTCTCTGACCTGTGTAATGCTGCCTGCCGATGAAGAAATATCATCAATCATCATAGTTTGAATTGAATCAATTATTACAATATTCGGTTTTTCCGTTTTGATTGTTTCAACAATAGAAGCAACATCGGTTTGTGCGAGAACAAAAAGATTATCTGTATCTACACCCAACCTGTTCGCTCTGAGTTTAATCTGTCTGGTTGATTCTTCACCGCTTATATAAAGAACAGTTCTGCTTTTTCCTATGAATTGGCACATTTGAAGCAGTATGGTAGATTTACCTATTCCCGGGTCACCGGAAAGCAAGACAAGGCTACCCTCGACAATTCCGCCGCCGAGTACTCTGTCAAATTCTTCCATACCTGTTGAAATTCTTTTTTCTATGGTACTGTCAATTTCGTTAAGTTTAAGAGGTATCTGTATGCTTGCTCTGCTTTTAATTCCCGTTTTGCCTGAAACGACCGGAGCTTGTTCCTCCATTGTGTTCCATTCGCCGCAATTGGGACACTTGCCATACCATTTAACACTTTCATATCCGCACTCACTGCATACAAACAGTGATTTAACCTTAGATGCCATTATACTTCCTCACTTACTCCGAATAATATCGAATATGCCATATCCTTTTGATATTCCGGATTTTGCAGTTTTTTGTTTTCTTCTGTATTACTCATAAAGCCGCACTCGATCATAAACGACGGATTTTTTGCTTTGTAAAGCAGATAATAACTGTCATCCGATTGTTTATTTTCCCTTGTGTTATCGACTTGTAAATTTTTCTTTACGCTCGATAACACGCTGTTTGCAATGTCTTTACTTTTGCTGTCGTTAGGTGAATACCAAATTTGAGTTCCGTGCTCGCTCTCATTTTCAAAATGATTTTGATGAACGGAAATAAGAATGCACGGAGAAAAGGAATTTATATAATCCATTCTGTTATATAAATCGGATTTTGTTCTTTCTTCATTATCTGTAAAGACTTCATAGTCCCCTGCCCTTGTAAGTTTACAATCGTATCCGCAAACGGACAGAAAATCATATAAATCAAGTGCAATAGAAAGATTAATTTCCTTTTCGGCGCAGCCGTCTATACCCACAGTTCCGACATCAACACCGCCGTGGCCTGCATCTATCACTATAACAGGTCTGTTGTGGTTATATCCCACAACATATGAAATACTTTCATCGGCTTTGTCGCAAAGATAAAACGCACCTGCAAAAGCGAGTATAGAACATATAAATACTATCAGCAGTTTTTTCATAACATCACCACTAATAATATGATATAATTATACTATATATATCAGTTACTTTCAATAAACTGATTGATTTTATTTATTAATAGGGTTATAATTTGTACTGAGCGGAGGTAATATATAATGAAAATAGTTAATTTAGACGCACACACAACAAATCCCGGTGATTTAAGTTGGGAGCCGTTTAAGAAGTACGGCGAGGTTACAATATACGAAAGAACCGAACAAAATCAAATTATAGAAAGAGCAAAAGATGCGGATATTCTTTTTATTAATAAATGTATAATAACAGCCGACATATTGGAGAAACTTCCAAAATTGAAATATGTTGGCTTACAGTCAACAGGTTACAATGTAATTGATTGCGATGCGGCAAAAAAAAGAGGTATCGTAATATCAAATATTCCCGCTTATTCTACGGCTGCCGTTGCTCAACTTACATTTTCATTCATTCTTCAATTTACGAACAAAGTGTCGCTTCACAGCGATGCGGTTCACAACGGAGAATGGTGCGAATGTCCCGATTTTTGCTTTTGGAAAGCGCCTTTGAGCGAACTAGACGGTAAGACGCTTGGTATTATCGGATACGGCTCAATCGGACAAAGAGTATCAAATATAGCAAAAGCATTTGGTATGAAAGTTTTGGTAAATACTCCTCACCCCAATCCTGATAAATTCAAAGATGTTAACTTCGTTGATTTTGACACACTGTGCAAAGAGAGCGATTTCATCACATGCCACTGTCCTTTAACCTCAAAAACAGAGGGGATAATTAACAAAGATGCTATATCAAAAATGAAAAGCAGTACCGTTATTATCAATACTTCGAGAGGCCCCGTTGTTAACGAAACGGATTTAGCCGAGGCGTTAAACAGCGAAAGAATCGCCGGAGCAGGTGTTGATGTTTTAAGTGTAGAACCGCCTAGAAATGACAATCCGCTGCTTAGTGCAAAGAACTGTATTATAACTCCGCATATTGCTTGGGCAGCGTTTGAAACAAGAGAAAGACTCTTAAAAATACTCGAAGAAAATCTTAAAGCGTTTATAGAGGGTCATCCTCAAAATGTGGTTAATAAATAAACAAAGCAAAAGACAGTAACGAAAATCGTTACTGTCTTTTTTGGTGCCGGCGGCGGGGGTCGAACCCGCACCCTGTTGCCAGGACTGGATTTTGAGTCCAGCACGTCTGCCAATTCCATCACGCCGGCAAATGTTTAATTTTATGTATGCTGTGCAAATGGTGCTGGTGACCGGACTTGAACCGGTACGATATTTCTATCGAGGGATTTTAAGTCCCTTGCGTCTGCCTATTTCGCCACACCAGCACAACACAAATATTTTAATTGATTTTTTGCTTATTGTCAAGATATATTTTAATATTATCTTTATAATATTATGCTTCACTTATTTTATATTTTACATATTCATAAAATTCAACAATCTTAAATCGAGGTACAAATTTTGAAGAAGTGATAAATTCCTTTTCTTCATCGGTTAAAACAGAATCAAAATCATCGGTACAGCCCGAGAGGCAAACACTCGGATACATAACACACCACCAATTATGACCCTTTCCCTCTCCTATAATGATTTTAAGACAGTTATATACGCCTGCCGGCATATAGAAATTATCGTATGTTCTTGTATCAAAATATTCTTTATCAACCTTTACGCTGACAGGATAATCATAACCTAACTTATCTATCGCTTGCTTTGCGTATTTTTCAAATTCGTCTATATTGCTGTTTGCTTTTTCTATTGCCTGTTCTAAAGAATCCGCATTTTCAAATATAGAGGCGCTTTTTTGTAATACATAATCTCTTACACCCAGTTTCAGATTTTGGTCTTCTGCGGAATCGCTGTTTGCCAGTATATGAAGTCTGAACACCTTTTGGCTTATATTCTCACTCGTTACAATCATAGGGGATAAAAATGAAAATAAAATGCAGAAAACCAAAAAAATAGGTACAAATAAATAAATTCTTTTTGACATAAAAATACCTGCCTTTCATCAAAATGATTGACAGGTATTTAATGTTTTATTCAGAAATTTTCTTAAACTTACATCCTTTATTTACAGGAGCACAGACGCAAATATCTTTTGCGTATAATTTCAACTCTTCGGCTGCTTTCTCTGCATCGTTCTTGTTTTCAAATATACCAAAGACAGTTGGACCTGAGCCGCTCATACAAGTACCCAAAGCATTGTTATTTCTCATAATCTGCTTCATATCGATTCTGTTAGGTACTTCAATGAACTGTTCAAAAACATTTTCCATTTTAGAGCAAATTAAGGCTAAATCTCTTGACTGTATGGCACAGAGCATACCGAGTTTGTCCGGAGTGTGCACCTTGCCCTCATTATCAAATTGTTTATAAGCATAGCAGGTATTAACTCCGAAATCCGGTTTTGCCAAAACAATAAAGCATCTTCTGAGCGGCTTAACAGGAGTGAGCACCTCGCCGATACCCTGCGACAGCAATGTACCGCCCGTAATGCAAAACGGAACATCTGCGCCGACTTTAACGCCGATTTTGCAAAGTTCTTTATCACTCAAATTTGTTTTATAAATTTCATTAAGAGCTTTTATAACGGCTGCTCCGTCGGCACTCCCGCCCGCAAGACCTGCGGCATGCGGAATTCTCTTAATTATATCTATATGAATTCCCGTGTTTTTTATTTTGCAGGCATCAAAAAAAGCAACAGCAGCCTTATATGCAATATTTTTCTCGTCAACCGGAATAGAATCCAGATTACACGAAAGGGTTATTTTTCTTCCCTTTTGTTTTGACACGGTAACGGTATCATATATTCCGACGGACTGCATAATCATAAACAAGTCATGATAACCGTCTTTTCTGGTTGCAACAATATCGAGTAATAAATTTATTTTTGCGTACGCTTTAACCTCTGTTTTCATCTTTTAATTCCTTAACAAACTCACCTATTCTTGAAATTGCCTCTTTAATATTATCGATAGAGTAGCAATAGGATGCTCTGATATAGCCCTCTCCGCAATCACCGAAAGCACTTCCGGGAACAACCGCTACTCTTTTTTCTCTGATCAGTCTTTCGCAAAATTCCTCACTGCTTAAACCCGTAGACTTAATACACGGAAAGACATAAAACGCTCCCTTAGGTTCAAAGCAAGAAAGTCCGATTTTATTAAATGCATCAACCGTGAATCGTCTTCTCATATCATAATCGCTGACCATTTTTGAAATATCAAAATCTCCGTTTTTAAGAGCCTCAACAGCTGCTCTTTGTGAAGTTGTGGGAGCAGACATAATGGCAAATTGATGGAGCTTTGTCATCTGTTTTATTACAGGTGCAGGACCTAAAGCATAACCAAGTCTCCAGCCGGTCATTGAATAAGATTTTGAAAAGCCATTGATAACTATGGTTCTCTCCTGCATTCCGTCAATTGAAGCTATTGTTGTATGACCCTCGGGAATATAAGTAAGTTCCGAATATATTTCATCCGAAATAACAAAAAGATTATTATCAATAACTATATCGGCAATTTCTTTAAGTTGTTCCCTTGTCATAATAGAGCCGGTGGGATTATTCGGATACGGAAAAACAAGAGCCTTTGTTTTTGGAGTAATTGCGGCTTTAAGCACTTCGGGGTCAAGTGTAAAATCGTCCTTTTGATATGTCTCAAGCGGAATTGCCTTGCCTCCCGAAACCTCGATTATCGGCTTATAGCAAACAAAAGACGGCTCAATAACAAGCACTTCATCACCAGGAGTAATAATTGAGCGAATAGCCATATCAATGCCTTCGCTTCCTCCGACTGTAACGAGTATCTCATCAGTCGGGTCATATTTAACAAGAAACTTTCTTGCATAATATCTTGAAATTTCTTCTCTTAATTCTGCCAGTCCCGCATTTGCCGTGTATCTTGTTGCTCCTTTTGCAAGATTATCGATACCTGCCTGTCTGATATGCCACGGAGTTAAAAAATCCGGCTCACCGACACCGAGCGAGATAACATTTTGCATTTCCTCTGCAATAGCAAAGAATTTTCGTATTCCGGAAGGTTGAACATTAACAAGTGTCGGGTTCAAAAATTCATCATAATTAATCATAACGAATATGTCCCCCTGTCGTCAACATATTTATCAGAAAAGCTGACGCCCTGTTCCTTATACTTCTTCAAAATAAAGTTTGTAGTAGTAGAAACAACACCTTCAAGAGGAGATAAACGCTTTACAACAAACATAGCAATTTCCTCAAAAGACTTGTTTTCAACGATACAACAAAGGTCATATCCGCCGCTGATAAGATAAATACTGTTTACTTCCTCGAGATTTGCGATTCTCTCTGCAACGTCGTCAAAACCGTTGCCGTATTTAGGTTGAACTTTAATTTCAATAAGAGCGGTACATTCGGGATCCATAACTTTTTCTTTATCGATAATGGCACGATAGCCTTTAATAACTCCGCTCTGCTCATATAATCTGATTTGTTCTTCAACATCCTTTTCACTTACGCCGAGCATCACTGCAAGTTCTGCATTTGTAAGTCGAGGATTAGTTTCAAGCAAATATAATAATTTATCCATAATAATACACCTCAAACAATTTTTATACATTTTGGCTTTCTGTTTTCAAATACAGTAAAGGAGTCAAAGCCGCACTCCTTTAGTATGTCATATCCAGTATCAATATTTACGGCTATTTTATCCTTATAATGAGAATCCGAACCGACTGTAACATATTTGCCGCCCATATCGTGATACATTTTAATATATCTTTTTGAGGGTAATGTGTCATGCATAGTCATATTAAGACCCGATACATTAAGTTCTATTGCCTTACCGTTTTCGATAACAACGGCGAATATCTCTTTAATCACATCGTCACAGCACGAGATATTGTCGGGCATAAAACCTCTGTCTATTAAATATCTGAAAGGATATGTAATATGAGCGAGTGAATCCGTCATATTCCATTTAGCCGTTTCAAGCACTGCGTCAAAATATTTTTTCAGCAGTTCTTCAACATTATATTTTGAATAATCGAGAAAATAAAAATCCTCTGAATTTTTAAGATTATGAACCGAACCCAATACAAAATCAAAATCATATGACGATAAAAATTTTTCGGACAATTCTTTTTCGTAGATGCCCTGACCGAGTTCAACTCCATGATAAATCTTAATCTTATCACCGAAAATGCTTTTCGCTCGTTCAACTTCCCTAAACTGTTTGTCCTGAAAATCAAAGCATGTATCGACCATACCGTCTATATCGTAATGGTCAGTAAGTGCAATCCCTTTACACCCCAAATCAATAGCAGATTCAATCATTTCGTCTACTGTATGATTACCGTCAAAGGAATTAATCGAATGCGTGTGAGTATCAAAAATTTGCGTATATTTCATGCTAATTCACCTATGCAATATATTTTAACATACATTTCGTTAAAATCAACCGAAAATAATAAGAAATAGCAATTTATACAAAAAAGTAAGGTTGACATAAAGAAGTATTAATTCTATAATATTATAAAACATTTGGAGGTATTATGTATGAGGTGTGTAATCACAGTAATCGGCAAGGATATGGTCGGCATTTTAGCCGATGTTTCAAATATTTGTAAGGAATACAATGTTAATATCGTTGATGTTACGCAGTCTATTTTGCAGGATATGTTCTGCATGATTATGATGGCTGATGTTACAAACTCAACGGTTGACTTCAGCACTCTCTCCGACAAACTCAGCGAATACGGAAAAGAAAACGCTCTTTCCGTACACGCAATGCATGAGGATATTTTTAACTCTATGCACAGAATATAGGAGGACGGCGCTTTGATTAATTCATATGATATATTAGAAACCATCAGAATGATACAGGACGAATGCCTTGATATCAGAACAACTACGATGGGTATTTCTCTTCTTGACTGCGGCGACAGTGATATAGACAAATCCTGTGCAAAGGTTTATGACAAAATATGCAAAAAGGCAGAAAATCTGGTTAAAACCGGTGAGGATATCGAAAAAGAATACGGTATTCCGATTATAAACAAAAGAGTCAGCGTTACGCCTATATCTATTTTAGCAGGCATCAGCGGCGGTGATCCCGTAAAATATGCCCTAACGCTGGAAAGAGCGGCACAGACAATCGGAGTAAACTTTATCGGCGGATATTCTGCACTCGTTCAAAAAGGCTTTGCAAGCGGTGATTTGGAACTCATTAATTCAATTCCGCAGGCACTTGCGCAAACTGAACATCTCTGCTCATCGGTAAACATCGGTTCAACCAAAGCAGGCATCAATATGGACGCCGTAAAAATAATGGGCGAAAAGGTTAAAGAAGCGGCTGAACTTACAAAGGACAATGACTGTATCGGTGCCGGAAAACTTGTTGTATTTTGCAATGCACCGGAAGACAATCCGTTTATGGCAGGGG
>UQPH01000045.1 GCA_900542875.1 uncultured Eubacterium sp. | reverse complement strand
CCGAAGCCGTAGCCGTAAAATTCTTTACCGTTTTCAAGAACGATTTTTTTATCATAAGGCTTCATATACAATTTCTCCTTTACATACAGTTAATACATTTTTTCCGCAAAGCTGCCAGCCCTCAAACGGAGTGGCACGACCCATTGAAAGAAATTCATCGGGGTTAACAGTCCATTTTTTATCAAGGTCAAGAAGTGACAAATCGGCAACTTCGCCCTCTGCGATTTTTCCGCCCGGCAAATCAAAAATTTGCCTCGGCTTAACGCTCATCATTTCAATGAGCTTTGTAAGAGGAATAAATCCCGTTTTAACAAGTTTTGTATAAAGAACGCCAAAGGCCGTTTCAAGTCCTACAACGCCCATTGCCGAGCCTGCAAGCCCCTTTGACTTTTCTTCCTGTGAGTGAGGCGCATGGTCGGTTGCTATAACATCTATCGTACCGTCAAGCACACCCTGTAGAAGTGCCTGCTTGTCCTGCTCGGATCTCAGTGGCGGATTCATCTTAAACCGACCATCCTCTTGTAAGTCCTTGTCGCACATAGTGAGATAATGCGGTCCTGTCTCGCAGGTTACATTAACACCGCTCGCCTTTGCTTTTCTGATAATATCAACGCTTTCTTTAGTTGAAATATGACAGACATGGTAATGCACGCCTGTTTTTTTTGCAAGGCGGCAGTCACGCTCAATCTGTTCATATTCCGATGCGGAGCAAATACCCTTATGGTGATGCTCTTTGCAATATTCGCCGTCATGAATATAACCGCCGTGAAGCAGAGAATTAACCTCGCAGTGAGCGGAAATTATTTTACCCACTTTTTCACATTCGGTCATGGCTTTAAGCATAACATCATCGTCTTGAACGCCTGTGCCGTCATCACTGAAACCGACAGCAATATCTTTGAGTGCGTTAAAATCAACCGTTTCTCCTTTGCCCTGTCTGCCCTTCGTGATAGATGCGAAAGGATAGACATTTATTACGGCGTCTCTGTCGATTATATCGGTTTGAGCCTTTATACCCTCGAGGCTGTCGGGCACAGGATTGACATTAGGCATGGAACAAACGGCGGTATATCCCCCAGCCGCAGCAGCCAGAGTGCCTGTCTTTATCGTCTCTTTATAAGAAAAACCGGGCTGTCTAAGATGTACATGAACATCTACAAAGCCCGGTACTAAATACTTATCCTGTGCAATAATAACAGCGTCAACTCCATTTTTGGAAATGGAGGTACTAAGGGTATCGATTTTGCCGTCTTTTATAAGAACATCCATTTGTTGAAAACCGTCTCCGATATAACAGAGAGCGCCCTTGATTAGTGTAGTCATATTGCACCTCTTTCGTTTGAATTATTATAATTCAAAACGCCGAAATAGTCAATATAAAATTATACTTTTTATATAAAAATAAGCCAAGAAAAAACTCTCGGCTTATTTTGTCTTAAAAATGTTTATTCGTTTTTGTTTTCCCCATTTGAATTATCCGGAATGTCAACTGAAGAATCCGTTTCATTCTCTGTTACGGTATCGAGAGCATTCTCTGATTCATCGGCGGCTGTCTCATCTTTGGGAGCCTCCAAAGTGCCGTATTTCATAAGGTTTTCAAATTCTTCGCCGTTAATCTTTTCTTTTTTAAGAAGAGCATTTGCGACAAGTTCGAGTTTATCATAATGCTCTTTAAGAATCTCAACGGTTTTGTCATATGCCTGACGCATAATTTTTTCAACCTCGGCATCGATTCTTGCAGATGTTTCTTCGGAATAGTTATTTACATGACCGTAGTCCTTACCGAGGAAAACTTCGCCGTTTCCGCTGTCATAAACAACGGGTCCGATTGAATCGCTCATACCGTATTTAATTACCATATCACGAACAATCTCGGTAGCACGCTGCAAATCGTTTGACGCACCGGTAGAAATATCATCAAGTGCAAGAGCCTCTGCTACCCTGCCGCCGAACATGGAAACAAGGTTATCAAGCATTTCCTTACGGGAATTATAATTTTCTTCCTGCGGAGTATACCAAGTATAACCGCCTGCTCCAAGGCCTCTGGGAATAATGGAAATTTCCTTAACCGGGTCATGACCCTCGGTATAATAAGCGGACACGGCATGTCCTGCCTCGTGAAAAGCGGTAAGTTTCTTTGCTTTATCGGAGAATTTATGCGATTTCTTTTCCGTTCCGAGTTCTACACGTGACGAAGCATCCATAATATCCTGAAGTACAATAGCCTTTCTGCCGTTTCTTACAGCAAGAAGAGCCGCCTCGTTCATAAGATTTTCAAGGTCTGCACCGGTAAAACCGATAGTAAGTTTTGCAATTTCGTGCAAATCAACATCGGGAGCAAGCGGCTTATTCTTTGAGTGAACCTTAAGAATATCTTCTCTGCCCTGAGCGTCGGGACGGTTAACCGTAATCTGTCTGTCAAACCTGCCCGGTCTTAAAAGAGCTGGGTCGAGAACATCGGGTCTGTTTGTTGCGGCAATAACGATAACTCCTGTATTGGAGCCGAAACCGTCCATTTCAACAAGAAGCTGATTAAGCGTCTGTTCTCTTTCATCATTTCCGCCGCCCATACCGGTACCACGGTGACGACCGACTGCATCAATCTCATCAATGAAAACTATGCAAGGACTCTTTTTCTTTGCCTGCTCGAACAAATCCCTTACACGGGATGCACCGACTCCGACATACATCTCTACAAAATCAGAACCGGAAATGCTGAGAAACGGAACTCCTGCCTCGCCTGCAACAGCTTTTGCAAGAAGGGTTTTACCTGTACCCGGAGGGCCTACAAGAAGAACGCCCTTTGGAATTCTTGCACCGAGTTCGGTATATTTCTCACCGTTTTTAAGGAAATCAACAAGTTCGGCTAGTTCTGCTTTTTCCTCGTCACAACCTGCAACATCCTCGAATTTTTTATCGGATTCCTCTCCTGAAGAATTCTTTGATTTAATTTTACCGAAGCCGAGTGTTCTGTTTGTTTCGTTACCGATAGAACTGCTCATTCTTCGCATAAGCCAAACAAACATCAGTATGATGATTACCGTAAATATAAAAGTGGGCAGCATACTCATCCACCAAGAATTTGACGAGCCCTTTTTGTAGTTATAAGTAATCTGCGTATCCTGATGACTGTCGTTATATCTGTCGACATATTCGCTTATATCATCTATAAAATAAGATACGCTGGGAACGCTGTATTTATTAACGGTCTTATCATCATCTCTAAGTTTATAGTTAAGTTCACCTGTACTCAAATCAAGTTCAAAGCTCTCAACTTTATCGTTACGAAAGAGGTTAACTATTTCGCTGTAATTAGTCGTAACGGTATTTTTATTTTGATAAGAAAGCAAAAATATCGAGCCAATAAGCAAAACAGGAATTAATATATAAAATATTACGGCTTTCCAGTTTTGAGACATATTTTTTCTCATTAATTATTATCCTCCAAATGAATGTTAAAAAGCAAAACACGAGAGGTATCGTCTTTTACTCTCACTCTCTCGTCAACGCAGTAACCGTATACTCCGATTACTCCGACATTATCGCACAAAACGGGAACTGTCGCTCTTTTTTCAACATCTATCTTTAGTTCGTTGAAAAGTTTTTTGAGCGATTTTGTGCAATTTCTTTTTGCAGGAGAAATCGTATCTCCGCTTTGCCTGCTTCTGACACAAATGTTACCACTTATTTTATCACAGTCGCAATAAAATGCAAATTGTTTAAGCAATAATTCACCGTTTGTTAAAAATTCGGACTTAGATATTACCTTTTTATTAACAATTTCAGCCTTAAGCGGCATATCATTCTCAATTAAAGCAATCCTGATACTGTTCTTATCCGACACAGCAAAGCATTTTCCTTTAATCTGAACCTTGCCGTTCTTGAACAAAAGGCTGTAAACTTCGCCGATATGCACTCTGTCAATAGGCAGAGAATTAATTTCAAACAGTTTTACCAAAACCCGCTTTACAATCGAGGGATGATAAAGTCTGAGCTTTGATTTATCAAGAACGCCGTTATTATATAAGTCACAGAAACACTCCTCTGACTGACAGTCAAGGCAGTCACAGTCCGAAGAAATTGCCTCAATAAGAGACGAAATATTGTTCTCAAAAGAGGGATTGATTTCCCGAAGGACAGGTACGACACTGTTTCTTATACTGTTTCTTGCGTAATCGTTGCATAGATTTGTGCTGTCAATTCTGTATTTAATACCATTTTGATTACAAAAATCACGAATCTCGGCAGACGAAATTTCTATAAGCGGTCTTATTATATTGTCCCTCACCGGAGAAATAGAGGCTAGCCCTCTGGGTGAAGTTCCTCTGACTGCTCTGAAAATAAAAGTTTCGACATTATCGGACAGGTTATGTGCGGTCGCAATTTTATCGGGAGAAAAGGAAGAAAAGAATTCGTATCTGATTTTTCTCGAATATTCCTCAACGCCCATTGAAAGTGCCTTGGCTTCTTTGGGAGCGTTTACGGATAGGGATTTGAACTGAACATTATTCTTTTTGCAGAATTCCTTTACGAATTCGGTATCGGAAAGTGATTCCTCTCCCCTGATTCCGTGCTCGACATTAGCAACCAAAATGCGAAGATTGTACTGTTTTTGCCTTTTGAGAAGATACCACAGCAGCAGCATTGAATCCGCACCGCCGGAGACACCGACAACTACAAAATCGCCCTGTTCGAGCATATCATATTTTTTTACGGTTTTATCAACCCTGGTTATAATCTCTGACATTGTCTATTGCCCTAAAGCGAGTAAACTCTTTATCAAATGTTAGCTGAATCGTGCCGACTCCGCCGTGACGGTTCTTTGCAACGATAAGTTCGGTTAAATTTTCGTCCACCTCGTCCCTTTCCTCTTCGGAAAGTTCATTACGATAATAGTCGGGACGATAAAGGAACATAACAATATCCGCATCCTGCTCGATAGAACCCGATTCACGCAGGTCGCTGAGTTGAGGGGTATGCGTTTTACCCCTGCCTTCTGTTCCACGGGAAAGTTGGGCACAACAAATAACAGGGATATTCAAATCCTTTGCCATCATCTTTAGGTTTCTGGTAATTTCGGAAACCTCCTGAACTCTGTTTTCCTTATGAACGGCGGACTGAATAAGTCCGAGGTAATCTATGAGAATACAGTCAACGCCTTTTAATCTGCGGACAATTGACTTAATTTCAGGCACGGTAATCGCCGCCGTATCATCAAGATAAAGTTCAACATCATGGAAAGACGAAAGAGCGTTTCCGAGCCTAATCCACTCGTCATCGGTAAGTTCACCGGTTCTGAACTTTTGGGATTCGATACCTGCCTGAGAAGCAAGAAGTCTCTCTGCAAGTTGTTCTTTTGTCATCTCAAGAGAAAAGAATACACAGCGTTTTCTTGCTCCCATTGTAATATTTTGTGCAAGGTTGAGCGCAAATGAGGTTTTACCCATAGCGGGACGGGCGCCGATTAAGATAAAATCGGATTTATTAAGTCCCGTTATGTACTTATCGAGCAGACCGAAACCTGTCGGAATACCGAGATAGTCTTTTCGATTTTCACCGCTTCTGTTTTTAAGCTCAGGGAAAACCTTGTCCATAATTACACTGCTGATAATCTCAGGACCCTTACCTGTCTTGCCCTCACGAATATCATAAATCTTTTGCTCGGCGCTGTCCAATATTGCACTTGCACTGCCGGCACCTGCGGAAGCGTCATCTATGATACTCTGCGAAACCTGAATAAGATTACGAAGATAATACTGTTCTTGAACAATCTTAGCATATTTTTCGATATTTGCGGTTGACGGAACAACATTTGCAAGTTGGAGCAAATACTCCTTACCGCCTGCCAAATCGTATTTTCCGTCTTTTGTAAGCGCATCGGCAATGATAACAGGGTCGATGGCGCCGCCGTTATTCATAAACTGATAATCCATAGCGGCATAAATAGCCTTATGCTGCGGCAGATAAAAATAATCCGCACGCAGATAAAGATTAGCGTCAGCCATACATTTATTATCAATAAGAATACTTCCAAGAACGCTCTGTTCCGCTTCTAAATTATATGGTAATGTAACATTCAATTCTGCCATTTGAATTATTCCTTATTACGCCTCGATAACCTGAACGCTGATTTGCGCCACAACGCCGTTATAAACCTTTACCTCAGCCTTAACGGTACCGAATGCCTTAATATCCTGCATATTGATTTTTCTCTTATCGACTTCTATATTAAGTTCGTCGCTGATTTTATTTGCGACATCCTTTGCTGTAACGGAGCCGAAGAGTCTTCCGCCCGTTCCTGCCTTTGCTTTAAGTGTAAAGGTCTTGCCGTCAAGTTGTGCCTTAATACCCTGAGCCGCCTTGAGTTCCTCTGCTTTATGGAATTTCTTAGCTTGCTCCTTATTGTTAAAATCATTCATAGCGGTAGCGTTGGCTTCAACCGCAAGTCCCTTTGGGAAAAGAAAATTGCGTGCATAGCCGTCGCTTGTATTTACAAGGTCGCCCTTTTTCCCGAGGGATTTTACATCCGCTTTTAATATAACCTTCATAAAAAATCCTCCTGTCTTTTATTTGTCGTTTGGGTATACGATAATTTATATCTCCATAAATATCGGAAGTATCATAGGCGAACGCTTTGTTTTTTCGTACATAAGCCTTGACACCTCGTCACGAATCTTTGTCTTTACGCTGTTCCAGTCATTATATCTGCTGTCGTACTGCTCATCGATAACACGACAAGCCAAGTCTCTGGCGGCATTCATAAGTTCCTCGTTATCCTTAACATAAACGAAACCTCTTGATACAATATCGGGACCCGAAACAACATATCCGTCGTGAGAATCAATCGTTGCAACAACGATAATAATACCGTCCTGAGAAAGACGCTTTCTGTCATTGAGAACAATATTACCAACATCACCTACGCCCAAACCGTCAACATAAATATCACCTGCGGGAACGGTACCGACCTTTTTGATATAATCCTCGGTGAGTTCCACTGTTTCGGCAATATCGGGAATATAAATATTATCCTTTGGTATTCCCATCGTTTCGGCAAGTCCGGCGTGCTTTACAAGATGCTTTTGCTCGCCGTGCACGGGAATGAAATATTTGGGATTTACAAGCCCCATCATAAGTTTCAAGTCCTCCTGACATGCGTGACCCGAAACATGAACCTCGTACATTTTTTCGTATATTACTTCTACCTTACGCTTCATAAGCGCATTAACAACATTGCCTACCATTTTTTCGTTACCCGGAATAGGAGTAGCGGAAATGATAACATAGTCATTAGGAGTAATAGACACCTTTCTGTGGTCGCCGAAAGCCATCTTTGTAAGAGCGGACATAGGCTCGCCTTGTGAACCTGTAGTAATAATTACAAGTTTATCATCAGCATAACTTCCGATTGAATCAATAGGTATAAGAATATTTTTAGGCACAATCAAATAACCTAGTTCTTCGCCGACCTTTACAAGATTTTCAAGGCTGCGACCAATAACGGCTACCTTTCTGCCCCTGGTCTGAGCAACATCTATAATCTGCTGAACTCTATGGATATTTGACGCAAAGGTAGCGACAATAATACGTTTATGCTTAGCCTTTGCAAACAGTTTTTCAAAGCTGTCGCCGACATTTCGCTCGCTCATTGTATAGCCCGGGCGTTCGGCATTTGTGGAATCGGAGAGAAGAGCCAACACGCCTTTTTTTCCGTATTCGGCAAATCTTGGCAAATCAATCATATCTCCGTCAACGGGAGTCGTATCAATCTTAAAGTCACCGGTTTGGATAATGATTCCTGCCGGACATCTGATTGCAAGTCCGACAGCGTCGGGAATAGAATGGTTGACATGAATAAGTTCAATGTTAAACGAACCGAGCGTTATGTTATCTCTCGGTTTTATTTCAACAAGTTTTACGCTTCCGAGAAGTCCGTGTTCCTCAAGTTTGCCTTTAATCAAACCGATTGTAAGTTTTGTTGCGTAAACGGGAATATTAACCTGCTTAAGAAGATAAGCCAAACCGCCTATATGGTCCTCATGACCGTGGGTTATGATAATTCCTCTTATTCTTTCCCTGCAATTTTTAATATAGGTAAAATCGGGAATTACGAGGTCAACACCGGGCAATTCCGCAGTCGGGAAAGCCAGGCCGCAGTCTACGATAAACATATCGTTTTTATACTCGTAAACGGTCATATTCTTTCCTATTTCATTAATTCCGCCAAGGAAAGAAATGCGAACTCTCTCCTTCTCCTGCGGAGGCTGAAGAGCCGATTTCTTCGGTGTCTTCTTATAGGTATAGTAGCGGCGCTTAGAATTCCGTTTTCTCTCGCCGTTCTTCTGTGACACCTTATTTGTATTTGTCATTAAATAAATATCCTCCTTAAAAAATTTATTTTTCCGAACTTAAACAATATTATTATTTTAATTTATATTATCATTATTGTCAAGCGATAATTAATTATATACAAATTATGTGATATTAATTAATCATATTGATTATTAATAAAATTCGTGCTAAAATAGCCAAGGTGATTTTATGAAACAGATAGAAATTTATACGGACGGAGCTTGCAGCGGAAATCCGGGACCGGGCGGCTGGGGTGCAGTCTTGGTCTATAACGGAAAAGAAAAAGAACTTTCGGGCAGTGAAAAGGAAACAACAAACAACCGAATGGAATTGACTGCCGTTATTATGGCTCTCAATGCGCTCAATCAACCGTGTGAAGTTAAACTTACTACAGACAGTAAATATGTATGCGACGCAGTAAACAAGGGCTGGGTTTACTCTTGGAGAAAAAACGGCTGGAAAAAGAGTGATAAAAAGCCTGCACTAAATGTAGATTTATGGAAAGAACTGCTCTCATTACTTGAAAAGCACGAAGTAGAATTCATCTGGGTGAAAGGTCACAACGGGCACAAATACAACGAAATATG
>UQPH01000044.1 GCA_900542875.1 uncultured Eubacterium sp. | reverse complement strand
ATTTCATTTCGCCATCAGACAGCTATCGTGCGTCAAAAACTTTTGCACACGAGTTCGGACACGGTTTGCTCGGTCTCGGTGATGAATACAGCGGCGGATATTTGCTTGAGGATAAGGAACTTAAATCGCTTAATCTTTCCTCGGTTGAAGACCCGGAAAAGATTAAGTGGCGACAGCTTTTAGGCTTTAGAAACACATATACCTGCCGCAATGCTTACGGCTCAAAAATGCTTGTTTCAAGTTATGAGTGCATAATGAGAGACACAAACCATCAATTCTGTGAGGTTTGCCGTTTGCAGGGCTTCAAGCGAATGTCTCAGCTTGTTAAGGATGTAGACCTTTACGTTGCAACTCCCGAGGTTAAGGAATATACGGGTGCTTATTCAAAGCCGTCTGATTTTGCCGACCTTGAAACAAGTTCGTACTATAATTATACATACAATCGCAATGACCGACTTTTGAGCGGCAACAGCAAAAGCAGATTTAATACCGATATGAACGGCAAAAAAATCGAGCTTAGAACTGTTATTCAAAACATTTCGGATAAAAATGCACGACAATTAAAATTCAAAATGTGGATTAAGCATTCCGACGGAAGCGTTGCGACCGATTCATCGGGAAATCCGCTTCAAACAGTACAAACCTTTGACATTCCTGTTTGGAATGATAAGGCAAATTTCTGGCCGCTCGGTGCTTTGGATCACATCAAAAGCGATTTTAATTCAGGCTTAAAGAGTTGCTCGCTTATCTATCAAATTCCGTCAGACGCACAGCTAAAGAACGGCGACACCGTGGCATTTCAGGTGCTCGATGAAAACGGAAATGTGCTTGCCGACGATAATACGGAAACACAGCGTTACCCGACTGTTTCAATTCAGTATAAATTTGAGGACGGCTCTGAAATTCCAAACACTGCCGGCGGAACATTTACAGTGCCATACGGCACAAAACTTAATTTAACCCCTGCAAAATCACTGTACGGCTATGAATTTGTAAAGGCAGACGGCTTAAACACTCCCATTGTTTCAGACGGAACGGTTGTTACATATTACTATAAAAACAAAACGGCTCCGGAAGAAAAGCCGTCACCTGTGATTAACACGGTTTCCCTTTCGCTTGAGAGCAGTATAACAATGAATTTCAAAGTGCTCAAAAGCAGCCTTTCCTCCTTTGACGAGTTCTATATGACCTTTGAGTGCGGCGGAAAAGAAGAAAAGGTTACCGATTATAAAGAAACCGATAAATATTATGTATTTTCATACAAGGGCATTAACCCACAACTTATGAATGATAATGTAACCGCCGTTTTGCATGCAAAAAACAAAAGCGGGGAATACACAAGCCCCGAAAAAATAATGAGCGTAAAAGAATACGCTTATACGATGCTCGACAGGTACAGCGACGATGAGCATGCAAAACTTCGCACCCTGCTTGTGGACTTGCTCAATTACGGTGCGGCCGCACAAATATATGCCGGCTATCAAACCGATAATCTTGTAAATTCAGACCTTACGGATGTTCAAAAAGATTGGGCAAGCAAGGATACAACGGAATTCAAGAATATCAGAAACCTTAATTACAAAACAATAAGCAATCCGACAGCTGAGTGGAAAACTTGCAGTTTGGTGCTTAAAAACTCAATTATGGTTAAGGTGAAGTTTTCAGCAAAAGATGTCGAAAACAAAACCGTTGAAATTGTCCTTAAAAATGCAAAATTCACTTATACCAAAGATGATTTTGTAAACAACGGCGACGGTACATATTACGTGTATTGCAACGAACTTTTTGCAAATGAGTTGAGCGATGATTTGCTTTTCACGATTTACGAAAACGGCAAACCTTGCAGCAACACAATGCTTTTCAGCGTTGAATCATATGCCCGTTTGGTAAGGGACAATTACAAGGACAAGCCGCTAGATAAAATGACAACTGCAATGATGCTTTACGGCAACAGTGCAAAAGCATACGGAGCATAAGAAAGGAGAAGAAAATGAAAGAATATGTAAAACCTCTGGCAGAACTTCAAGAGTTTACAGTTTGTGATGTTATTACAACTTCCAGAGGACCTATTGAAACGCCGGATTTATAAAAATTTATAAACAATCTAAAAAGAGCGACTTTAAGCAAAAACACTTGGGGGCACACTTCATAAAGAAGTGTGCCCCTTAAAATCGCTCTTTTCTTTTGCAAATGATAATGCGAACTCAGAGTTTATTCAGAAAATTCAAACATTTTATACAAGTCCGACATCTTTAACCGTTTTGCCGTTATAAACATAAACCCTGTTAACACGCAGAGGTATTCTGCAAGGCAACTCGTAATTGAATGAATATGCGCTGTTTGAGAGTTCTTCCAAGGAAATGCAGGCATCTTTTTGCATGCCGAACAAAATGACCTCATCATTTACATTACATTCAATATCGCTGACATCAACCATAAATTGGTCCATACAAACTCTGCCGAGTATTTTTGCATATTTGCCGTTTATAATAATCTTGCCTTTATTGGACAAGCATCTGGGAAAGCCGTCTGCATATCCGACAGGAACGGTAGCGACCTTGGTTACTTTATCGGTTTTGAATATACCGCCATAGGAGATTTCCCTGTTTGGTTCAAGGTCTTTAACGTGCGAAATTTTTGCGTGCCAACTCATTATCGGCTCAAGGTCAAGTATACCCTTGTCAACTTCTTCGGACGGATAAAGACCGTATGTTATAATTCCCATTCTGCACATATCAAAGTACTCGTCAAAATTCATAATTCCGGCGCTGTTATTAAGGTGCTTAATAGGAATTTCAACTCCTCTGTCACTCAGCATTTTACAAAATTTCTTGTATTTATTTCTTTGCTCGACAGCCTTAGACAAATCCTTTTCATCGGCAGTCGCAAAGTGGGAAAACAGACCCTCGGCAAATATATTAGGCAGTTCGGTTATGCTTTTGCAAATATCGGCACTTTCCTCGCTGACTTGAAAGCCTATTCTGCTCATTCCCGTATCAATACAAAAATGAAACGGCACATTTTTTCCCTGCTTAACCGCCTCGTTTGAAAGAGCAACTGCGTCTTCATATGAAAAAATCGGAATCCTCACATCATATTTAACGGCAGTTTCAATATCAAAAGGAAAAACTCTGCCTAAAATAAGTATCGACGTTTTTATTCCTGCATTTTTCAGTTCAACTGCCTCTTCGATACACGCAACTCCGAAAAAGTCACACTTGTCATCAAGAAATTTGCCTATCTCAACAGCACCGTGACCGTATGCGTTTGCTTTGATTACGCCGAGTATCTTAACATCGTCGGGCAATTTGTTGCGTACGCAGTTAAAATTATGCTCCAATTTGTTCAAATCAATTTCCAAATAAGTACGGTGGTTCATTATTTTATCGCCTCGATTAAACCTACTGTTTCTATACCGTTTTTTATGAAAGCCTCATTCAGCTTTTGAACGAATACAAACGCTTTTTCGCTGTCGCCGTGAACACAAACCGAGTGAGCCTCAATGTCGATTTCTTCGCCCGTATAAGCTGTAACCTTTCCGGTTTTCACCATTTTAATTACTCTTTCAACAGCCAAGTCCTCGTCTGTTATCATCGAATTTTCCAGCGACCTCGCTCTCAGCGAGCCGTCAGCCTCGTATGCTCTGTCGGCAAAAACCTCGCTTGCATATTTTACGCCCTTTGCTCTTGCCGAGTCAATCATTTGTGAGCCTGAAAGAGCCAATAAAATTAAATCTTTGTTGTAATCAATAATTGCATCGACAATCACATCCGCTAGGTCTTTGTTTTTAGCGGCTTGGTTATACATTGCGCCGTGCGGTTTAATATGAACTATTTTGTCCTTACCTGCGACAATGCCGCCCAAAGCCTCTAATTGAGCCAATGTGTAATCATAAACCTGCTTAGGCGTTACATCAAGATTTGTTCTGCCGAAATTTTCCTTATCGGGATAACCCGGATGTGCGCCGATTCCGACCTTGTTATCTATGCACAGTTTAACCGTAGCCTCCATCATATCCCGATTGCCTGCGTGAAAACCGCAAGCTATATTTGCGCTGTTAATCAGCGGAATGATTTTCTCATCAAAAGCTGCGCCCTCGCCCAAATCACAATTCAAATTAATTTTATACATATAATCACCTAATATTTTAAGTCGATATTTTTTACATCGGTTATAAACATATGTCCGGGCGAATGTGTTATGGCAATTTCCGGCTTTGTCTGCATTACTGCATTTTGCGGAGTAACGCCGCAAGCCCAAAATACCGGCACTTCTCCCTCATTAATTGTTACGCTGTCACCGTAGTCCGGCTTTGTAACATCATTTATTCCTATCGACTGAGGATTTCCTATTTGTATCGGTGCTCCGTGAACCCTCGGCATAGCGGCGGTAACATTAACCGCTTTAACTACCAAATCATTCGGAATAGGTCGCATTGATACGACCATATTACCGTGAAATTTACCCGACGGCTGAAGTTTGATATTCGTATTAAACATAGGCACATTGTTGTTTTCCTCAATGTGTCTTACCGGAATATCAGCCTCCAAAAGTTCACTTTCAAAACTAAAGGAACAGCCTATGAGAAAATACACGAAATCGTCCTGCCAATAGTCCGTTATGTCCGTGACCTCTTTTTCAAGCACACCGTTTCTCCAAATTCTGTATTTCGGAAAATCCTTGCAGACATCGCCCTCGCTCGCCATTGTTTTGAACTGCTTTGAGCCGACATCGCCAACCTCCAAAATCGGGCAAGGCTTTGGATTTCTTGTGCAAAACAGTAAAAAATCAAAGGCATAATCCTTTGGCAAAATACAAAGATTAGCCTGTGCGTAGCCGTTGCACATACCCGATGTCTGATAATCTATTTCACCGGTTCTGATGAGCTTTTTAACCTCTTGAGGAGACATATTTGAATAGTCCATAACCGCTCCTAAAATAATTTATCTATAAATTTTTTCTGTTTAATCGCTGCTTTTTCGGCAGTATCAATGTCAATAATTTCAAAGCTGATTTTATCGTTAGGCTTAACCTGAGCGAGTTTTGGCAAATCGGCACTTATTACTGTCGCTATTTTTGCATAGCCGCCTGTTGTTTGGTGGTCTGCCATAAGTATAATCGGCATTCCCGAATTTGTAATCTGTATCGAGCCGAAAGTAATTGCGTCGGAAATAATTTCCAATTTTTCCTTTCCACGCAAGGCAATACCCCAAAGCCTGATTCCCATTCTGTCGATGTCGGAGGTGACGGTGTATTGCTGTTTTGAAAACAACATCAAATCGTTTTCGGAGAACATATCGTCCTGCGGACCTAACACCACTCTTACTCTTACGGTATTGTTATAAGTATTTTCCGGGAGTTCTCTCTTTTCGATATTTTTAATTTTATCAGCCTTGCCGATTTTAAGAATGTCACCGGCTTTCAGCTTTCTTCCGTTAAAACCGCCGACATTTATTTTGAGATTTGTTGAGGCACTGCCCATAAACAAAGGAACATCAAAACCGCCCGCAACGGCAAGATAACATCTTAATCCCTGCTTGGCGCCCTTAATGCTCAAAACATCACCGTCTTTTGCAACGTATGCTTTGTTTGTTCTGATAAGATTACCGTTCAACGAAATATCAAAAATTCCGCCCGAAATCGCAAAAATGTGCTCGCCCTTAAATTTGGCGGTTATTCCAAGCATCGTCATTTCGATAACAGGTGCGTTAACATCGTTTTTGCAAAGTTTATTTGCGATTTTTGTCGAATAGGCGTCCATTACACCGCTTTGAGTAAAGCCGTTTTTCATCACTTTGAATCTGCCTAAGTCTTGGACGGTTGAGAGCATACCTGCCGATATAATTTCTATCATAATTCAACCTCGCTGACCGTAGGAGTGTAAGCACCGTTTTCAACCTGCTTTTCTATCTCTGTAAACTCTGCCTTGTCTATGCTGAAAAATTTAATATAATCACCGGCTTTATAGAGTATAGGTGACTCTTTCGATTTATCAAACACTTTTACGGGCGTTTTTCCAATCAACTGCCAACCGCCCGGTGACGCAATGGGATAAATTCCCGTTTGCTCCGAGCCGATACCGACAGCCCCCTCAAATATTTCAAGCCGTGGTGTTTTCAGCCTGGGAGTAAAAAGTCTTTCGTCCATACCGCCGAGATAAGCAAAGCCCGGCAAAAATCCCAACATATAAATCAAGTAGGGCTTTGATGTATGAAGTCTGATAACTTCCTCTCTTTCAAGAGATGTATGCTCGCACACATTTTTCATATCCAATGCGAACTCGTCATCGTAGCACACAGGTATATTCCAAACCTTAGCCGTGCTTTTAACAGTGTTTTCTCTGTCATCTATAAGGGCTTTGATTTTCTTTTTCAGCTTTTTTGAAGTGATGACTGTGCAGTCGTAAAAAACAGTTAACGAGGCAAAGGTCGGTACAAGCTCGATAACTCCGTTGATGCCCTTTGCCTCTATTCTGTTGCAAAGACCGGTAACACGACGGTTCACCTCTTTGCTTATTTCGTTTTCAAACTGTATGGTAACGGCAGAGTCGCCGTTTTGTAAAAACGAATATATCATTTGAAATAACCTTTTTTTATCGTTGTTTCAAACCATTTGTCAGTTTTGTCCTCAACCGTGTGAGGATATTCAATCAATCCACGCATAAGCGAAATAATGGGCAAAACAATGTTTTTGCCAATACCGTCAATGTAAGGCCTTGCTTCTCCGTACATATCGAGCATACCGGCTTTTGCCGCAGCGTCCATAACTGCCGATTCTTCTTTTTCTGTATGAAAAAGGTCAACATCGCCTAAGAGAAAAGCCGTACAAGCCATAAGTGCATTCATACCCCAGTCGCTTACGGTCGCAGTGATAATGTTGTCGGCGGCAGTATCTGCCAAAATTCCAAATCCTGTACCTGCTTTGCAACCGCCCTTTTCGGCATAAGGAATATATTTTCTTATATGCTCCTCAATAGTACCCATACCAAGTTCGTTTCCGAGATCGCCGATAGAAAGGTTATAAACCCCTCTGCTTTGGCATTCTCTGAAAAGCACGTCATACTTTGCCTCAACATCGGTTGTATTTACGCCCACTGCATTGTGGTAATAACCGTTTTTGTTTCTGCCCGGAGCCTCGTTTGAAATAACGGCGCAAGGCAAACCATGAGAAAGAATTTCCGCCGTTTCCTCGTTTTCTTTGTTTTTGTCCTTTGTAAAAGAAATAATGCAAATGGTGTTGTCGGGTATGTTGTCAATATCATAGGTAATATTAACGCCTAAAACCTCGCTCATGGCTTTAATTGCTTTTTCGCATTGCTCAGGCACTATCATAACCGGCTTTGCCCCAAAAGCTCTGATGACAAAACGAGCGAAAACAGTAGACGAAATAATTCCGTCTGTCTCAGCCTCGTTCCAAGGGAGAAGAATAAATCCTGTTAAAATAAAGACCTTTTCGCCCTTTTTGATATTTTTCACAAGTCCCTCGGCACCGTTGAGCGACAAGGGCTTTCCTGTATATTTACTTGCTCCGTCATAAAGAATTCTGCAAACGCCGTAACCTCTAGGGTCAAGGTTCATAAGCCAATCAAGATTGTATCCGACATTGAGTTTAGTCAGTTCTGTTTTGTTAATCATACCTTACACTGCTCCTCAAAATCGCTTACTAATGCGTCTTGGATTGTTTTCAACATTTCGGGAGCTTTTCCGCCTACGCTCTTACCGTCAACCGTTTTTACCGGAATGCAGAAAGAACCTGTTGAATGAACAACGATTTCGTCAGCAGACATCAGTTCATCGAGAGTGTAATCTCTTTCTTCAACTTCATATCCCAATTTCTTTGCAAAAGCGAGAAGTCTTATTCTTGCAGTTCCGGGAAGTACCATATCGTCAAGCTGATGAGTGATAACCTTGCCGTCCTTAAAGATAGAAACATTGGAATGCGCACACTCGGTAACAATATTGCCTCTGTGGAAAATCGCTTCCTGACAGCCTGCTCTGTCGGCTGCGGTTGCCGCAAGACAGGACGGAATAAGATTGAGCGTTTTGCAATTGCAGTAATAAAATCTCTTGTCCTCGTATGTGATAACATCAATCGGCTTGTATGTATCAGCAACATGACAAGGTGTAAGTGTAATCCATAAATTTCCCTGCATATTTTCAGGATAAATATGACCACGAAGTCCATTACCACGAGTAACCTGCATATAAACAAATTGGTCGCCGTCGTCAACTTTTTTGACAAGTTCTCTGAGCAATTTGTCAAGTTCATCACGTTCTATCGGAATATTCATACCCAGAAGTTTTGCCGAATTATAAAATCTTGTAAGGTGTGCGTCCATATCAAAAACGATATGATTATGTGCATAAGTAGCGTCATAAACACCGTCACCAAACCAGCAAACTCTGTCGAGCATCGGAATTTGCATATTCTCGATTTCATCATATTTACCGTTATAGTAGCCTAAGTTTTTCATTTTGATTACCCCCATAAACAAAATAGGGATCTGCCCCGAGGCATGTTGCATAAGGAAGTAACTGATTTTAAGCATTTATTCCTTATGTGGTGCGCCCCTTGCAGACCCCGTTGTCATTATTAGAGTATCACATTTATATTAATATGTCAATAAGAACATTTACCGCATTTTACCGCAAAACGATTGAACTTTTTCTTTTCAAAATTAACAAGCGATAATGTATTTTTTATGCAAAAAAGGACAGTCGAGAAAGCGACTCGACTATCCTTTATCATTCGATATTGCTGTATTAATATTTCAAAATTACAGTTTTGCAATTCTCACAAATTGAAGCGGCGATATTAGTTCTGTGACTCGGCTTAACTTCGGGATGATAAAGATTACATAGTAAATTCAGATAAATTATTATCCATAAGTAGACATATTCGTTTCAATGATGATAAATCAGTTGTAACAAATTTTTTCTTATGAAGATATAATATCTGCTACATTAGATTTGATTATGTATTCCAATAACCTACAAAAAATTTTGTTAAATAACGATACCATACAAAAAATTTATTGAGTATCAGTATGATTCTAATATATGAAGTCATTCATATAAGTCATTTATATCTTCACAATCATCAATTTTATCTAACCAATACATACCAAGCACTTTAGGCCA
>UQPH01000043.1 GCA_900542875.1 uncultured Eubacterium sp. | reverse complement strand
TGCATTCTCTCTCAAAGGCAAAGCGATTAAAGCGAGAGAAAAACTTTATGCCGACTCCGACAGATTAAAGCAGGGTTTGTCACTCAGGTGCAATGATAAATATCTTCCCCTTGCATACGAGAGCAACGGACTGTTTGACTATCCGTCCGATTTGCTTTTTGTGCTGGAAAGCGGTAGATGCAAGGAACGCACGGAGAACCAAAACAGACTTATGCTTGAAGACATTAAATGGCTTCTCGAAGATGGCATAATATGTAAAGGCATAGACAAGTTTAACCTCGATTTTACAGAACTTTGCACCCAATACGAAGAAAGAAAAGCTGTTTATCTCGACTCATTCCCTAGAGGCAGTTTTGACACTCCGATAGGACATCTTGCCACTTTTAAGTGTCAGACATTTAACATTTGGAGCGGAACGCTCAGCCAACTCAAAGACGAACTTTTTCCTCTTATAAAAACGAATTACGCCGTGTGCATTATGGCAGGCACTTCCCGCTCGGCAAAGGCTCTTGCGTATGATTTAAGCGAGCAGGGTTACAATGCCGTGTTCCTCGAAAATCCGCCCGAAGAATTTCAGCACGGTATGATAACGGTTCTTTCGGGAACGGCTACTGCGGGATTTCAAATCAGCGCCTGCAAATTCGCTCTTATCACCTACGGAAAGGTTAATCAAGGAAAGAAAAAGCACAAGCATTTCAGTTCCAAGGACGCTATCCATTCGCTCGACGAATTGACTGTCGGTGACTACATTGTTCACAACATTCACGGAATCGGCGTATTTGAGGGCATTCACGCACTTAATCTCGACAATGTAAAAAAAGATTATATTAAGATAAGTTACGCAAAAGGAGATACCCTTTATATTCCCGTAACTCAACTCGACCTGGTATCAAAATACATAGGTCCGAGAGACGACAGCAGAGTAAAGGTAAGCAGGCTCGGCAGCGGCGACTGGACTAAAGCCAAGTCAAAGGTTAAATCCTCGCTTCAGGATATGGCAAAAGAACTTATTGCTCTGTACTCAAAGCGAATGAACACCAAAGGCTTTGCTTTCTCAGAAGACACAGATATGCAAAGAGACTTTGAACTCAGGTTTGCATATGACGAAACAGAGGATCAACTTCGTTCCATAGACGAAATAAAAAGCGATATGCAAAGAAGTGCACCTATGGACAGACTGCTGTGCGGCGATGTCGGCTTCGGCAAAACCGAAGTTGCGCTCAGAGCGGCGTTTAAGTGCATAGGAGACGGAAAGCAATGTGCAATTCTTGTGCCCACCACCGTGCTTGCAATGCAACATTTCAGAACGGCAAAGAACAGAATGGAGGCATTTCCGGTAAGAATAGAAATGCTCAGCCGCTTTGTCTCTCCCACCAAGCAAAAAGAAGTGCTCAAAGACTTAGCATTAGGCAAGGTGGACTTGTTGGTCGGAACACACAGAATCTTCGGTTCGGATATTAAATTTAAGGATTTGGGTCTGCTGATAGTAGACGAGGAGCAACGCTTCGGCGTGGCACAAAAGGAAAAAATCAAGGAGCGTTTTCCGAAAGTGGATGTTCTTACCCTATCGGCAACACCTATACCGAGAACGCTTAATATGGCAATGAGTGGCATAAGAGATATGAGCCTGCTCGAGGAAGCGCCGGGCGACAGAAAGCCCGTACAAACATATGTAATGGAATACGATTTCGGCATTCTCCTCGAGGCAATGGAAAAAGAACTTTCACGAGGCGGTCAGTGCTACTATCTGCACAATGACATAAACACCATCGACCATATGGCAATGCAGATAAAAAAAGCCATTCCCGATGCAACAATCGGCGTTGCTCACGGACAGATGACGGAGGAGCAACTCTCCGATGTGTGGCAAAAACTGCTTAATGCAGAGATAGATATTTTAGTCTGCACAACCATAATCGAAACGGGTATAGATGTACCGAATGTAAACACGCTCATTATAGAAAACGCAGACAGACTCGGTCTTGCTCAGTTGCACCAAATCAGGGGCAGAGTCGGCAGAAGCAGCAGAAGAGCATATGCTTACTTCACCTTTGCAGGCGGCAAGGAATTAACCGACATAGCGCAAAAGCGACTTGAAGCAATCAGAGAGTACGCCGAGTTCGGCGCAGGATTTAAGATTGCAATGCGTGATTTGGAAATCAGGGGTGCAGGCTCACTGCTCGGAAACAAACAGCACGGTCATATGGAAAGCGTCGGCTATGATATGTATATAAAACTGCTTGAGCAGGCGGTAAGCGAAGAAAAGGGCGAGAGCGTTCCGGACGAAAAGGAGCAAGACTGTCTTATTGATTTACCTGTTGATGCAAGCATACCGAACGATTACATTTCATCCACTCCGCAGAGACTCGATATTTACAAAATGATTGCAAATATCAGGAGTGACTCGCAGGCAAACGATGTCTATGACGAATTGACGGACCGTTTCGGTGTTCCGCCGGCTCCTGTTTACGGACTTGTTGAAATTGCGCTTTTGAGAAATGTTGCGCAAAAACTCGGAATTTATGAAATAAGGCAAATCGGCTCGGCTGTAAGATTTTTCATAAACGACATAAAACCCGAATATCTAATTGCTCTAAACGAAAAAATGCGTGGAAGAGCAAAACTTAATTCAGGCAAAAAGACCTTCATCTCCGTTGAAACAATCGGCGGCGATACAATCGGCTGTGTAAGAGACACGCTAATGCTTCTCGATGACTCAACAAAAGGCGAAAATGAATAATTCAAGGCACCTCGGTTAATACTTTAATCGAGGTGTTTAATATGTCTACATCAAATTCCAAAAACAAAGAAAACAAAAACATCAAGGCTCTATTTTCGGTTATATGTCTTTGCATTATTTCACTGGGTCTTATAGTATATTTTTCCTCCTCTCATAAGGAAAAGAACAACGCCGTGAACGAAGCAACCACAATAGTCGAAACAACGGAGGTACAGCACGCCGTGACGCTCGAGGAGACCACCGAAGAAACGACAGCACAGAGTGTCAGCGAGATTGAGCAAACAACGGTTCCTACCTCAATGCCGCAAAACGAAAACAACACGCCGTACAAAAGTTACTACAAATATCCTCTCACCGAAGCGGTTGTAAAAGGATACAGCGAGGAGCTCGTATATAACAAAACGATGAATGATTACAGGGCTCATACCGCAGTTGACTTTGCAGGCAGTGAGGGCGACAAGGTGCAATGTATTAACGACGGACTCGTAACGAATGTTTACACCGACGGCAAGTACGGCTTATGCGTTGAAATCGACCACGGAGGCACGCTTGTGGTAAAATACTGCGGTCTTAACTCAACAGGGCTTAAAAAGGGCGATTTTGTCGATATAGGCAACGAGGTGGGTACTCTCGGCAAAGTTCCGTGCGAAAACGGTGACGAAAGCCATCTTCATATGTCGGCAACGCTGGACGGCAAGAGCGTAAACATTATGGACATTATGGGTAAGACAGAATAGACCGAAATGAAGAAAAAGCGTCTGTGACTTTCAAATCGCAGACGCTTTTCTGTATAAATTATAAAGTTTTATGCCCCATAACCATTCGGAAACACAACGGTTAAGAGCCACTTAAAATTCTCGGGAGCATAAACGCTGTGCGGTACCGTAGCAGGCATAACAAGGGACTCCCCTGCCTTAACCGTATGCTTAACTCCGCCGACGGTAAATTCGCCGACACCCTCAAGAACGCTGACCATAGCGTCGCCTGTCGAATCATGAGTTGCGATTTCCTCACCTTTTGAAAAAGCGAAAACAGTAATCGAAACTGCCTTATTCTGTGCCAATGTTTTACTTACGACCTGACCCTTTTCGGCAGATACCAAATCAGTAAGTTTCTGTACCTTTTCGTGCTCGATATTTTTAATAAACTTTTCCATAGTACAACTTCCTTTCATAAAAGCAGTTTATCACTTCTTTTGCAAATTATCAAACAAAAATATAATTTTTCATAATTTGCACATAATATAAACAAAAGGAGTGATATTATGCAAACCGATAAAAACAACGATAAAATAAAAAACAGCTACAAAAAGAAATACCGATTAAACCCTAAACTTACAAACAAATACTGTGCAAGCGTTTACAATCCTACCGTTCAGCCCGACAGCAAAACAGAGATGGGAGTGCCTGTTCCGTCTGTGCAAAATACTGATTTTTCAAAGGAATACGAAGAAGAAAACGAATTGTAAAAAACCTGCCGACTTTTAACAGTCGACAGGTTTTGTTCTTATTAAAGATGATAAACAATTTTATCGGAATATTTATTAAATATCCAAATTCCGACTGCCAAAGTGGCTATGGAAGTAACTGCGGCATAAAGCAACAACTTCCAACTGAGCACCGGAGCGGAAACCAAATCGCCGTACAAAACGCATTGTCGAAACAGTTCTATCATCGTATACAGCGGATTAATCTTAATTATAAAAACAATCCATTTCGTGGTAATTCTCTGAAGAGGATATACAACAGGCACCATATAAAACAAGAGTTTTGTAAGAACATCCCAGATATATTCAATATCTCTGAAAAATACATTAAGCACTGCTAAAATCAGACCCACGCCCGTAGAGAATACAAGTACATAAAGCATCGGAATGAACACAAGGAATATTCTCCAAGTTATAGTAAGGTTTGAACCTCCGTCGAATCCTGTAATTCTGAAGAACAGCCAAACGCATATATAACATAAAAGAGATATTGCAAATGTAACAAAGGTAGAAAGTATCGACGAGAGCGGATACATATACTTAGGAACATATACCTTTTTTATGATGGCGGCATTTCTTCTAAATGAAATCATCGCCTGTCTTGTGGCGGTGGAAAAGAAATCAAAAATAAGTCTGCCGGTAAAAAGGAATATCGGAAAACAAATAACATTCTTATTAGTTCTGCCAAACAGTGCGCCGAATACAACAGACAATACTATCATATTAAGAAGCGGCTGTAAAAAGCTCCAAAATACGCCCAACCATGAGTTACGGTATTTCAGTTTAACATTCTTTCTCGTAAGTTCCGTCAACAAATCCTTGTATTTTTGGAATATCTTTACATCGTGATCAAGAACGGTTTTCGTAGAGTTATCACTCATTCAAAAAGCACCTCGATTATTATATTATCGTGCAAATATGAGCCATTATAGCACAAGATAATATTTTTTTCAACATTTTAATGAAAGAGTTACAATATCGTAACCATTATAATACCGAGTTGTAACCGTTACTTAAACATTTGGGCTATCTGCATAGCCGTTTTTCTGGCGCTCATATTTCCGTCAATAACATAATCGGCGGCGGCAAGATACTTATCTCTGCGAGAAACAAAAAGTTCATACGCTTTTTCCCTGTCCTTAAAGAGAGGTCTGTTACCGGAGTTACCTATTCTGGCGCAGATTACATCAAAATCCGCATCAAGGAAAACCACCTTAGAGCCCTGCTTTATTGCCTTTACATTACGCTCAAAAGTCATGGCGCCTCCGCCCGTGGATATTACAACGCCGTTCATTTTTGCCGCCTTCTTGCACATTTCGTACTCAAGTTCTCTGAAATAATCTTCACCGTGAGCGGCAAAAATAGCCTTAATGGCAACGCCCTGCTCTTTTTCAATCATCTCGTCGGTATCGACAAATTTTACACCCATTATCTTTGCGAGTTCTTTTCCGACAACGGTTTTTCCGCTGCCCATAAAGCCGCACAGTACTATATTATTCATTCTTTTCAAGTTCCTTTTGAGTTAAATCTATTACCTTATCTATGTCCTCGTTTGAAAATTTAACTCCGTTCCAAATCTCCTGAGCAACGGCTGCCTGCCAAACGAGCATACTCAGTCCGCCGCTGTATTTGATTCCTGCCTGCTTTGCATACTTAATGAATACAGTTTCATATGGATTATAAATAACATCAAATGCGGCTTTTGAGGACTGTATAACTTCTTTTTTTACAGGACAGGCGTCAACATTCGGGAACATACCGACGGGAGTTCCGTTGATAATTAAATCATAGCTACCCTCTGCCTCGTCCAAAAGAATGATTTTGCAATCTTTTGAAAGTTTCTGCTTAATCTCTTTTTTTATTTTCTCTGCCTTAGGAACGCCCGTCTCCCTTACGGCAATAGTGAGATTTGCGTCGGCAAGAACCGATTCAAAAGCAATCATTCTAGCAACGCCGCCCGAACCGAGCAAAAGAACATCTCCGCCGAGTTCTATATCGGCAGACTGCAAAGCGGACAAAAATCCTGCACAATCCGTATTATGTCCTACGATTTTATCTTCTCTTACATCAACCGTATTTACCGCTCCGAAAAGTTCCGCTCTCGGGGACAGTTCGTCGAGATACTTAATAACAGCCGTCTTATGAGGAATAGTAACATTAAAACCCCTGAGGGCACTGAGCGTATTTTTGAAACTGTCGCCCAAATCCTCGGGCGGAGTCTCAACCAAACCGTAAGAAGCGTCGATTTTGCTTATTTCAAACAGAGCCTTATGAATAAACGGACTCATCGAATGACCGAGCGGATAACCCGTAAGAGCATATATATATCTTTTGGTATCTCTGATTTTCATTTTATTCCGCCTCTTTCCGTTCCGATAAAAAAGTTTATAAAAATTATTGACAAATTCATCCAAACTAACTAATATGATAATAACACATAAATAAAGATATAACAACAACAATTTTAAGGAGCTAGTATATATGATTTTTGACGAAGTAAAAGAGATTTTGGCTGAGCAGCTGGACATTGACCCCGAAACAATCGAGATGACCTCAAATCTTCAAACCGACCTCGGAGCAGACTCACTCGACGCAATCGACATAGTTATGTCAATCGAGGATCAATACGGAATAGAAGTCCCCGACAGCGTAATTGAAAATATGAGAAGCGTAGAGGATATTGTCAGCTTTATCGAAAATAATGTAGAAGACTGAAAATATATACAATTGCGGCGCAGTGAACAATAAATATTGTTCACTGCATTTTTATTTTGTGATAATCACCAAAAGAAAATACTTTTTTTCGTTACTTTAGTTCGTTGACTTTTTAAGATAATATTAGTAAACTTATAATATATAAAGATGAAAGGATTTTACTATGGCAGAAAAATTTGTAATGGCACTTGACCAAGGAACAACCAGCTCCCGTGCTATTATTTTCAACAAAAAAGGTGAAATCGTAGCAAAGAGTCAAAATGAATTTAACCAGTTTTATCCTCAAAACGGCTGGGTAGAGCACGATCCGAACGAAATACTCTTTTCGGTTGTAAGCGCAATGATTTCCGTAATCCGCAAAAAGGGAGTTAATCCCGAGCAGATTGCCGGAATAGGCATTACAAATCAGAGAGAGACCACCATTTTATGGGACAAAGAAACGGGAAAACCGCTGTATAACGCTATTGTTTGGCAGTGCAGAAGAACTGCGGAATACTGCGAAGAACTTAAAAGCGAAGGTCTCGGAGACTATATAAAGAGCAAAACAGGACTTCTGATAGACGCATATTTCAGCGCAACAAAAATCAAATGGATTTTGGACAATGTTGAGGGTGCAAGAGAAAAAGCGGAACGAGGCGAAGTGCTTTTCGGCACGGTCGATACCTGGCTTATTTGGAGTCTTACGGGCGGCAAAGCGCATGTAACGGATTACTCTAACGCATGCAGAACGATGCTCTTTGACATCGACAAACTTTGCTGGGACGAATATCTGTGCAAGGAACTCGACATACCGATGTGCATTCTCCCCGAGGTTAAGCCGTCAAGTTGTATCTACGGTCATGTGGCTAAAATCACAGGTCTTGAAGAACTTGAGGGAGTGCCTATCGCAGGAGCAATCGGCGATCAGCCGGGCGCACTGTTCGGTCAGGGTTGCTTTGATGTAGGTCAGGCAAAGAACACCTACGGCACAGGCTGTTTCCTGCTTATGAACACCGGCGAAAAAAGAATCGAAAGCAAATCGAATCTTCTAACCGGCATTGCCTGGGGACTCAACGGAAAGATTACCTACGACCTTGAGGGTTCCGCATTTAATGCAGGTTCGGTAATTAAATGGCTGAGAGATGACCTTGAATTAATAAACACAGCAGCTGAATGCGACGAACTTGCAATGCAGGTTAAAGACAGTAACGGTTTGTATCTTGTACCGGCGTTTACCGGTTTGGGCGCACCGTACTGGGATATGTATGCAAGAGGAATAATGGTAGGCTTAACACGCTCTATAAATAAAAAGCATGTTTGCCGTGCCGTTTTGGAAAGCATAACCTATCAGATGACCGATCTGCTTGAGGCGATGATGAGCGACAGCGATATTTTGCTCAAAGACCTAAGAGTTGACGGCGGAGCGAGTGTATCGGATATTATGATGCAAATTCAAGCCGATATGACGGGTTGCAATGTAAACCGACCGAAGAACAGAGAAGCAACGGCACTCGGTGCCGCTTATCTTGCGGGTCTTGCAACAGGTGTATGGAAAGACACTCACGAGATTGAGGCTAACCGTCAGGTTGATAAAATCTTTGTTCCGTCAATGCCTGCCGATTTAAGAAATCAGAGATATTCCGATTGGAAGCGTGCGGTAGAGCGCAGCAGAAATTGGGAAAGATAAATTATTCAGTTAAAAATTGCCCTTTGCGGCATACTATAAATATAAAAGTAAAGGAGACTTTTTTATGGGAAAAGTAATATGTCCTTGGAATCTTATCACCGACTTTGTAACCGATGCGTTTGTCGGCTACGGTGTTCCGAGAGAGGACGCCGAAATTTGCACCGATGTGCTTTTAGAGTCGGATAAGAGAGGAATCGAAAGCCACGGCTGTAACAGATTTAAGCCGATTTATATTGACAGAATCGTTGCCGGAATTCAAAACCCTGTGACCGAATTTGAAATAGTAAAAGAAACTCCGTGCACCGCAGTTGTTGACGGTCATGACGGAATGGGTCAGGTTATCGGCTACAAGGCAATGCAAATGGCTATCGACAAAGCTAAGCAGTACGGCTTGGGTATGGTTGCGGTTCGTAATTCGTGCCACTACGGTATTGCAGGCTACTATGTAACTCAAGCTACCGAGCAGGGCTGCATAGGCTTTACTGGTACAAACGCAAGACCGTCGGTTGCTCCGACCTTCGGCGTTGAGGGTATGTTCGGTACAAATCCGCTCACCGTAGGAATTCCGTCGGATGAAAAATTCGACTTCGTTCTTGACTGTGCAACATCTATTACCCAAAACGGTAAAATCGAATATTACGCTAGAATCGGCGAGCCGGTTCACCCGGGCACAATAATCGGTTTAGACGGCAAACCTGTTGAGGGCGACGCAGGCGAAGCACTTAAGAGAATTCGTCAAGGCACTGCCGCTCTTACCGCACTCGGCGGTATCGGCGAGGCACTCGGCGGCTACAAGGGGTACGGCTACGCCACGGTGGTGGAGGTGCTGTCCTCCGCCCTGCA
>UQPH01000042.1 GCA_900542875.1 uncultured Eubacterium sp. | reverse complement strand
ATTAAGACTTCTTCTTTGGCGCAGAAGGAGAGACCCGAGAGCTACGCTCTCGCTGCTGTCCAATTTATATATCCTTGCTCCTCTGCTTCGCAACCGTCGCAAATGGATTAGTAAGAGTTCGAATCTCTTATCTGTTACTTTGCATATATAAAAGAAAAAAGAAGCCTTAAAAATTAAGACTTCTTCTTTGGCGCAGAAGGAGAGATTCGAACTCTCGCGTCGGTTTCCCGGCCTACGCCCTTAGCAGGGGCGCCTCGTCACCAGCTTGAGTACTTCTGCGTGTAACTAGGTTTTTACCTGTCAAGTTTTGCAACATCGTGCAGTAATTACTTTACCATAAGTAATTACAAAAGTCAAGGAAAATTTATAATAAAGAGAGCAAAAAATATTTGAATTAATGCTAAAAATTTCTTGACAATGATATAAACTTATGTTAATATATCTAAGCATTCACGCAGAGGTATCGAAGTGGTCATAACGAGGCGGTCTTGAAAACCGTTTGGGTTCACGCCCGCGTGGGTTCGAATCCCACCCTCTGCGCCATAGTTAAAAGAAGTCTTAATTTTAAGGCTTCTTTTTCTTTTTTATGTCTGTACAAAAGAAAGAAGCCATCCTTCGATGGCTTAATAACTACTGCTTATTCGAGTCTGTTACTGACTGTTTCTTTTTGCGAAACAGTCGCTGCAATATACAGGGCGTCCGTCTGTCGGCTTAAAGGGCACAACACATGACTTTCCGCACTCTGCACAGGTAGCTTCGTGATTTTCTCTTGGAGCTTTAGCGGCATTTTTTCTTGCAATTCTGCAATCTTTACAACGCTGAGGCTCATTTACAAAACCTTTTTCCGCATAGAATTCCTGCTCGCCGGCAGTAAAGACAAATTCTTTACCGCAGTCCTTACAAACCAATGTCTTATCTTCGTACATAGCTTTCCACCTCTCTTAAGATTTTGCCGGGGAAAAGGCGTCGGAACTTCTTTCCTTTGGTTTTGCCGACGGTATCCGCCTTACGAATGTCGCCGGACTTTGCAGTATTAACTAAGTCCGAGCCTTGATTATTCAAAAGAAACTTGAGAAAGCTTCTTGCGAATTCTTTGCATTGCATTATCTACAGCTTTTGGAGTCTTGTCCAATTTTTGTGCCGTTTCGGCATACGAGCAACCCATTATGTGCAGCCTTAAAACTTCGTTTTCAAAGCTGGATAACTCCTCGTAAAGTACATTACTGAGCACGCTTACGCTCTCACTCGCCATATATTCGTCCTCTGCGCTCAAATGCACCTTTTCGTCAAACATATCTTCGTTTTCTATTGATACAATATTCGACTGTGGTATGTCCTTTAAGCGAGAAACCTTTTTTATTGCTGAGATAATCGAGTTGTTTATGCAGTGTGAGGCATATGTAGTAAATAATGTGCCCTTGCTTTCGTTAAACGATTTTGTTGCCGCAAGTAATCCTATCAATCCCTCTTGAATTATATCGTCTTTTTCAAGGGGCGCATTCTGAAATTTTGCGGCGGCACCGTCAACCAAATATTTGTACTTTATAATCAACTCGTTAATTGCTTCTTCGTCATTTCTGCGAGAAAGCAAATCATTTTCGGATGTGTTCATAAACCCTCCGATATGTAAATAATATAATAATTTATATTGATTGTCAACAATTTAACAAAATTTATACCCAAATAAGGCGATTTTTTATACATTAAACCTAAACAGTACAATATCTCCGTCATTCATTACATATTCCTTGCCCTCGGAACGAACCAATCCTTTTTCTTTAGCCGCAGCCATTGAACCGCACGCCATAAGGTCGTCAAAAGAAACGACTTCTGCTCTGATGAAGCCTCTTTCAAAATCGGTGTGGATTTTTCCTGCTGCCTGCGGAGCTTTTGTACCTTTTTTGATTGTCCATGCTCTTACCTCAGGCTTGCCTGCGGTGAGGTAACTTATTAAACCGAGAAGAGAATAACTTTTCTTAATAAGTCTGTCGAGTCCCGATTTTTCAAGACCCATATCCTCAAGGAACATTTGCTTTTCATCAGGTTCAAGTTCCGCTATCTGTGCTTCCATCTCCGCACATATCGGGAATGTTTCGGCACCTTCTGCGGCGGCAATTTCCTTTACGGCACAGTAATACCTGTTCTTTTCTATACCGTCGATAAAATCGCTCTCTCCCATATTACATGCGTATATTACCGGTTTTATCGTAAGCAGAGCAACATCTTTCAGATATTCCTTCTCATCATCGCTGATTTCTACTGCTCTTGCGGTTTTTCCCGTTTCCATTTCCGATATGAGTCTTTCGAGAAAAGCAACCTCTGCGGCGATTGTTTTGTCGCCCTTCATAGCCTTTCGTCTGTTATCTATTCTTCTTGTAAGGATGTCGAGGTCGGATAAAATAAGTTCGAGATTGATTGTCTCAATATCTCTTGCAGGGTCGATGCTTCCGTCAACGTGAGTTATGTCGTCGTTTTCAAAGCATCTGACAACGTGGATGATTGCGTCAACTTCTCTTATGTGAGATAAGAATTTGTTTCCAAGACCTTCGCCCTTGCTTGCACCCTTAACAAGTCCTGCAATGTCTACGAATTCTATCGTTGCAGGGGTGAACTTGTCGGGATGATACATCTCTGCAAGTTTGTCGAGTCTCTCATCGGGTACGCTTACCATACCTACATTCGGCTCAATAGTGCAAAACGGATAGTTTGCACTTTGCGCTCCTGCATTTGTAATTGCGTTAAAAAGTGTACTTTTGCCGACATTCGGCAAACCCACCATACCTAATTTCATAATAATTCTCCTAAATTTAATTTCAATTCATTATATATCATACTTCTTTTTTTTACAAGTATCAATATAATTCTTGACAATACGATTACTTTGCTCTAAAATATTATAAAAATTTTTTTATTGGCTTAATCGACTTAGGAGGGATTTTATGAAACTTAACGGCTCTCAAATCGTTTTGGAGGTTCTTAAGGAACAGGAAGTGGATACCATCTTCGGTTATCCGGGCGGAACTATACTTAATATCTTTGACGAACTGTATAAATATGGAGATACTTTTAAGCATATACTGACAGCACATGAGCAGGCGGCTGCTCACGCTGCCGACGGTTATGCCAGAGCAACAGGTAAGGTGGGCGTGTGCTTTGCAACATCGGGTCCCGGTGCAACTAATCTTGTAACAGGTATAGCAACCGCATATATGGACAGTATTCCTGTTGTTGCAATCACTTGTAACTATGCTACCTCGGGACTCGGCAGAGATTCGTTCCAAGAGGTTGATATTTGCGGTATTACCATGCCTGTTACAAAGCATAATTTCCAGGTTGAAAGGGTAGAGGACCTTGCGGATACTATTCGCAGAGCGTTCAGAATTGCTCAGTCCGGCAGAAAGGGTCCCGTTCTTATTGATATCCCTAAGGATATTACAGCTGCTGTTTGCGATTATGAAAAGCAGGACAAGGTGCTGCCTGATGCTCCTAAGAGACCGAAGCATTCATGCTTTGAAAGAGCGGTAGAACTCCTTAATAATGCAAAGAAGCCTGTTATCTATTGCGGCGGCGGTGCCGTCTCTTCGAATGTCGGCGATGATTTGATTAAGTTTGCGGAAAAAATCGATTGCCCTGTTGTATCTTCACTTATGGGACTTGGTGCTTTTCCTTATGAGCATCCGCTTCACCTCGGTCTTATAGGCATGCACGGACATTACCAGTGCAATAAAGCCGCACATGACTGCGATGTTCTTATCGTTTGCGGTGCCCGCTTCAGCGACAGAGTTGCCGGAAACAGAGCTCAGTTTGCTCCAAATGCGGAGATTTTACATATTGATATAGACGCTGCCGAGATGGATAAGAATGTTCCGTCAAACTATCACCTCAGAGGTGATTTGGCAGAAATGCTTCCCGAACTTACCGAGGCTGTAAATAAGCTTGACCATACCGAATGGAAGAACGAAATTGCTTCGTTCACAAGACCGTTTAAGCAGCTTCAAATCGGCGATTATGTAAATCCGCAGACTTTGATTGAAAAAATTGACGCAGCTACGGCAGACGATACAATCGTTGTTACCGATGTGGGACAGCATCAGCTTTGGGCTGCTCAGTTTTATAAATTCAGACATCCCCGTACACTTCTTTCTTCGGGCGGTTTGGGTACAATGGGATATTCCATGGGTGCCGCTATCGGCGGACAGATGGGATGCCCCGACAAGACAGTTGTGATGTTTGTAGGTGACGGAGGATTTCATATGAATCTTGCCGAACTTGCAACAATGGCGTCATATAACGTTCCCGTTAAAATGTTCATTATGAATAACGAGGTTCTCGGTATGGTTCGTCAGTGGCAGAAGTTGTTTTATGGAAATCGCTTTTCGGATACAGATCCGCACCGTGCAACGGATTTTGTCAAGGTTGCAGAGGCGTTCGACGTAAAAGGACTTCGCATCAATACCAATGATGATATCGACGCTGTTCTTAAGAAAACTTTTGAATTTCAGGGTCCGGTTCTTGTTGATTGCAGAATCAGTAAGGACAGCAATGTTCTTCCCATGATTCCTCCGGGAGGAACTCATACCGATATTATCGAAGAATTTAATTAAAGGAGAGATATATTATGAAAGAAAAACTTGTTTTATCTGTTCTTGTTGATAATGAAAGCGGTGTTCTTCAGCGAATTGCAAGTCTGTTTTCAAGAAGAGCTTACAATATATCGTCTCTTACGGTAAGTGAGACGGAGGATGAAAAGTTTTCTCGTATGACTATCGAAACATATACGGAACCCGAGAATTTCAGACAGATTAAAAGGCAACTTTTGAAACTTGAAATTGTTGAAAAGGTTGCGGAACTCACTGCACAAAATTCCGTATCATCCGAACTTTTGCTTGTAAAAGTTCACGCAGAGGGCATTGACCAAAAGAACGCACTTCTTGAACTTAATGCCGCATACGGTTCACGTGTTCGTGATATTTCACTCGAGACATTCACTCTTGAATATACCGGTCAGGGCGAAACTATTGACAGTTTTATCGCTGAACTTGATGAAAAATTCGGTATAGTTGAACTTGCAAGAACAGGTATCACCTCTCTTCAAAGAGGCGAAGGCTCCTTTACGGAAGATATATAACTACAGAAAAGAGGTTGTTTTATGGGAATGACAATGACCCAAAAGATATTGGCTTCTCATGCCGGACTTGACAGCGTGGTTGCAGGTCAGCTTATTGAGGCTAATCTTGATATGGTTCTCGGTAATGATGTCACTTCGCCGGTTGCCATAAACGAAATGAATAAATTTAATAAAAAATCGGTATTTGACAAGACGAAAATTTCACTTGTTATGGACCATTTTACTCCTAATAAAGATATCCAGTCGGCACAAAATTGTAAGCAGGTAAGAGAGTTCGCAAAGACAAACGGCATTACCCATTACTTTGATGTCGGAAATATGGGCATAGAGCATGCACTTCTCCCTGAGCAGGGAATAGTTACATGCGGTGATTGTATTATCGGAGCCGATTCGCATACCTGTACTTACGGAGCACTCGGTGCATTTTCCACAGGTGTAGGTTCTACCGATATGGCGGCAGGTATGATTACAGGCAAGGCTTGGTTTAAGGTGCCGTCAGCTATTAAGGTTGTTATTACAGGTAATAAAAATAAGTATGTTTCCGGCAAGGACGTTATTCTTCATCTTATCGGTGAAATCGGCGTTGACGGCGCACTTTATAAGTCGCTTGAATTTATGGGTGACGGCGTTAAAAATTTGTCTATGGATGACAGACTTTGTATAGCAAATATGGCTATCGAATGCGGCGCAAAGAACGGTATATTCCCGGTTGACGATGTTACTCTCGAATATGTAAACGGCAGAAGCGAGAGAGAATATAAAGTATATGAAGCCGATGAGGACGCTGAGTATGAAAGAACAATTACTATTGACCTTTCGACTCTTAAATCTACCGTTGCATTCCCTCATCTTCCGGAAAACACAAGAACATTTGACGAAATCGATGAGATTAAAATCGACCAAGTTGTTATCGGCTCGTGCACAAACGGCAGAATGGAAGATATGCGTACAGCCGCAGAAATTCTCAAAGGCAAAAAGGTTGCCGACGGCGTTCGTGTTATCGTAATTCCGGCAACTCAGCAGATTTATCTTAATTGCATTAAAGAAGGACTTGCAGAGATTTTTGTTCAGGCAGGTGCTGTTGTCTCTACTCCTACCTGCGGACCGTGTCTTGGCGGACATATGGGAATCCTTGCAGCAGGAGAAAGAGCGGTTTCAACCTCAAACAGAAACTTTGTCGGTCGAATGGGTCATCCGGAATCGGAAGTATCCCTTGCATCACCGGCTGTTGCTGCCGCTTCGGCACTTAAAGGATATATTGCAGACCCGGCAAAACTTTAACGGTATTGCTTGTGAAAGGAGAACTATATTATGAACGCTAAAGGCAGAGTACATAAATTCGGTGATAATGTAGATACCGATGTTATTATTCCCGCAAGGTATCTTAATCGCTCCGATGAGCAGTGGCTTGCTTCTCACTGTATGGAGGATATTGATGCCGATTTTGCAAAAAACGTAAAGAAAGGCGATATTATGGTTGCCGAGGCTAATTTCGGTTGTGGTTCGTCAAGAGAGCACGCACCTATCGCAATCAAGGCTTCGGGTATTTCCTGTGTTATTGCTTCCACATTTGCTCGAATTTTTTACCGCAATGCCATAAATATCGGACTCGCCATTTTGGAATGTGACGAGGCGGCAAAAAACATTAAAGACGGCGACGAGGTCGAGGTTGATTTCAACAGCGGACTGATTAAAAATCTTACAGACGGTAAAACATATCAGGCTCAGCCGTTTCCCGATTTTATTCAAAATATTATTAAAAACGGCGGTTTAATGAATTCTGTTAAGTAAAGGCTATTTGTAATGAGTGTTTTTGAAATAAATGATGATGTGTTGAAAAAGGTTTGGGACTCTTCGGGCGAGCAGCTTTATTCCGTTTCCGGCGGTAAACTCTTTAATGCCCGTGAGTTTTCGGATAATGACAGACCGGATAATATCTCTCAAACTCAATATTTTTTGCAGATGGGTTATATTCCTTTTGTCAATATAACTAATGACGAAGCGCTGAGAGCATATAAAAATACTCTCAGAAACGATAAAATCAAAGCGGCGCTTGACAGCGTTGACGATGATAAGTTTAATGATACGTTTTGGAAGTATTTTAATCTTTATCCGGACTTGCTCGACGATTTTAATAAATTTGAAAAGGAGTACGTTCTTTCAAAAGTTGAATCGTGGTGCAAGGAAAACGGCATAGAATACAGCATAAAGTGAATTTTACCGAGCGGTTATTATCGCTCGGTATTCTTTATCTATATTAATTTAGTATTAATTCTGTATAATTCGCTGGAATTTGCATTTGAGTTATGTTATACTGATAGTTGATATGAGTTAATTTAGGAGGTTTATATGAAAAGGCTATTATCTTTTGCCATGGCATTTGTTTTGATGTTTACCGCTGTTCCTGTGAGTGCAATGGCAGCAACGCATGATCACAGTAATAAAACAGAGACAACTTCAGACGGTACGCTTGAATATACTTATTGTGCCGAACCAAGAGATAAGACTGTATCATTTTCGTTGCAGGCTTATCCTGAATCTTCACACAGTTACGGTAATAACATTAATGAATCGTATTCGTATTCTGTACCGAATGCAGATTCTTTGGAACTTAAATTTTCAGAGAAATGCTTTACAGAAAAGGATTATGATATAATTACAATAACAGATGCAAACGGTGAGAAGGTCGGTTCATATTCGGGAGGTGAACTTGCGGGCAAGACTGTATCTGTTCCGACAGGTTCGTTCAATGTGAACTTTGTGACTGACCGTTCAAGAGCATATTACGGTTTCAGTATTGACAGCGTTACCGCAAAGGTTGGCGATTTTTCATATTATGTGCCAAATGTAAAGCAAAACGGAACAAAGCATGATTATGATAATTATACCGATGAAACGATTAATTATTCGTGTCCCGGTGCAAAGAGTATAACTCTTGAATTTTCGCATCTCTGCTTTACTGAAAACAATGTTGATATAATTACAATTACCGATGAAAACGGCAAAGTAGTCGGTAAGTACAGCGGTTATCAGCTTGCATCAAAAAAAGTTACTATCAGCGGTTCTTCTTTTTCAATTCGTTTTACATCAGACCGTTCAAAAACATTTTATGGATACAGCATTGAAAGTATGACTGCGGTTATGGCAGGTACAACAGAGGTTATGCCGAACCATGAGTATTCGATTACCTTACCTAAGGAAAAATATCCTGAGTCAGAGCATAATTATGCTAATAACCTTAAAACAAATTATACTTTCAGATATGCTAATGCTAAGTCTCTAAAGGTAACATTTTCATCAAAATGCAAAACAGAAGACAATTGTGATATTGTAAGCATTTACGATGAGGACGGAACAAAAATCGGTTCATATAGCGGAACAGAGTTAGCTTCTTTGACCGTTGAGATTCCAAAGAACTCATTTAGAATTGAATTTGTTACTGATTGGTCAAAGAATTTTTACGGTTTCAGTATTGACAGTATAGTAGCCACAATGAATGCAAATCCTGATGCACCGGAAGAAAAAAGTTCTGATTCTTTAAGAAATGATTTTCTGCCACACACATCACATGATTATTCAAATTATTCAGATGAAACATTTACGTTTACCGATGTAAACGCATCTTCTCTTGATTTACAATTTGACAGCGCCTGCAAAACAGAAAAGAATGTTGATATTGTTTCTGTTTATGATGAAAACGATGCTCTTGTAGGTGAATACTCCGGTGAAGATTTATCTTCGCATAAACTGCACATTAACGGCTCAAGTGTAAAAATCCGTTTTGTTTCAGATCGTTCTAAAACGTTTTATGGATATTCATTAAAGTATTTGAATACAAATTATACAAGCCCTCACGAAGGTTCAAATTTGTATTCATATCCTGAATCTTCACATAGATATACTAATTCTGCTCTTGAAACATATGAGTATTATTGTCAAAAGCCGCTTACAAAATGTCTTGAATTGCAATTTTCACAGCAAACTTATACAGAAGCTGACAGTGATATAATTTCTATTTATGGTTCTAACGGTAAACTTGTAGGCACATATAGCGGCTCACAACTTGCAGGAAAGACCATTAAAGTTGACGGGTCTTATTTCAAGATTGTTTTCAAATCGGATTGGGCAGTTGCATATTACGGCTTTTCTCTTGATGCTATAACTGCGGTTAAAAGTACCGACAGTTACAGCCAAAAGGAAATTTCCCATAATTATAAACTTACAAATGCCGTTAAGCCCACCTCATCGCAGGAAGAAAAAATGTACTATACCTGTACAAATTGCGGCGATTTCAAGCAAATCAGCGATCAGCCTTTCCAAAGTTATGCGTATAATATGAGTGCCGATACATTTGATTATGACGGAAATACCCATAGACCGATTGTCAGTATCAGTGACGGTACAAGGGTACTCCAAGAAGATGTAGATTATACTCTTACATATCCTGATTCAAGTAAGGCAATTGGCAATTACAGAATAACCGTTAACTTCAAAAACGGATATTCAGGTACTAAATATCTCTATTACTCAATTAAGGCTTACAGTAAAAAAGATTCACACAATCATAGCGATAAAACTGTAACAACTTCAGACGGTACGCTCGAATATACTTATTGTGCCGAACCAAGAGATAAGACTGTATCATTTTCGTTGCAGG
>UQPH01000041.1 GCA_900542875.1 uncultured Eubacterium sp. | reverse complement strand
AATAATTGTATAATTTTTTGATTTGGAGATAAATATGGCTTATTCTCTTAAAGGAACAGAGTCTTTGGGTATTGAACTCGGCTCAACCAGAATCAAGGCTGTGCTTATAGATGACGATTTTAATCCTATTGCTTCGGGTTCGTATACCTGGGAAAATAAATATGAAAACGGCGTTTGGACATATCATATGGACGATGTCATAAAAGGCTTGCAGGGCGCATATTCGGATCTTAACAAAGCGTGCGTAGAAAAATTCGGCTCTCCTCTGAGGTCGCTTTCATCTCTCGGCGTGTCGGCAATGATGCACGGCTATCTTCCGTTTGATAAAAATATGAATTTGCTTGCTGAATTTCGCACGTGGAGAAATACAATTACCGCCGAGGCGTCGAAAAAACTTACAGAACTTTTCGATTTTAATATTCCGCAGCGTTGGAGTATTGCTCATTTTTATCAGGCAATCCTTAACGGCGAGGAACATACAAAAAATGTTGCTCATTTGACCACACTGGCAGGATATGTTCATTATCTGCTTACAGGCAGGCTTGTTCTCGGTATCGGCGAGGCATCGGGTATGTTTCCGATAGACTGCACAACAAAATATTATGATAAAAAAATGCTTGATAAATTTAATGCTTTGAGTGAAGTTTCGTCTCTTGGCATTAAAGCGGAAAATGTTTTGCCTAAAATTCTTTCGGCGGGCGAAAACGCCGGCTTTCTTACCGAAAGCGGAGCGGCACTTCTCGATGTGTCCGGCAATCTTAAATCCGGTATTCCCATGGCACCGCCCGAGGGTGATGCAGGCACCGGAATGGTGGCAACAAATGCCGTGGCTGTTAAAACAGGAAATGTCAGCGCAGGCACCTCGATATTTTCTATGGTTGTGCTGGAAAAACAACTTTCTCGACTTTATGAGGAAATAGATACAGTCACCACTCCGGATGGTAAACCGGTTGCGATGGTGCATTGTAATAACTGCTGTACCGACCTTGATTATTGGGTGAATTTGTTTTTTAACTTCTCCTGTGCAATCGGAAAAGATATGGAAAAAGGCGAACTTTATGATTTGCTTTATGAGGCGGCTCTTTACGGTGCACCCGATGCAGGCGGTCTCGTTAATATTAATTACTTTTCGGGCGAACCCGTATCACATACAACGGACGGTGTTCCTATGTTCATAAGGACAAAGGGTGCTCAATTTAACCTTGCTAATTTTATGCGTTCACAAATATATTCGGCAGTAGCAACGCTGAAAATCGGAATGGAAATTCTCGACAAAGAGGGCGTTAAAATTGATTGCCTTATGGGTCACGGAGGACTTTTTAAGACCGAAAAAGTCGGACAAACACTCCTTGCTTCTGCGCTTAATACTCCTGTTGCCGTTATGGAAACGGCAGGTGAGGGAGGCGCATGGGGTATGGCTGTTCTCTCAAAATACTCAGTCGATAATTTCTTGCCGCTTGATGAATACTTAAACGATAAAGTCTTCAAAAACGCAAAGAGTAAAATTGTTGAGCCTAATACGGATGATGTTGAGGGCTTTAAGACGTATATGATTAGATACAAAGCCGCTTTGAAAGCGGAAATCGAAGCATATAAAAATTTATAAGGAGTAATTATGGCACTTAAAAATTATGAATTTTGGCTCGTAGTGGGAACACAGTTCCTTTACGGCGAGGAAATATTTGAAACAATTAATTCACACGCTGCTGAAATTGCAAACGAGTGGAGCGAAAAACTTTGCTGTAAAGTGGTTGCAAAGCCATGCGTTAAGACTTCAAAAGAAATTTTGGATATAATGCAGTCTGCAAACAACGACGAAAAATGTGCAGGCGTAATCACCTGGATGCATACATTTTCTCCGTCAAAGATGTGGATTGCAGGATTTAACGCTTTGAAAAAGCCGTATCTTCATGTAAACACCCAATATAATCGTGATATTCCGTGGAATGACATAGATATGGATTTTATGAATCTCAATCAGTCCGCTCACGGTGACAGGGAGCACGGCTATATTGCCGCTCGTATGCACCTAAAGCGTAAGGTTGTTGCAGGCTATTGGAAAGATGAGAATGTTCAAAATAAAATTGATGTTTGGATGCGTGCCGCAGTCGGCGCCGCCGAGAGCAGAAAACTTCGAGTACTTCGTATTTCGGATAATATGCGTAATGTTGCCGTTACCGACGGAGATAAGATTGAGGCACAGATTAAACTCGGATGGCAGGTTGACCATTACGGCGTCGGTGATATTATTAAACTTGTCGATGCCGTTACTGATGATGAGATAGACGCTCAAATGTCGGAATATGAAAAGAATTATCTTATGGATACCGATAATATTGAGGCTGTAAGGTATCAGGCGAGGGAAGAAGTTGCACTTAAAAAGTTTCTTGATAAAGAGGGCTTCGGTGCTTTTCATACCAATTTTGAAGATTTGCAGGAACTCAGACAACTTCCGGGTCTTGCCGCTCAGGATTTGATGAGGCAGGGCTACGGTTTCGGTGCAGAGGGCGATTGGAAAGTTGCCGCTATGACAAGGGTTATGAAACTTATGAGCGAGGGTATGAAAGGCGGCACTGCCTTTATGGAGGACTATACTTACCACTTTGAGCCGGGTAATGAAATGCTCCTTGGCTCACATATGCTTGAGGTTTGCCCGAGTGTTTCGGCAGAAAAGCCGAAAATTCAGGTTCATCCGCTCGGAATAGGCGACAGAGAAGACCCTGCCCGTCTTGTATTTAAGGCACAGACAGGTAACGCAATAGTTGTTACCCTCGTTGATATGGGCGATAGACTTCGTATGATTGTTAATGATGTGGAATGTAAGGAGCAGGTAAACGATATGCCGAACCTTCCCGTTGCAGGCGTTCTTTGGAAACCTCTGCCGTGTCTTCAAACTTCAGCAGAGGCTTGGATTTATGCGGGCGGTGCTCACCACAGCGTTTTGTCCTACTCCCTTACCGCACAACATATGCGTGACTTTGCGGAAATTATGGGCATAGAATTCGTTTATATTAATAAGAATACCGAAATTAATGACTTTAGAAAAGAACTTTTTTATAATGATGTTGCATATAAACTGGGTGTGTAATTATGCTGGAAGAATTAAAACAAATTGTATTTGAAGAAAATTTGAAACTTGTCGAGTACGGTCTTGTTGTCCTGACTTGGGGCAATGTTTCTGCCATAGACAGGGAAAGCGGTTTGGTTGTAATTAAACCGTCGGGCGTTCCATACAGCACTATGAAGCGTGATGATATGGTAGTTGTTGACTTAAACGGAAATAAGGTTGACGGAAAATTAAATCCATCGTCCGATACACCGACTCACCTTGAACTTTACCGTAACTTTGAAAATATCGGCGGCATTGTTCACACTCACTCCTCTTGGGGGTGCTCGTGGGCGCAGGCAGGCAGAGATGTTCCCGCTTACGGAACGACTCACGCCGACTTTTCAAACGGTGCTATACCTTGCACCCGTGCCCTGACAGAACAAGAGGTCAGGGGAGAGTATGAACTTAACACAGGTAAGGTCATAGTTGCCGAATTCAGTAAAAGAGGTATAAACCCCGATGAATGCCCTGCCGTTTTGGTTCACAGACACGGACCGTTTACTTGGGGTAAAGACGCTCATAAGGCTGTTGAAAATGCACTGATTTTGGAAGAAGTATGCAAAATGGCGCACCGCACGGAAAGAATTGCAGCTTTGTGCGATGATTCAAATATCGGAATAGAGGACTATCTCCTTGATAAGCATTATCAGCGAAAGCACGGAAAAAATGCTTACTACGGTCAAAAATAACAGTCCGAAAAATGACACCCACCGTTGAAATTCGGCGGGTGTTTGTTTATAATATAGATAAGAAAATACGAGGTGATAGTATGTTAACGGAATTTTTGCTTATAATTTGCATTGTACTTTTAATCGTTTTGATTGTTCTGACGCTTACCAAGTCAAAATCGGATAATACCCAAAGACTTGAAGAACTCTCCCGTCAGATGTCCGAATTAACCGAAAAAAATTATCAGCAACAGATTAAAATTTTGGAAACGCTCAGTGAAAACACAACCGCTCAGACCGATGCCGTAACCAAAGCTGTTAATTCCATGCAGGAGAGTAATGAGAAAAAACTTGATTTAATGCGTGAAACGGTGGACGAAAAACTGTCGAGCACTCTTAATAAAAGACTTAATTCTTCCTTTGAACAAGTGTCCAATCAACTTGGCAGCGTTTATAAATCTCTCGGCGAAATGAAAGAATTGTCCGACGGAGTGTCGGGTCTTAATCGTATTCTCTCAAATGTAAAAATCAGGGGCACTTGGGCAGAGGCACAGTTGGGTAACATTTTGGAACAGACTATTCCCGGAATGTTTGAGCAGAATGTTGTTACTAATCCGAAATATAACGGTAGGGTAGAGTTTGCTGTCAAAATCCCTAATTCCGAAAATGATGAGATTGTTTATCTTCCTATTGACTCAAAGTTTCCCATGGAGGATTATTCAAGGCTCGTATCCGCTTCGGAAGTGGGAAATATTGCCGTTGTAGAGCAGTCGAGAAAGGCACTTGAAGTTCGTATAAAAGACGAGGCAAAGGCAATTAAAAATTATATTGCCGAGCCGTATACCACTCCTTTTGCGGTTATGTATCTTGCGACCGAGGGGCTTTATGCAGAGATAATGAATAATAAAAACGGTCTGCCCGATAAACTCAGGTCTATGGGAATTCTTGTTGCAGGTCCGGGTACAATCACCGCAATGCTTAGTTCTTTACAGTTGGGCTTTAGCACTATTGCAATTAATAAAAAGGCTAATGAGGTGTTTAAGATTTTGGGCAACGCAAAGAAACAGTATGATATGTTCGGCGATTTGCTTATCAAAGCAAAGAAAAAAATCGACGAGGCAGGCTCAACTATCGAGCAGGCACAAAAGCGTAACGACATTATCCAAAAGAACCTGAAATCCGTAAATTCACTCGACAACGAAGCGTCTGTAAATCTGCTTGAATAAAATTTTATATGTCTGAAGCATACAAAAATCCGCCGCTTAATTTTATGTGCGTTTTTTGCATGCTTTTTTTCTATATACAATTTTCGCCGTCTGTATTATAATGAACTTAGAAATTCAAAGGAGGTTTTTTTGATATGACATCAGCTAAAGCCAATAATGAAATAGGGAAATACTTATCAGGTTTAATTGACTCAAAATATGAGTCAAGACGCAAGTTTTGTGCCGAGTGGTTGAATTTGGAAAAACTTGATGTATCGGAGAATATTAATATCAGAGCCAATAAACTCAAAGATATTCTAAACGGTAAAAATTCAATCCAAACAAGAGACCTTCCTTATTTCGGCGAGCTTTTGGATGTTACTTTTGAGCAAATTTTGAGCGCAGGTGAATGCAGTGCCTATAACACTGAGCGAGTAACTAATTATACTATTGCTAATTCTCACAATGAGACAGAGTGGCAAAGGTATATTGATATGCAGGAAAAGCTCGTTCTTAATACTGACGAATATAATAAAACCGTTCTCGATTACATCTTTGAATTTGGCAATTACGATTTTATCAAGTTTCTTATTAAGAATGAGTATATAACCTATGATGAGGAAAGTTATAAAATGGCGCCGCAAACATACGGATTAAATACAAAAATGTCTGCTCTGACAAGAGTGTATGTAGACAGACCGCAACCGGTTTGGAGATTTGAAAAATTAGACGAATTTCGCAAGAATCTCATTGTATTGGCTATCAGAAATAATGATATTGAAATGCTTGATTATCTGCATGCGAGAGAAATCCCCGAACTTTATTTGTTAAATCCTTATGGTGGTTTTGAAAGAATATATTTTGAAGAACCCGATTTTAACTTAATTAAAAAGATAGCAAATTCAAGCGAAAAGGTAATTAATTATTTTGTTACTCCGTTTGATATATCAATTAATAAGAAACAATATGAATTTATATATCCCTTTATGTCAGAACTGCTCAGTGAAATGTGTAAAGTTAATTCAGCTCATTTAGAGCTTGTACTTAAAAAGGTAATAAAACATAATGAAAAAGTTTTTAATAATCTTAAGGATATAGTTCTGACAGTTAAGACTAATGTTCAAGAAAAAAATCTGCCTTATGTACTTAATTCGTATGATATATGTAAAAAATCATTAAAAATTCATAATAGCATATTGTGTATGGATTATACAAATTATAGTTACGATACAATGATTACTGATATTGCCAAATGTGACATAACTCCAAAGAGAGCAAATGCGGTGCAGTTATCCGAAGAACTTAACAGCCTTTATAATAAAATTATAAACATTTTAGATATAGTTAAGGAGATATAATTATGTATAAATATTGTTTTAATTACGACACCGGCGAGTATGAATATATCGATAAAAACGGATACAGTCAGGATAGATGCGAATATGTATATAATTATGACCGTACGCCGTTTAATAATGATGATAACGACGATGATTAATTAAATATACGGAAAAAAGGTTGTGACTTTCAGTCACAACCTTTTTGGTATCAGTTAATATTTAGTTTTTTTCGTTTTGATAAAGCAAGAAACAGTAGTATCACGCCTATTGTCAAAATAATTATACCATAGTATAAATAATTTCCGGTTTCGGGAGACTTTTTACCGGCGGTCTCAGTAGCATTATTAATTTTTGCAGATTTGTTATTATCCGATTTATTCGCTTCTTTTGTATCGGTTTTTGAGTCGGATTTATTATCATTACTCTCGCCGTTAGGTTTTTCATTATCGGAACTATCCGTATTATTGTCGTTGTCTGTATTTTGCCTGCCGTTATCCTTGCTGTAAAGATAAAAGCAGTCTAAGATAACCATGCTTTGATTGAATGAATTATGATGCACAACGGCTATTTTTATCTTTTTGCCGGAGTATTCGGACAGGTCTACACTTACCCTACGCCAATAGGGTTGTTGGCTGAAGTCCTCACCGATTTGGTTGTAATTATTTCCGCCGTCTGTCGAAATATATATTCCCAAATAATCTTTTCTTTCTGTACCGCTTAGACATTCGGCGTCAAAGGTTAAAATATAGTCTTTGCTTACAGATAAGTCTTGCTCAGGTAAAATCAGCCAATTATCGGGAGTTAACTCAGAACCGTTATACCTCAAAAATGAATTTGATTTAATTGAAAAATTTCCGTGATGAGCATAATTATATCCCTCGTATGTAGGCTCATCATTAAAAAGCCACCACTTGTAGTTGTCGCTGTCTTTATCCAGATTTTCCCAAGTGTTCGGAATACCGTCCTCAAAGCCTTCAAACCATTCGATATTATAATCATCTCCCGGCTTTTCATGTACTTCGTTTGCATCATCGTCGATTGTTATTATTGATGTACTTTTGGGATTTTCCGTGTTATCCATAGCATAAGCAGTAAAGGGGATTGAAGATAAAATTAAAAGTAAAATAAGTGTTGAACTGAAAATTTTTTTCATATTATTCTCCTTATTCTCCGTTAAGCAAAAAGACTGCGAAACTAATCCGCAGTCTTTATTTTTTAATGTGTTATTATCTCTTGATATCGTCCCACTTAACGCCGTCGATTTGGAATAAATCGTCGAACTTGTATACATTGGTTTCTTCCTTAGTGTGGCTGGGATACCAAACCTGTGCGAAGAACGGATTTGTTCTTGCGATGTTATCGTAATCCCACTGCTTCTGCGGAATGTAGCATTCAGGACACCAGTGACCGCCGAGAAGAATAAGAGCAGGTGAAGCCTCAAATTCAGCACCGCAGTAACCGCACTTCCACTTGAGCTTTGTAGCCATATCGCCCTTAGTCATTGTTTCGCTGAGGCACTCACCGCCACGGAACTTAGCAGCTTGCTTCATATCCTCGATGTCAAGTTCTGATTCAGGCTTTGTCTCATCATAACCGTGGTCAAGCTTGTAGTTTTCTGCGTCCTCAGTCTTCTTGTTGAACTTTCTGATTTCAAAGTCTTCCCACTTTGAAGGAATCTTTTTCCAATCCTCATATGTACCGTAGTAAGCAGAGAGTCTTGTCTGATTCTTTGTTGCAACCCAGTCAAGAGTACCGAAGTCCTTAGTCATAGCGATCTTCTTCATGAATGGCTTAGCGCAAGCAGCAACAAGATTCTTTGGAAGGTATCTTGGTATTTTGAAGTAGAATTCAACATGGTCAGCAAGTCTGTTGAAGTAATCCTTAACAGGAAGGTTCTCTCTGAAGTGGAGGAAATCTTCGAGCTTGTCGCCGTCAGCATAGAACTGACCGTGGAAGTTCTTTGTGATAAACCAGTTAGGGTCAAAGAGTTTTTCAGGGCCTGCAAGACCGAGAGTACCGAGAAGGAGACACTCAAATTCATAGTTAGAAATTCTGTACTGCTCACCTGAACCGATGTTGAAGAAGTGATTCCAAAAGTCGTTACCGAGTGTGCCTTTTTCGTCCTCAAGAACAAGGTTACACATAAGACGGCCTGAGTCCTCAACAGTACACCACTCAAGAACACCGTTAATCGGTACGTGGAACATAATCGGGTCCATATTCTTGAGAATGTTTGGATAAAGGATACCTGACTGACGCATTACAACCCAGTTCTTGATACCGCTTTCAACGAATACACGCTCTGCAACTGTCTTAGAAATTGCATAGTGGTCATAGATGGAAATTTTAATCGGGTCACCGCATCTGCCCCAGTGGATAGGATAGTTTCTGCCACCTGTTTCAGCAACAGTGCCGATGTATGCAACCTTGATGTCATCAGCGTTTGGCTGAGCTAAAACTGCCTTAGTGATATTCTTAGCAGCGCCGATGTTTGTCTTTTGTGTTCTGTATGGCTTCCAGTCAGCTGTAGGAGATACCATACCGCCGATATGAAGTACATAGTCAGAACCTGTTACACCCTCAAGAATTGAATCATAGTCACCGAGGTCACCCCATACGACTTGAACATTTGGCTTAGCCATAATATTCTTGAGCTTTTCCTCGTTCTTAGGGCTTTTTCTTGCGAGCATCTTGATGTTGATTTCATTCGGATGCTTGAGCATTTCCTGTACAGCAGCCCAACCCATGTTACCGGTACCGCCGGTAAGGAATACTGTTTTCTTTGCCATTTTATTTCCTCCTTAAACAGCAATGTCCAATTAACGGACAAAAATATTTCATATAAAATTATAAACTATTTCTAAACAAAATGCAACACATATTTTAATGATTTTACTGTTGACATTATTATACTTTTGTAGTATCATAATTGCACGGAAAAGTAAACATGCGTTATCCAGAGTGATTGAGGGAACGGCCCGTTGAAATCACAGCAACCTGCCATAAACGGTAAGGTGCTAATACCGGCGGTAATACCGAATGATGAGTTTCAGCATACGGTACTGTATCGTATGCTTATTTTTTTAGTTTAGTATTAAAGAGGATATAGATTATGTCAAAGTATTTATTTACAAGTGAATCTGTAACTAAGGGACATCCCGATAAGATTTGCGACCAAATTTCTGACGCAATTCTTGATGCCATGCTTGAGCAAGATCCTATGAGCCGTGTTGCATGCGAAACCACTTGCACAACAGGTCAGGTTCTTGTTATGGGTGAGATTACAACTAAAGCAGACGTTGATATTACATCTATCGTTCGTAAGACTATAATTGACATCGGTTATGATGATGCAAAGAAAGGTTTTGACGGCAATACCTGTGCCGTGCTTACCGCTCTTGACCATCAGTCTCCCGATATTGCTATGGGTGTTGATAAGTCCTATGAACTTAAGAATAACGAGGAGGACGAGGATAACCTTAACGGTGCCGGTGATCAGGGTATGATGTTCGGTTATGCTTGTAATGAAACGGCAGAACTTATGCCGCTTCCTATTTCTCTTGCTCATAAATTGGCTCTTAAACTTACTCAGGTCAGAGAAGACGGAACCCTTCCGTATCTTTACTCGGACGGTAAAACTCAGGTTACCGTTGAGTATGATGACGGCAAGCCGGTTAAGGTTACAACTGTTGTAGTTTCATCACAGCACAGTGCAGATGTTGAACTCGAACAACTCAGAAAAGATATTATCGAAAAGGTAATTAAGACAACAGTTCCCGCAGAACTTATGGACGAGGACACGGTATTTTATGTAAACCCGACAGGCAGATTTGTTATCGGCGGGGCAA
>UQPH01000040.1 GCA_900542875.1 uncultured Eubacterium sp. | reverse complement strand
TTGCCGTTAAAGAATATCAAAAATACTTATAACCATTATGAAAAAGCAACCAAGAAATCATTACGATTTCCCGATTGCTTTTCTTTTTACATTCAAAACGGACATTCCGACAACAACAAGCAAGAGTCCGATGATATTAAACAACAAGTTTCCGTTTTCCTCTCCGAGCAGCAGATACGACAAAACGAAGCCGAAAATCGGAGTAAATGAACTGAACACGGTAATCGACGAAACCTCGTTATACTTAAGCAATATACTCCAAAGCGAATACGCAACGGCAGACACGCAGGCAAGATACAAAAGAATCAATATGCCCCTTAAGTTAAACGAAATTCTGCCTCCCATAAAAAAGCCCACAACGCTCATAACCGCTCCACCGAGGATAAACTGATAACCCGAAAGAAGAGCCGGATTATCGTCCTTTGCGAATTCTTTCATAAACACGGAGGAAAACGAGTAACCGAGGGCAGAAAAGACGAGCATTAAATCGCCGGAATTAATCGAACTTCCGAACTCACCGCCGAAGAGTCCTCCGGCAACAGCAACGCCAATAAAACCGAAAGTACAGCCCACAAGTTTTTTTACCGTAAAGCGTTCCTGCTTAAAGATAAAAGCAGAAATGAGAAGTACAAAAAACACATTTAATCCGTCAATCACACTTGCTCTTACTCCTGTGGTGTGTGCAAGACCCAGGTAAAAGAAAAGGTACTGAATAACTGTTTGAAACAAAGACAGCACACATATTTTACCGTATGACGATTTCTTGGGAAGTAAAAACTTTTTTCCTATTAATGTAAAAATAAAAACTGTAAATACGCCTGCAAGAAAAAATCTACACCCTGCAAATAATATAATAGATGCGGTATCGGCTGAATTAATATCTAAGGTTTTATATCCGATTTTAATTACCGGAAAAGCACTTCCCCACAAAAGGCAACACAATATTGCGAGCGGACATAGCACATAAATTTTTCTGAAGAAAGATGACTTGTTTTTCATATAACGTAAAAATAAAGGTAGTGTGAGCGGCACACTACCTTTAGTCCTTATTAGGTTTAATTATTTAACGGTTACGCCTTTTTCTGCCATATAAGCAGTATCAGCCGGGAAGTGGTTCTTATAAACAACGTCAAGTGATGCACTCTTGTCCTTAAGGATAGCAACATTTGCGTGCTTAACATCAATATGAACCTTCATAACATAATCAGCCTCAACGATTTCCTTATTAGCAACATTAATCTTAATTGTACCGGTACCGCCTGCATAGTTAACCACAAAGTTATCATCAACAGTACCCTGTGAGAATGAAAGAACGCTGATGCTGTTTACAACGCTGGAAATATCACCGAGGGAGTTAAAGAATCTACCCTGTGAGTCTTCGCCTGGCATAGAAAGAAGCTGAGCCTTTGGCTGAAGCTGAAGTGTAATTGTACCGTCACCGTTATCGGTTACATTACAAGCGAGAATATCGTCATTTGTAAGGTGTGATACGGTTCTGTCAACCTTTGAGCCGTCGGAGATAGTCTGAAAATCATTCTTAGGCTCGAGCGAGTTACCCGGTGAAAGGCTCTTTACACCGCCTGTGAAAAGACCGCCTACGATACCGGGAACGAGTTTATTGATTGTATCGTTAGACTGACCCTCAACAAGAAGGTTATTTACATCAATAGATTCATCGCCGAGAAGTTTATACATAGTAATCGGGCTGCCCTCATATGCACCGTCAACCGTCATTGTCTTTGTGTTATTATAGCACTCAACATAGTAATTAACCACATCTTCCTGTGATGAGAAGTTTACTCCGCCGTATGTACCTGCCTTAAACTCATTATCAAGAACAGAAACATCCTCGAAAGCCTTACTGCTCTCATCCTGTGCTACCTTGGGTGACGAAAAAATAACAATTCCGATAGTTGCAACAAGAAGAACAACGACTACAACCGTTAAAAATCTGTTGAACTTTGCAAGACCCGAATTATCCTTAACCTTTACTTTTGCCATAATTTTTCTCCTTAAAGAATATTTCTAATATATAATACATTATATCTCCGACAAATTCAACAATTTTTTCAAAAAATAGTAAAAATATATAAAAATTATGATATAATGACTATCAGAAATAAGGAGGCAGAATTATGAATATCACTCCTATAGCGAAAATTTATAATGATTTTGACAGCAAATTTGCCGTACCGAGACAAAGCGGACTCGTAAATTCTATTAAATCAAAAATAATTTTTGAAAAAGAATACGCATCCGCCGAAGCCTTCAAGGGACTTGAGGGATACAGTCATTTATGGCTCATTTGGGAATTCGACAAAAACGCACACGAATCAAACTCCCTGACCGTAAGACCGCCGAGGCTCGGCGGCAACGAAAGAATGGGAGTATTCGCCACACGATCGCCTTACAGACCAAATCCGCTCGGGCTTTCAAGTGTAAAGCTAGAGAAGATAATACGAGAAAACGGCAAAATCAGCCTAATTGTAAGCGGTGCGGATTTGATAAACGGAACAAAGATTTACGACATTAAACCGTACCTTGCTTACAGCGACTGCCACACAGACGCCGTTTGCGGCTTTGCAGACGAAAAAAAGGACTATAAGCTGAGCGTCATTATTCCCGAGAACGAAGCGTGCAAGCTAAACAAAGAAGAACTCGGCACGCTCAGAGCAATACTTTCGGGCGATCCACGTCCTGCGTATCAAAAGGACAACAGGATATACGGTTTTCGCTTTGCAAAAAAAGAGATTAAATTCAGCGTAAGCAACAACGAATTGACGGTTTTAGGTATAGATGATGAATGACAACGAACTGATTAAAAAAAGGCTTTTTGAACTTTCACGCAGATCATATGAGCGAGGATATACCGTTTATTCCGATTTTTTGAGCATTGACGAGGCGGGGATTTTATTTGAGCAAAAATACGATGCACCGTTTCATCTTTTCGGCGGATACGAAAATGCCGAGAGAACGATTGCGGCTTTTGGCGATGAGAAGAATTGCTACCCTATCGTCTGCATAAAAATCGAACCCGTAAATCAAAAATTTGCAGACAAACTGAGCCACAGGGATTTTTTGGGTTCTTTGATGAATTTAGGCATTGATAGGAGCACACTCGGAGATATTGTAATCAATAACAACTGCGCATATCTTTTTTGTCTTGAAAAAATAAGCGATTATATAATAAACGAACTTGACAGAGTAAAGCATACGAGTGTAAAATGCTCAGTCTGCGAAAGCGTACCGCAGTTTTTATCAGAACCTCCCGAGGAAGAAAAAATCACCGTGTTCTCAATAAGAGTTGACACAGTGAGTGCGGCTGTATTCAATCTGTCGAGAAACGCAGTAACTCAACTCGTTAATCAGCAGAAAGTTTTTATCAATTCAAAAACTATTTACAAAGACTCGGTGCTCTTAAAAGAAAACGACAGGGTTACGATAAGAGGCTACGGAAAATATATATTCACCTGTATTTACAATGAAACAAAAAAGCACAAACAACTGATAGGCGTAAGAGTATACAGATAAAAAAACAACGGACTTGTTCAGCATTAAACAAGTCCGCTTTTTTATTCCGTTTTTTTACTCTTTTTGCCGAAAGAGATTTTATTTTCCGTGCCGTTTAGCAGCCGCTTAATATTATCCCTATGAGCAATCACCACTATAAGAGTAAACACAAGTGCAATTAACACAAGCACTATATCTTTATAGAAGAGCCACATCATAACGGGATAAAGCACGGCCATCAAAATTGAGCCGAGGCTTACATACCGTGTTACAACGAGATTAACTCCGAATACAGCCAGAAGAATAAGTGCTATTTTCGGATTTACAAAAATAACCATACCGCCGCTCGTTGCAACGCCCTTTCCGCCCTTAAATCCAAAAAAGCAAGGAAAGATATGTCCGATTACGGCGAACAAGCCTGCGAATGATTTTAGGCAAATTACGCAGTTTGTGTCAAGAGAATCAAGCAATTTCTTTAATTCAAAAACAGGTACTATCTTAAACGCAATCCAAATAGCGACCATAACCTTCAATATATCGCCTGCTATTGTAAGAAATCCGTAAACTTTACCATAAGAACGCATCATATTTGTAGTGCCTGCGTTACCCGAACCTCTGTCTCTTACATCTTCTTTTTTTAGTTTTTTGGAGAGAATTACGCCGAAATTAAGGCTTCCGAGAAGATAAGAAATTACGGCAACAAGAAACAATTTTACTATGGTCATTTCTTTCCCTCGTTTCTCTCTCTTATCATAAACCTTACCGGAGTTCCGTCAAGACCGAAAATATCACGAATTTGATTTTCCAAATAACGCTGATATGAAAAATGGAAAAGTTCCTTATTATTTACAAAGAAAACAAATGTGGGCGGTCTTGTGGACGCCTGAGTCATATAGTAAATTTTCAATCTCTTGCCCTTATCCGTAGGAGGCTGAACACGAGCGGTCGCAATGGAGAGCACTTCGTTGAGTTTACCCGTTGAAATACGCATGGAGTTTTGAGAATGAACGAAAACAATCATTTCATAAAGTTTATCGATTCTCAAGCCTGTCTGAGCAGAAATAAATATGACCGGTGCATAACTCATAAAGGAGAAATCAACGGCAAGTTTATCTCTGAACTCTTTCATCGTTTTACCGTCTTTCTCGACAGCGTCCCACTTATTAACGGCAATGATGCAAGCCTTTCCCTGCTCGAGAGCAATGCCTGCAACCTTACTGTCCTGCTCTGTAAATCCCTCGGTAGCGTCAATCATAATAACGCATACATTTGCTCTTTCAACAGCCATTCTCGCTCTGATAATACTGTACTTTTCAATATTATCATTAACTTTGCTTTTTCTTCTAAGCCCTGCCGTATCGATAAAATTAAATTTACCGTAATTATTTTCGATATAGGTATCGGTGGTATCTCGGGTTGTGCCTGCAATATTACTGACTATGGCACGATTAGTTCCGCTGATTTTGTTAACCAATGACGATTTACCCACATTCGGCTTTCCGATAATAGCTACATTTATAACCTCTTCGTCGTTTTCCTCATCCTCGTAATCCTCAGGAAAATATGAAATAACCTCATCGAGCAAATCGCCTGTTCCGTGTCCGTGAGTAGAGGAAACCGCTATCGGGTCGCCAAGACCCAAATTATAAAATTCATAAAACTCGGGGTCGGGAGCGCCTACCGTGTCGCACTTATTAACGCAAAGAACGACCGGCTTATTACTCTTTTGGAGCATAGAAGCAACTTCCATATCGGAAGCAAGAACGCCCGAACGAATATCCGTAACAAAAATAATTACATCGGCGGTCTCAATAGCAAGTTCAGCCTGAGTACGCATCTGTTTTAATATTACATCATTGCTATACGGCTCAATACCTCCGGTATCAACGAGCAAAAAATGATGATTAAGCCATTCGCAGTCACCGTAAATACGGTCACGGGTAACGCCCGGCTTATCATCTACGATAGAGAGTCTTGTGCCGATTAGCTTATTAAACAATGTTGACTTGCCGACATTCGGTCTTCCGACAATGGCAACAACCGGCTTTGCCATACTATCACCCTTTCTTATAATAACAAGAAAATAAAAACAAGAAAGGAGGCTTTAACAAGCCTCCTTGTTCATTATCAGTCTTTAGCGATGACTTCTTTGCCGTTATAGTAACCGCAGCTTGGACATACCTTATGAGGTACTGTGTACTCTGAACAATTAGGGCACTTTACAAGTGTCGGAGCCGTAGCCTTCCAAACGCTTGAGCGTCTCTTATTCTTTCTTGCTTTACCTGTTCTTCTTGCTGGTACTGCCATTTCAAATTCCTCCTTATTATATAAACAAGTTAGTTCTTTAATCAATAAGCAAATCCGACAAAGCTGCCAATCGGGGATCGACCTCTTTTTCACATTCGCATTTTTCATAATTCAAGTTCTTGCCGCAGCCCTGACAGAGTCCCTTGCAGTCCTCTTTGCAAAGCATCTTTATAGGCAAGAAAAGCTGTATCTCCTCATTAATCAAAGCATCTAAATCGAGAACATTATTTTCGACAACTATATAATCGTCATAATCATCGTTTTCATTTTCCATCTTAGATACAATGATTTTTTTCAAAGAAAAGCCGTATTTTCTTTCGATATCGTCCATACATCTGTCGCAGACACCGAAAAAATCAAAATCAACATCAAGGTCAAGGTGCACAACTCCGACCTTTTGATACGCTCTGCCGTTTACTCTTACACCGTTTTTGAGTGGCTTATAGGTGTCATACATAAAATCATCGGCATTCATAACATAATCGACATTAATCACATCGTCCGACGAATTAAGCAGATTTGTAAAATCGAGTTGCATACAGTTCACCTCAAGTTAGCACTTAGTATTATATATATTAAGTGCCTTTTTGTCAATAGAAAAATAAAAAAAACAGTGCGCCTTAAATAATTAAGACGCACTATACAGTCAAAAATATAAATTCGTTATGCCTCTTCGCAATAATCAAAGATTTCTACCGGTAAATCTTCCTTATCACAACTGATTGTGAAATAGAAATCAACATCACTTGCCTCGCTGAGACCTGAAAGCATCTCGAAGAACTGGGGTAATTTGCTGTAATCTCTGCCGACAATCTTAAATGTAGCATCTATAAGAATATCGGTAACATCATAGTTTCCTGCACAGATACCTGCGAGGAAGCCGTAGAAAGCCTTATGACCGTTAATTGCATAGGTTTCTGTCTCGAGGAGTCTTGCCTTTGATGAGATATCATAGGTAAGTTTTGGTTCCTTCTCGATGCAAACTATGTTGCCGTCAGAGTTTTCTACACAAGAATTAACAAGGTCGATGAGTTTCTTTGTCTTTCCTGCGCCTTTGTTGCCAATAATAAGTTTAATCATTTTTATTTCCTCCTGTATAGGTAAATAACTTTCTAACCATATATTAGCATAAACCTAATTGTTTTTCAAGGTTTTCTTTTTCACTTTCATAGCCCGGCTTACCGAGAAGAGCAAACATATTCTTCTTGTAACTTTCAACGCCCGGCTGATTGAACGGATTTACGCCCAAAATATAACCAGAAATCGCACATGCCTTTTCGAGGAAATAAATAAGATAGCCGATATTTGCGGCGTCTTTCTTTTCAACTTCAAGAATAAGATTACCTACTCCGCCCTCTGTGTGAGCAAGAAGTGTGCCCTGTCTTGCCTTATCGTTTACGAGACTCATCTTTTCACCCGAGAGGAAGTTAAGTCCGTCAAGGTTGCCCTCCTGCTCGCCGATAACATAATCGTCATCGCATTCGTCAAACTTAATTACAGTCTCAAACATAAGACCTGCACCAGATTCCTGAATATACTGGCCGAGTGAATGAAGGTCGGTGGAAAAAATGCAAGAAGTCGGGAAAAGTCCCTTTCCGTCCTTGCCCTCGCTCTCGCCGAAAAGCTGTTTAATCCATTCGTTAAACATAGCCATATCAGGTTCAAACGAAATAAAGTTTTCAAGTTTAAGTCCCTTATTATAGAAGCAGTTTCTTACTGCGGCATAGTTAAGGCAATCGTTCTCGTCAATGTTCTCGCTGCAAAGTTCGTTTTGTGCCTTAGCGGCGCCTGCCATAAGTTCGTCAATATCAACGCCCGAAACAGCGATAGGAAGAAGACCTACTGCCGTAAGAACGGAAAATCTGCCGCCTACATCGTCGGGAACAACAAATGTCTCGTAACCCTCTTCGGTAGCAAGTTCCTTAAGAGTACCCTTATGAGCATCTGTTGTGCAGAAAATTCTCTTTCTTGCTTCATCCTGAGAATACTTGCTGTTTACCAAATCTCTGAAAACTCTGAACGCGATAGCCGGCTCTGTGGTAGTACCGCTCTTTGAAATAACATTTACGCAGATGTCCTTACCCTCACAGAGTTTAACCGTTTCGTTAAGTTTAGCGGGACTGATGGAATTACCGATGAATAAAATCTGCGGTGTGTCCTTTGCAAGAAGATTATAGTTAGACGACTTCACAGCCTCAATAACCGCTCTTGCGCCGAGATACGAGCCGCCGATACCGATAACAACCAAAACATCAGCGTTTTTCTTAATATACTCTGCCGACTTCTTGATTCTTGCAAATTCTTCCTTATCATAATTTGTAGGCAAATCAATCCAACCCAAAAAATCGTTGCCTTCGCCTGTTTTTGACATAAGGGTATGCATTGCCTCAACAGCCTTTGGTGCCATAGCATCAACATCGGACTGTGAAACAACATTCTTACTGTATGTTGAATTAAATCTAAGTGACATTTCAAAAACCTCTTAATACATAATTTTAGATATAATACAACATATTACAAAAAAAATCAACAACAAATCAAATATTTCTTACCATATTCCAAAGCACATCAAAGAAAGTAATTTTATCAATATCCTCCCCCGCCGTTAATGTAACAGAGGCAACGCTTTCGCCGTCACAGAGAACCTCGACGGTTCCGAGTTTATCGCCGTAGTGCACGGGAGCGGCTATGCTTTTGGAAATATTATATTTATATTCAACATTGTTATCACCCTTTGGGAGGGTAATTTTTGTCATATCGGGATATATCGGAGTAACAGATTTTTTTATGCCGTTATTTACTTTTACCGGAGTCAACTGTGTTTCGTCTATTTCGGGAGTAAATGATTTATAATTTGCAAAACCGATATCGAGCAGATATGCGGCGGTGTCAAATCTGTGGTCGCTCGTATCCGAACCGAGAACGACTGCCACTAAATTAAGGTTATCTCTGCTTGCGGTTGCGGCAACGCAAAAGCCCGCATTCGAGGTTGTTCCGGTTTTCAGTCCGGTTATGCCGTCATATGTATTAACGAGCTTATTGGTATTATTAAGTTCTGTTTTACCGTCTCTTAGAGAATCCAGCCAAACGGTGGAATATTTTTTTACTATATCGTACTTCATAACCTCACTTGCGATAACGGCAAGGTCATAGGCGGACGAATAGTGAGCCTTAACGGTATCGTCAAGTCCCGTACAATTTTCAAAATTAGTGTGCTCAAGTCCGAGTTCCTTTGCCTTATCGTTCATCATTTTGACAAAAGCCACACTGCTGCCTGCCACATACTCGCCGAGTGCGGTACAGGCATCATTTGCACTGGCAATAGAAATACATTTGAGTAAAGTTTCTACGGTCTGCTTTTCTCCCGTTTCCAGGAAGACCTGAGAGCCGCCCATAGAAGAGGCATATTCAGAAGTTGTAACTTTATCCTCCAACTGAATTTTCCCTTCTGCAAGTGCATCAAAAATTAAAAGCATTGTCATGACTTTCGTGACACTTGCCGGTGGTCGTGCAGTATCCGCATCTTTTTCGTATAATACTGTACCCGTTGTCATTTCCATTAAAATTGCAGAAGGAGCAGTCACTTCTACTGCCGTATCCGAAGTTTGTTCTGTTCCTGGAGTGGTTGCTGTTTCTTCAGCCAGGACATTTGCAGTGTCTGTATGCAGATCAGCATGACTGCCAACAGCTTCTTGATCGTTTTCATAAAGGATTTCCCCCAGAATCTCGTATGTTACTAATATAGTAGGGAGAATTTCAAAATATGCAGACAGAGTTTCATTGACTTTTGAAAATGACTAGCGTATATTAATCATGGGAAATAAATGGTTAATAAATGGTTATAAGAAGGAGGTCCTTCATGAAGTCTCGCACTTATTATGAAATATTAGGTGTGTCCAGAGATGCGTCAATCGAGGAAATCACAATTGCAAAAAATGCATTGGCAAAAGTGTATCATCCAGATGCAAATGCACATAAAGATATAGATACAACCGCTTTTATGCAGGAAATACTTGAAGCATATCAGACATTATCTGATCCCGAAAAAAGAAAAGGTTATGATGCACAGTTTTTCGGGAATTCAGAACCAGTGGAACGGGTATTTAAGACATTCAAGCTTGAGCCGGAGGAAAAGACAGCGGAGTCTGTTTCTTTTGTTACCTACTGGAATGCATATAGCAGTCTGAATGAAATACTTGAAAAAAGTTTACAACTGATGAACCGCGAGGAAAAGAAAAAAAGTATGCCGAAGCGATTGCTCGGAAAGCTTGGACGGGCTGAACATGAAAATACATACCGCAATCGTGAGATCGCAAAAATGGCCAGGGAGGCAGTCCAATATATCACTTTACTGAAAATGGCAGAAATCCCGATGGAATTTTGGAATGACGAGGCAATGAACTGGGTACTGGTTCGGTGGGGACAGAGACCCGGAAATGATTACATTGCCTTATTCAACCGTTACCGGGTTCAGGTTGAGCAGATGAAATCTGCATCAGAAAAAAAGAAACTGCACAGTAAAAACCGGCAGTTTCATCACGATTTAAAAAAATTACTTTCTTATGCACTGGAAGGCTGATTGAAAATCAGGAACGAAAAGTAAAAAGTACAGGAGTATAAGCCTGAAACTTTACTTAAAGCTTACAGATGCAAGAGACATTCATCCAGGAGGGCTTCACAGCCCTCTTTTACGTCCCGGTAAGTTGCATCAAAATTACCGGTATACCATGGATCTGCAATATCTTCACCTTTTCGGGAAGTATAATCTAATAATTTGGATATTTTTTTATCCGGATCTCCCTTGAGCATACGATGAAGATTGCGTATGTTGGCAGAATCCATACCAATGATATAATCAAAATTGGTATAGTCGGACCAGGTAATCTGTCTCGCCTGATGAGGAACTACCGGAATGCCCATTTCTCTTAATTTATTGACAGTTCCTCTGTGGGGTGGATTGCCGATTTCTTCTCTGCTTGTTGCACAACTGTCAATGACAAACTGGTCTGCAA
>UQPH01000039.1 GCA_900542875.1 uncultured Eubacterium sp. | reverse complement strand
TTGAATATCTCTTCCCGTTCGGTTGGGGTGAACTTTGGGGCGTTGCCGACAGAACCGACTATGACCTCACACAGCACATCAAGACTTCGGGCAAAAACCTCGAATACTTTGACGGCACAACAAACGAGAGATATGTTCCGTATGTTATCGAGCCGTCGCTCGGCGTAGAGCGTTTATTCCTCGCAGTTCTTTGTGAGGCTTATGACGAAGAAGTTCTTGATGCAGAGAAGAACGATACCCGTATCGTAATGCACTTCCACCCTACTCTTGCACCGTACAAGTGCGCAGTACTTCCTCTTTCAAAGAAACTCAACGAGCAGGCTGAGAAAGTGTTCCAAAACCTTTCAGAGAAGTTTATGGTTGATTATGATGACGCAGGCTCAATCGGCAAGAGATACCGCAGACAAGACGAAATCGGTACTCCTTACTGCATCACATACGACTTTGACTCTGTTGAGGACGGCTGTGTAACAGTTCGTGACAGAGATACAATGGAGCAGGTTAGACTTCCTATTTCGGAACTTGAGGCGTTCATCGAGGAAAAAATTAAATTCTAAGCCAAATCGAATATAACAAAACCCGTAGGATTGATTCCTACGGGTTTTCAGCGTGTCGAAAAGGTATTTTCGACACGCTGTAGGCTGTTGAGAAAGGTTCTGAATTTCGTTTTCTTGCGAACTTTGCTGTACGATGGTACCGCTTGTGAGCAAAAAACGAAAAACGCCAAAAAGTGCCGTAAACTCGATGTTTGCGGTACTTTTACAATCCCTCCGTCAACACTTCGTGTTGCCACCTCCCTTTACACAAAGGAGGCATTAAACAGTTAGTTAATTTTATTGGCGAGCTTCAGGAGCTTTATCGACAGTATAAAAACCCGTAGGATTGATTCCTACGGGCTTTTCAATTATTGAAATTTATATTGCCGTCTCTTACTTTTTAATACTTTTTGCTTGAACAAAAGTATCCGAATCCTTATCAAAAGTTACGGTAACGGTGTCGCCCTTTTTCATAAGAAGAACATCCATACAATCCGTAACGGCGATATAGTAATACTTGCCGTTAATTTGGAGATAGTAAACGGTATTTCCGTCATTTACGGAGGTCATAATATCCGTAATTTCTCCGCTGACGGTATTCAGTTTTGCAGCGTCCTCACCGTTCTCGTCAATAATAGTATCCTCATCGGAGTCAACCTTATAATCGTCTGCGTCTGCCGATGCGTCAACTATATTCTTGGCTTTAAGCGCTGCGATATAATTCTCAACTGCGGCGTTAAGTGCTCCTGCATCGCTCTTTTCAACGTCCAAGAGACCTGTACCGACAACGGTCTTATCATCAAGATTAACAAGAGCATAACCCTTAACCGTATAGCTGTCACCGTAAAGAGACATAAAGTAGGTGGGTTGCTCCTCTATATCAAGAAGAATCGGGAAAATCGCACGGTAGCCGTAATTTTGAACAGCGTCCTCTGCCGACTGCTGAGCCGAACTCTCTATTGCACCGCCGTTTTTATAATACCTAAGTTCTTTTGTTCTCTGATTGCAGAAAATAAAGCCGAAGTTTGAAGCGTCCGATTCGCTCGAAGTTACGCCCGTATAAACCCAAACATCATCGTCCATGGCAATATTACCGCTGCCCTGAGATGCTACATTTACATCGTTTTGGAAAATAATCGAGTTCCAAAATCCCTGCGAAAGTTTGCCGTGGTAGTTATACTGCTGAATAAGAAGCGACTCGCTGTAAACAACATCAATCCAGTTATATGTCTTATCATTGCGAACGGCATCAATATCGAGATAAGTGCTTTCCCCGTTTAATGCGTCGGTAATGATTGCTCCCTTAACATCGGTACCGCCGAACAGACCTATTGTCTTATCAAGCACGGGAGTTATCCAATAAGGGTGTCCCTCATCGTCTATTTCAAAATTCGAAGTGTCCATAATAGCGGTAGGATATTGAAATCTCAAATGACGAATCAATTTTTCGTTAAACAGTTCGGTGGGCGAATACTTAATTCCCTCGCCGAATTTGTCGATACAATTTACAGCCGTTACCTTTTGGCTCACAAGATCGATAAGCATATATGCCGGCAAGCCGTTCTTTGTATTATTGAACCACTTAAACACATCGGCGTACTCGAGATACGCAACTCGTACAGGGTGACCCTGATAGTTAATCTGAGTCGATTCCGACGATACAACGTACTGGCTCTTATATTCGCTTAGCGAACCGAGTTGCTGGTCTGCAAGAACCTTGGAGGTTGTGGCGTCAAGTCGTGGCACCTGGTCATACTTAATATCGGAAAAATCCTCGGAAAAGTCGCTGTCCTGAACCGTTACAAGATTGCTGTAATCCTTTGCTCTGAAGAAGGTACAACCGACAAGCCAGCCGACAAGCATCACAGCCAAAATCACAACAACAAGCACAATAGGCACAACAGATTTTTTCTTAAAATACGCACTGCTCTCCGCCCTCTTATTCCCTCCGATAAAGAGGAAAAACGAGCCGACAAACACTGCAATAAGAAGAAAAATAAAGGTATAAAAGTCCGTTGACTTAAAATTAAGTGCGGGAATCATCATATAATATGCGCCTGCTCCGACAATAACGGTAGTCAAAAGCGAAAGCAAAATTTTCTTAGGCAGGTTCTTAGGCTTAACAACCACCTCTACATCGTCCTTGTCGGGCCACTTGAATTTGGACTTAAAGCTGTCGATTACTTCATCGGCATCGTAGTCCATATTCGGAATTTTATCATTCATAAATTTATCTCCTTAAAAAGTAGTATTATGATTATACTATATATTGCACCTTTTTACAAGAAAAATAACGGCACTGACGCAAAACAAATGCGACGGTGCCGAATAAAACAGATATATCAAATACGAAAGCACCTTTGAAGTTGCTTATATGTTCCGATAACCAAAAGGGTCATATTGCTCTCAAGTGCGGTATCGGGCGAAAAGGTAACATCCACATCGCCTCTTTGCTTAATAGCCAAAATATTTATTCCGTACTTTCTTCTTATGTCAAGTTTTGACACGGTTTTGCCCACCCAGTTGTTGGGAACGGCAACCTCAAAAATGGCATGAGAATCATCTACTTTAATATAATCAAGAATATGGTCGGCTGTGTAGCGAATAGACGACCATTTTGCAATTTGCTTTTCGGGATAAACAACCTCGTCGGCTCCGTTTCTCAAAAGGAATTTTTCCTGCACATCTCTCTCCGCTCTGGAAACAACCAGCCTAGCGCCCAATTCTTTCAAAAGCGAAGTGGTTTCAAGCGAGTTCTGAAAATTTCCGCCGATTGTAACAAAACACACGTCGTAATTATCAACGCCGAGAGATTCCAAAAATTCGCTGTTTGTGCTGTCTCCGATTTGAGCATTCGTTACGAATGGCAAAGCTGCATTTACTCTTTCCTCATTATTATCCACCGCCATTATTTCGTGGCCGAGATTATTCATTTCCATTGCAATATGCTTTCCGAATCTGCCCAAGCCTATAAGCAAAATATTTTTCATAACTTTATACCTCTTATCCTACTGTAATTTTTTCAAGCGGATACTTTGCGCCGCTTCGCCTTTTTTCCACTATTGTTGCATATACAAAGGTGAGTCCGCCGACTCTGCCCAAAAACATAAGCGCAACCAAAATCAACTGGGAAGCAACACCGAGTTCCGGAGTTATGCCGAGAGTCAGTCCTACCGTTCCGACTGCCGACGCAGTTTCAAACAGGCAATCGCTGAGGCTGAGTCCCTCAATAGAACAAATAGCCACGCCGCCCACAAAAAACAGCGAGCAATACATTGCAAAAACAGTTGCGGCATTTTTAATAACGCTGTTATCTATTCTTCTGTCAAATATCTCTGCGTTTTCTTTTTTCTTAAAAGTAGAAAGAGCGTTCAGCGTAAGAACCGCAAGAGTAGTCGTTTTCATACCGCCGGCGGTGGAACTCGGCGAGCCGCCTACCAACATTAAAAATATCATAATCGCCTTTGACGAAGATGAAAGTTTATTCAAATCATAGGTGTTAAAACCTGCCGTTCTGGGAGTGACAGCCTGAAACAAAGAGCCGAGCACGCCGTCGCCTGTCGGCATATCGGAAAAATCAAATATAAAGTACCAAACTGCCGGAGCCAATATCAAAATCAATGTTGTTGAAAGGACGATTTTGCTTTGAAGCGAATAACGTCTAAAGCGAAGTTTATTTGTGCACACATCGTTCCAGGTAAAAAATCCTATTCCGCCGATTATAATTAAAAGCATTACGGTTATATTAATCAGCGGATTGTTTGCATATCCCGTCAACGAAACAAAAGGTTTTTCCGCCGTACCCAATATATCAAATCCGGCATTGCAAAATGCCGACACGGAATGAAACATCGACATCCATATTCCCTTTAAGCCGTAATCACGGCAAAACACGGGGAGCATAAGAAGCATACCTATAAGTTCCGTTATTGCAGTACCGCACAAAATGAATCTGGTCAATCGCACAACTCCGCCGACCTTAGGCGCCGATATTGCATCCTGCAATGTACTTCGCTGTATAAGCGAAATCCTTTTCCCCGACAGCATGGCAAGCGAAACAGCAACAGTCACAACTCCTAGTCCGCCGATTTGTATAAGCAAAAGTATTACAGCCTGACCGAAGACTGACCAATAACTGCCCGTATCGTTAAGCACAAGACCTGTAACGCACACTGCCGACGTCGAAGTAAAAAGTGCCTGATTAAACGGAGTTACCACACCGCTTTTTGACGATATGGGAAGCATTAAAAGTAACGCTCCGACCAGTATTGTCGCCGCAAATCCGAGAACAATTTTTCTAGATGAAGAAAATCTTTTTTTCTTATGCACAATATTTGACATACGCACAATTCTCTCATTCGTTATTAATTAAATCAATACGGCTACATTATAACACAAAGGTATATAAAATAACAGACGGTAAAATAAATTTTACATAATTTATATAAAAACACCCCCGCAAAAAATACGGAGGTGCATATATATCAGATTATCTTCTGTCGCCACGGCGATGATTATCTCTTCTCGGCTTGCGAGGAGTTTCGTCAATCTCGTTTTCGGGAGTCATACCTTCAAGTTCGATTAATGCGTCTCTTCTGGAAAGATTAATTCTGCCCTGATCGTCGATTTCAATGCACTTAACGATGATTGAATCGCCGACATTAACGACATCCTCTACCTTTTCTGTTCTCTTAACATCAAGACGGGAAATGTGAACAAGTCCCTCCTTGCCCGGAGCAATCTCAACGAAAGCGCCGAAGTTCATAATACGAGTTACAACGCCGTTATAGAAAGCGCCAACCTCAGGGTCGGTAGCGATAAGTTTAACAACGCTTACAGCGCCCTCGCACTTTTCTGCATCAACGCCGGAAATATAAACTCTGCCGTCCTCCTCAATGTTGATTTTAACATCGTATTCGGACTGAATTTCCTGAATAACCTTGCCGCCCTTACCGATTACATCACCGATTTTATCCGGGTCAATCTGAAGAGTATACATCTTAGGAGCATACTTTGAAAGTTCCTTACGAGGCTCGCTGATAACAGGAAGCATAATCTCATCAAGGATATAATTTCTTGCCTTATGAGTCTTTGCGAAAGCCTCTTTGATGATTTCCGGAGTAAGACCGTGTACTTTAAGGTCCATCTGAATAGCGGTAATGCCCTTCTTAGTACCTGCTACCTTGAAGTCCATATCGCCGTAAAAGTCCTCAAGACCCTGAATATCAACCATAGTCATAAAGTCGCCGTAAACGCCCTCATCACCTGTGATAAGACCGCAGGAAATACCTGCAACCGGAGCTTTAATCGGAACGCCTGCTGCCATAAGAGCAAGAGTAGAACCACAGATTGAGCCCTGTGATGTTGAACCGTTTGAAGAAAGAACTTCTGATACAACACGGATAGCGTACGGGAACTCGTCAACTGACGGAAGTACCGGAACAAGAGCCTTTTCTGCAAGAGCACCGTGACCGATTTCTCTTCTGCCCGGACCTCTCGACGGCTTTGTTTCGCCTACGGAGTATGACGGGAAGTTGTAGTGGTGGATATATCTCTTTTCGGTCTGCTCATCAAGACCGTCAAGCTGCTGAGCATCGTTCATAGGGCCGAGTGTTGCAACAGAAAGCACCTGAGTCTGGCCTCTTGTAAACAAACCTGAACCGTGAACTCTTGAAAGAAGGTCAACCTCCGCATTAAGAGGACGGATTTCGTCAATGCCTCTGCCGTCAACTCTCTTATGCTCGTCCTTGAGCCAAGCACGAACAATGTGCTTTTGAACAAGATACATAATCTCGTCAATCTTTGCTTCATTGCCCTCGAATTTTTCATCATACTTTTCGTGAACAGCCTCATAAATCGGAAGAAGAGCCTCATCACGAACGTTCTTATCGTCTGTATCAAGTGCCTTCTTAACATCTTCTGCACAGAAAGCCTCGATTTCAGCCATAATTTCAGGGTCCGGATCAGATGACTCATAAGCAAACTTCGGCTTACCGATTTCATCTACAATACCCTGAATGAACTTAACAATCTTCTTGTTTTCCTCGTGGCCTGCCATAATGGCGTTGAACATTGTGTCGTCATCGATTTCGTTACCGCCTGCCTCGATCATAGCAACAAGGTCTGCTGTTGAAGCAACTGTAAGAACGAGATCGCTCTTTGCTCTGTCCTCAAGACCCGGATTAATAACGATGTTTCCGTCTACAAGGCCTACATTCACACCCGAGATAGGTCCGTCCCACGGAATATCGGAAATAGCGATTGCGGCAGAAACACCGATCATAGCGGTAATTTCAGGTGAGCAATCGGGATCAACCGACATAACGGTAGCAACTACCGAACAGTCATTACGCAAATCCTTTGGGAAAAGCGGACGGATAGGACGGTCGATGCAACGGGATGTGAGGATGGCTTTCTCGGAAGCTCTGCCCTCTCTTCTCTGGAATGAGCCGGGAATACGGCCGACGGAATACATCTTCTCCTCATAGTCAACGCTGAGCGGGAAGAAGTCTACACCCTCTCTCGGCTTTGCCGAAGCGGTTACATTACAAAGCACTTCTGTCTCACCGTAGCGAGCAAGAATTGATGCGTTTGCAAGGCCGCACATCTTACCTGTTTCAAGGGTCAATTTTCTGCCTGCAAGTTCGGTTTCCCAAACTTTGAAATTCTTAAAAAACATACTTTTACCTCTCTGAAAATTTTATTATATCAAAAGGAGGGCAATAGTAATAAATACAATTTGCAAGCCGTATTCTTAAAATTTGCAAACTCTATTTACTACTATTTATGCTCCTCCCTTGGTATCAAATTAACAAAAACAGGCGACACGACAAGTATCGCCTGCATGGGATTATTAGTCCTCGTTCTCAGCCAAATTACGCTCAAGAGTGTTACGGATGCCGAGTTTTGCAATAAGTTCACGGTATTCGTTAACATCATTCTTATAGATATAAGCGAGAAGGTTTCTTCTGTGACCTACCATCTTAAGAAGACCACGACGTGAGTGATGGTCCTTCTTATGAGTCTTAAGGTGCTCTGTAAGGTCGTTGATTCTCTTTGTAAGAACTGCAACCTGTACCTGAGCAGAACCTGTATCACCCTCGTGAGTAGCGTATTCAGCCATAATAGCTTGCTTTTCTGCCTGTGTCATAATTCATTCACCTTTCATAATATTATTGCATTGCAAAAAACACAGTAACGGGCTAAGGTGATGCCGTATCCGACTTATCCCCGAAACCGAGTCATTCGCATTAAGCAATGAGATTATAACACAAGAGACATGATTTGTAAAGAATTTTTTTATTGCCGAACAAATTATAAAAAGGAAACAGTATATAAAGGTATAAAAGATATAAAATAAGACAAAAAAATTATTGACATTTCGGCATTTTCTGCTATAATAATTAAGCCGCATATTATGGGTTAAAGAAATGCACGCTTAATAAAACCTGTGCATTCACCTATCGTAGCGAGACTTATGAAGGAGATATTTACTATGTACGCAGTTATCGTAACAGGTGGTAAGCAGTACAAGGTTGAAGAGGGCGACGTTCTCTACATCGAAAAGCTCGATGCTGAGGCTGAAGCTAAGATTACATTCGACCAGGTTCTTGCAGTCGGCACAGACGCAGGTCTTAAAGCAGGCAAGGATTGTGCAAAAGCTACTGTTGACGCTACTGTTCTCAAGAACGGCAAAGGTAAGAAGATTACTGTTTTCACCTACAAGCCAAAGAAGAACGAAAAGCGCAAGATGGGCCACAGACAGCCTTACACTAAGGTTGAAATCACAAATATTAACGCTTAATCAATGATTAGAATTGAATTTAAGAAACAGGGCGATTTATTAACCGGCTTTGAATGCAAGGGTCACACAGGACTTGCCGACAGCGGCGAAGATGTTGTGTGCGCATTCATCAGCAGTGCCTGCTATATGACGGCTAACACCGTAACAGAGGTTATGTCCCTTAAAGCAGACGCAGCGGCAACGGACGGTTATATGCGACTGAGCATAAGCCAAACGCCCGACAAAGCACAGGATATTATGAACGGTTTATTATTTCATTTAACCGAACTCGAAAAACAATATCCTAAAAATATTAAAGTAACCACAACGGAGGTGTAACTATGCTTAGACTTAATGTGCAGCTTTTTGCTCATAAAAAAGGTATGGGTTCTACTAAGAACGGCAGAGACAGCGAATCAAAGCGTCTCGGTGCTAAGAGAGCAGACGGACAGTTCGTTCTCGCAGGCAACATCCTTTACCGTCAGAGAGGAACACACATTCACCCGGGCACCAATGTAGGTATCGGTAAGGATGATACTCTTTTCGCTCTCGTAGACGGAACAGTTAGATTTGAAAGAATGGGCAAGGACAGAAAAAAGGTTTCTGTTTATCCCGTTGAGCAGTAATAAGTTCAATAAATCCGTAGTCTGAGGATTACGGATTTTTCTTTTATTGACAAATCGAAAAAATATAATTATAATGTATATAATTTATTTAATATAATAAGAAATGCCTCCTTAGTTAAATGGATATAATAAACCCCTCCTAAGGGTTAGTTGTGAGTTCGATTCTCGCAGGGGGTGCCAAAAACTCCGCCGGAAAACCTAGTAAAATCAAGGGTTTCCGGCGTTTTTCATTTTTGCGGGAAAACGGGAAAATCGTGAAAATCACAGATTTTCATTAGCAAATTCTCCGTCAGCTAATGGAAATTAGGACTAATGTCGTCCGCCTTTCAGGTGTATGGCTTGCTAATAAAAATTAGCAGGATTTACGCTGTTTTGCTAATGAAAATGTCCTCTCTGCTAATGGCAGAAAAAATCGCTTGAAATTCTTGCTAATGAATAAGGCGGTCGTTATCCTGTTAATTACTTCCTCCCTTGCCGATATTGATACTTCGGCGTGTAATATGGCGGAGTATCTGATAAAGGAAATGGCAAAAAAGCAAGGTGTGACGGAACAACTGAAAGCAGAGGATATGATGAAATGGGTCGGATTGATGAATAACATCAGAGCCTGTGCAGACGAGATTCTATTAAACGATATTGTGTATTCCTAATAGCATACCAACCGAAAAGGAACTGCTGTCTTAACTGATGGCAGTTTTCTTTTTCGGAAAGTATTCAAGAAGTCATTAAGTCGTGAGTGTAGTCGAAGTAGTTTGAAGTATTGAAAAAAATGATGACTTTTGTTATAATGTTTAATGGAAGGTTATATTTTATTAGGAATAACGAAATGAATTTGTAGGTGAGAGTATGAAGAAGAATAGAAAATACAAAAAGATAAAGATAATAATGGTTTTTACAACAGTCTTGCTTATAGCGTTTGTAGCAGTAGTTGGATTATATAAAACAGGGATTTATCGTTTTGATTTTTTTAAGGATGTGTATAAAAAAATCGATTTTCAACTGAGTACAAATGAGCTTAACATTCCTCAGGACGCTCTTTCGTTTTCTGTTTATGATATTGAACAGGGTGAATATTTATTTTACGAGGGAGATAGCCAATTGCCCACAGTAGCAAGTTTGGCAAAACTATTTGTCATTGACTATGCTTTGACAAAAGTTAACTTGGAAGATGTTATTGAAGTAAATCAAGAGGTATTGGATCTTGTGCCGGCTGGGTCATCTTTAGCAAATCTAAAAGTTGGGAAGTACACAGTAAAAGAAATAATGGAAGCTATGCTTGTTCCTTCGGGAAACGATGCTGCCTATTCGTTGGCATATTATATTGCTAAAAATGAATTAGGAGAGGGCTATACAGCAACGGAATATATAAATTATTTTACGACAGAGCTAAGTGAGTATTTAATTGAAGAAGGCTATTCTAAAACAAATTTGTATAATGATCCGAGCGGGGCATCTATGTCAGCCGATACACATTTGGATGATATTAATCGTGTAGCCTTGAAGCTTTATAATTATGATTTTGTTAAAGAATGTGTAGGGAAAAGCACTTTCTCAATTCAAACTCCACAAGGCGAATTTACTTGGAAAAATACCAATAAGTTTTTAGATAAAAAGTCACCGTACTATAATGAAAATGTAAAAGGAATAAAAACAGGAACTATGGCATCTTCCTATAATATTGTTGTTCTTTATAAAAAAGATGGCAAGGAATATTTGATTACCTGCTTGGCATCATTATCAGATGAAGGAAGATATAAAGCAGTGCAGTCCGCTATAAATACAATTATTAAATGATGTCGAAATATCTTTTAATTAAAGCGTTAAAGTGTCGTGGACAAGATAAAGATTAGTTTGGTGAAACAACAATAGTTGAAGTACGAAAAACATCGTAGAAATACGGTGTTTTTTGTTACCCCAAACCCTACAATTTCATACATAACCACAGGTTAGTACAAATACCTTGTGTGATTTTTTGAAAGGCTT
>UQPH01000038.1 GCA_900542875.1 uncultured Eubacterium sp. | reverse complement strand
CGGAAATGTTTCGTTTTCGCAAATTAAAGAGCCGTTGCCGTCGATAACGAGAATGTGCATAAAAGAATTTTCGCTTACATTAAGTGTCAGACTGTTTGTGCATTTGTATCTGTTTACGCTGAAAAGGTCGCATTTTATAATCAGCTGAACTTCGTTTTTATCCACGTATTTTGTTTCGCCCATAGGTTTTATATCGTATTTAGGCGGTACGGTTTTTGATACATCTATCGCTTTTTTTATGTGTAGTTCTCTCGGCTTTCCGTCTGCACCCACTCTGCCGTAGTCGTAAACTCGATATGTGCAGTTGGAATTCTGCTGAATTTCCGCTATCATAGCGCCCTTGCCGATTGCGTGTACCGTTCCTGCCTCTATGAAAAATGTGTCGCCTTTTTTTACATTGACCACATTCAGCTTGTCGAGCAGGGTATTGTTCTCAATCGCTTCTTTGAACTCCTGCGAACTTATCTCTTCCTTAAAACCGTAGATTAATGTCGCACCCTCTGCGGCGTCGAGAACATACCACATTTCGGTTTTTCCGTATTCGTTTTCAACTTCACGTGCGTATTTGTCATCGGGGTGCACTTGAATGGATAGATTGTCATAGGCATCAATTAATTTTATCAGTAACGGAAAATACGGGTACTTGTCGCTCTTTTTACCGAGCAACTTTTCTTTTCCTACCTCGTCTACAACTTCTTGCAGGGTCTTGCCGTCGTATTCTCCGCCGTCAACGGTGTTCATTCCGTCCTTGTGGCAGGCGAGCATCCAACCCTCGGCAGTCTTGTCATAGCCTGTGTCAAAGCCGTAATCGTTTTTCAGTCTGTATCCGCCCCAGATGTAATCCTTAAATATTGGCTTTAATTTTATTATTTCCATAATTTTTACCTCTCATTTGTTCTATAATATCAAATTTATACTTCCCTTTCAAGGTGTTTTGTTGTAAAATAGGGTGTAATAAATTCTCGGAGGCTCTTATGTCGGTATTGGATGTGCAAAATTTAACATTGTCCTTCGGCGAAAATACGCTGTTTTCAGATGTCTCGTTTGATATTAAGGAAAAAGAAAAGGTTGGCTTAATCGGCTGTAACGGTGCCGGTAAAACGAGCCTTTTTAAGATTATAATCGGTGAGTATACTCCCGACAGCGGAGCTTGCTTTATTTCAAAAAATGTCAGACTCGGCTATATGCAGCAACATACTTGCAGTGAAAACAGAACCGTTTACGGCGAACTCGTTTCTGTCTTTGACGATTTAATTGAAACGGAGCATAGGCTTGATGAAATATCGGCACTTCTTTTGAATAATCCGAAAAATGCCGGCGAACTGATAGATGAGCAGGACAGACTCCAAAACGAATATAACCAAAACGGAGGCCTGACATATAAGAGTATGACACGCTCCGCACTTCTTGGTCTGGGATTTGACGAGAACGATTTTGATATGTCGACTTCGGCTCTTTCGGGCGGACAGCGTTCAAAACTGATTTTGGCAAAACTTTTGCTCTCAAAGGCTGATTTTCTTCTTCTTGACGAGCCTACCAACCATCTCGATATTAAAGCGGTTGAATGGCTCGAGGATTTCTTAAAGAACTTTAGGGGAGCCTGCCTCGTGGTTTCTCACGACAGATATTTTCTTGACAAGATTACGAATAAAACCGTTGAAATAGAAAATAAAAAATGCCGCACATACAGCGGAAATTACTCCGCTTTTTTGGTAAAAAAAGAGGCTGAACAAAAAGCCGTTGCCGAAAAGTATGAAAACGATATGAAAGAAATTGCCCGACTTGAGGGTATTATCGAGCAGCAACGCAGGTGGAACAGAGAAAAGAACATCAAAACCGCCGAAAGTAAGGAAAAAGTTATCGAAAGAATTAAGGCACAACTTGTCGTACCCGACAGTAAAGTATCACGCATCAGGTTTGATTTTGTTCCAAAATGCGTAAGCGGTGAGGATGTTCTCGGCGTAAATAATCTTAAAAAATCCTTTGGAAAAAAAACGATTTTTGAGCACGCATCTTTTGAGGTTAAAAGGGGAGACAGACTCTTTTTACTCGGAGATAACGGCTGCGGAAAAACGACTCTGTTAAAAATTTTAATGCATGACTATTTGCAGGATGACGGCTCGTTTAAGTTCGGCTCACAGGTTATGACCGGTTATTTCGACCAGGTGCAGGCAAAACTCGATTTGAGCAAAACCGCTCTTGATGAGGTGTGGTCAGCTTTCCCCGCAATGACGGAAACTTCTGTTAGGAGTGCACTTGCGTCTTTTCTTTTTAAGGGTGACGATGTGTATAAGGTACTGTCCGATTGCTCGGGCGGCGAGAGGGCAAGGGTGGCTCTCTTAAAACTTATGCTCGGCGGATATAATTTTCTTCTTCTTGACGAACCTACAAATCATCTTGACGCTTTTTCCCGTGAAGAACTTGAAAACACTCTGCTCAATTATTCGGGCACTATGCTTATTGTTTCTCACGACCGATATTTTATCAATAAACTCGCAACCGGTATTTTGGAACTTACACCAAACGGAGTGAACAGGTATAACGGCTCGTATGACGAATATCTCGAGCATAAACAAAACGCCGACGCTAAAGTTGTAACGCAGAAAAAAGAAACCGTAAAAAAGACAAACGACTATCAACTGAAAAAAGAGCGCCGTTCACTGTATTTGAAAACAAAAACCGCTCTTTCAAAATGCGAAGCCGAGATAGAAAAAACCGAACTTGAAATAGATGATATAAACAACAGTCTTCAATCAGCCGATTACGAGGAACTTATGAAACTGACCGCAAAGCTGGAGCGAAAGAACGAATACCGTGACATCCTTTATTCCGAGTGGGAGGAACTTTCCGAAAGATTGACAGAACTTGAAGAATAATTTATAATAAAATTTATTATGAAAAAAACAGTTATTATAGGAGCAGGTGCCGCAGGACTTTGTGCCGCAGGTGCCGCCGCCGAAAACGGTAATTCTGTTATCGTAATCGAGCGTAACGCAAGACCTGCCCGTAAGGTTATGATTACCGGTAAGGGCAGATGTAATGTAACAAATGCGTGTTTTGATTTGGACGACCTTGTTTCAAATGTTGTGCATAATCCACGCTTTATGTATTCTGCCTTTTCTTCGTTTATGCCGTACGATACTATGGCTTTGATGGAGGATATGGGCGTTAAACTCAAAATTGAGCGTGGAAACCGTGTCTTTCCGGAGTCGGATAAGGCGGTGGATATAGTCGACGCACTTGTTAAGTATGCAAAGAAAAGCGGCGCAAATATTGTTCAGGGTTGCGTTAAGTCATTTAATTTTGAAAACGGACTTATTAAATCCGTTAATCTTGATGACGGCAGTGTTGTTGACGGTGATGCCTTTGCCGTTTGCACAGGCGGTATGAGTTATACATCTACCGGTTCTGACGGTATAGGCTACGAACTTGCAAGGCAGGCGGGTCACCGCATTGTGCCCTTGGAACCGTCGCTTGTATCGCTCGTTTGCAGTGACGGATATGTTACGAGGCTTCAGGGTCTTTCGCTTAAAAATGTTTCCGTCAAACTTTTGGACGGAGAAAAAGAGATTTATTCCGATTTCGGCGAGATGATGTTTACCCACTACGGCGTAACGGGCCCCGTCATTCTCTCGGCATCGAGTCATATGACAAAGCCGAGGGAACATAACTATAAAATTGTAATTGACCTAAAGCCGGCACTTGACGAGCAGACTCTCGATAAACGAATTCAAAGAGATTTTGCCGAGAATACCAATAAAGATTTTATAAATTCACTCTCAAAGTTGTTGCCTAATAAGTTGATTCCCGTTATAGTTAAACTCTCGGGTATTGAGCCGTCGCTTAAGGTTAACCAAGTTACCAAAGAACAGCGTATGCGTCTTGTCTCTCTACTAAAGGGAATGACGGTCAATATCAGCGATTTTCGACCGATTAACGAGGCTGTCGTTACTTCGGGCGGTGTTGATGTCAGGGAAATTAATCCCAAAACAATGCGTTCAAAACTGGTTGATAATTTGTATTTTGCCGGAGAGGTGATTGATGTGGACGCCTATACAGGCGGCTTTAATCTTCAAATCGCTTTTTCTACGGGAATGCTCTGCGGCAAAAATATGTAAAGGGGAATAATTATGATTAATGTAGCAATTGACGGACCTGCGGGAGCAGGTAAAAGCACTATTGCAAAAGCAGCTGCAAAGAAACTTAATTTTATCTATGTAGATACAGGTGCCCTCTATCGTGCCGTGGCATATAATGCCGTTAAGTGCGGTGCAATAGACAGCGTTGATAAAATTAAAGAAATGCTTAAAAATATTCATATTGAACTTAAATACAATAACGGCGTTCAGGCTGTTTTTCTCAACGGTGAGGATGTTTCTGCTTATATTCGTACACCTGAAATTTCCATGGGCGCAAGCAAGGTTTCGGCTATCCCCGAGGTCAGAGCATTTCTTCTCGATTTACAGCGTGATATAGCAAAGAATAATAATGTAATTATGGATGGCAGAGATATTGCAACCGTAGTTTTGCCGAATGCCGATGTAAAGATTTTTCTTTTTGCAAGTCCTGAATGTCGTGCAGAAAGACGCTATAAGGAATTAATGGAAAAAGGCGAGAGCGTTACCTTTGAAGAAGTTTTGGCAGATGTGAATAAGCGAGACTATCAGGACTCACACAGAGAAATCGCACCTCTCAAGCCGTGTAAGACTTCTATTATGGCAGATACTTCGGACAAATCTCTCGAGGAGTCCGTAAATTATATTATTTCGCTCATAGAGGAGAACATAAGATGAAAGAATTTGATTATTCCACCGTTCCTCATTATAAAACCTATAACTTTATTAAGGCTGTCTTTAAGCCGATAATCAAATGGGTGTACCATATTAAATATAAAGGACTGGAAAATGTACCCGATGAGGGCACAAAATATATTGTTGCCATTAATCACACCTGTGCGCTTGACCCGGTTTTCGTTGCCGCACCTAAAAATGTTCCGCCGCTTCACTTTATGGCAAAGGTTGAACTTTTTAAGAATCCGATAGCCGCTTGGTTTATGACTCGTATGTATGCGTTTCCGGTTAAAAGAGGTAAGGGCGACACCTCCGCCATCGATTACGGTGAAAAAATAATTAACGAAGGTCATGTAATGGCTATATGCCCCGAGGGCAAGAGAATTAAGGATAAGGACGGCGTTCCGCAAAAGGCTAAGGCAGGCGTTGCGATTATTGCCAAGGCTACAAATGCGTCGGTTCTTCCAGTTGCGATTTGTTGTAAGGGTAAAATTAAAGCGGGAAAGCATGTCACCGTTTCATACGGAAAACTTCTTTCTCCTGAGGAATTGGGACTTGATAAAGAGGAATGCTCACGCAGAGATATAGCAAATGCCGCAGGAATGATAATGGATAAAATCACCGAACTTTGGGAGGCTGAGGTTAAGTGAGCAAAAAAATAATCCTTGCAAAAACGGCAGGCTTTTGTTTCGGAGTTGACAGAGCCGTAAACCTCGTTTACGATTTGGTCGAAAAAGGCGAAAAAGTTTGTACCCTCGGACCTATTATTCATAATGCCCAACTTGTTTCCGATTTGGAAAGCAAAGGCGTAAAAATTATCGATACGGTTGAAGACGCACCGAAAGGTTATACCGTAGTCGTTCGCACTCACGGAGTGGAAAAAGAGGTTATAGACGAACTCAGCGAGATAAAAATTCACTATGTAGACGCCACATGCCCCTTTGTTATGAAAATTCATAATATAGTAAAAAAGCAGTCGGATGACTCAATCGTTTTGATAGCGGGGGATAAGAATCATCCCGAGGTTAAGGGCATTCGTTCCTATTGTAAGGGACAATCATTCGTCTTTAAGAATGAGGAAGAACTGCTCGAAATCATTAATTCAAATGATTTGTCGTCAAAAAACGATGTAATTTGCGTGGCTCAAACAACTTTTTCTCTAAAAGAACTAAAAAAATGTAAAAAAATATTTGAAAAGGTATGTACAAATTGTAAAATTTTTGATACAATATGTAATGCAACGGCTGACAGACAAAACGAGGCGGACGAAATCTCCAAGAAATCCGATGCCATGCTGATTGTAGGCGGCCGTCATTCATCAAATACCTGTAAGCTAAAGGACACTTGCTCCGTAAATTGTCCGTCGTTTCTTATAGAAACAGCGAGCGAACTTGAGGGGCTTGATTTGGAGCCTTACAGCGTAATTGGTGTAACTGCGGGGGCTTCGACACCCTCGGTAATAATCAAGGAGGTACTCAAATCCATGTCCGAAGAAATTAAAGAAAAGGAAGTTGAAACAACTTCAGCCGTAACTGAAGAAGTTGTGGAGACAGCAGAAACCGCTGATAAGGCTGTAGAGCCTGCTGTCAAAGCATCTGCTGATGGAGAGGCGTCCTTTGAAGAATTGCTTAACGAATCTTTTAAGGAAAATGACAACAGTAAGGTAGTAACAGGTACCGTAGTGAGAATTACTCCTACAGAGGTATATGTTGATGTACCGGGCAGAAAGCAGACAGGCGTAGTAGCATTTGAGGATTTGTCATCCGGCAATATCTCAAAGTGTGAGGACGAGGTTAAGGTCGGCGACGAGCTTCAGCTTGTTATTATGAAGACCAATGACCAGGACGGCGTGCTTAAGCTTTCAAAGCGTTTATTCGACGCAGAAAAGGGCTGGGACGAAATCGTTGCAGCTAAGGAGGCAGACGAAGTTCTCGAGGGTGTAGTAACATCCGTTATTCGTGGCGGCGTTCTCGTTTCCGCAAAGGGAACAAGAGTTTTCGTTCCCGCATCTCTTACAGGTGTTCCCCGCAATCAGGAACTTTCGGTTCTTAAGGGAGCAACAGTTAAGTTTAAGATTATTGACATTAACCCTGCACGTAGAAGAGCAGTCGGTTCTATCAAGGTTGTAGCAGATGCCGAAAGAAAAGAAAAGCAAGAGGCACTTTGGGCTACTCTTAAGGTAGGCGATAAAATTACAGGTACGGTTAAGTCACTTACTTCGTACGGCGCATTTGTTGACCTCGGCGGCATCGACGGTATGATACATATCTCGGAGCTTTCATGGTCAAGAATTAAGCACCCGTCAGAGGTTGTTAATGTAGGCGATACCGTAGAGGTTACAATTAAAGCTCTCGATGAGGAGAATAAGAAGATTTCTCTCGGCTTTAAGAACATTGAGGATAACCCTTGGGAAATCCTTAAGAATAAGTATCCTGTAGGTTCTGTTGTAGATGCTAAGATTGTATCATTTGCTTCATTCGGTGCATTTGCAAACATTCTTCCGACAATTGACGGACTCATCCACATCAGCCAGATTTCTTGGGACAGAATTAAGACTCCTCAGGATGTGCTTAAAATCGGCGATGTAGTTAAGGCTAAGATTATCGATATCGATTTTGATAAGAAGAGAGTTTCTCTCTCCATCAAAGAACTTCTCGATAAACCCGAGGAGAAAATCGATGAACTTTCTGACGATTCCGCAACTGACGAGGAAGCAGCAGAAGAAGAGTAATAATTTTTCTTAAATTCATAAACTTAAATTACCGTTTCTTTTGAAACGGTAATTTTTTTTGTAAAAAACTGCCTGACTTAAATTAACTATATGGGACGTAATGTAAATAATGAATTTTGGCGGTAGTTATATAATACTCGAAAATATTAAACCATATGATAAAAAAACACATTTCGGAAACAGAAAACCGAAATGTGCTTTTGTTTTTATCTTATCTTAATTATGTCGTTAAATACAGCCGTCATTTTCTTGCTGATTTGTAAATCTATGTGCAGTGAACCGAAAAACCAGTGGTCGTATTCTACCTCTTTCATCAATTCCTGTAAATAGGTGTTCAGCGGTGTCAGTTTCATAGCCGTATTGGAGTGTAACCTTATGAAATCTTTTGCAATGGCAGGTGCCTCGTGGGTGATTATGTAGTCAACCTTGTAATCCATAACTTTAAGGTTGTCCGCACCGTTTTTCATTTCTTCTGCGTTTGGCATTTCCTCACGCCACCAACTTACACCTTCGTGACGCATTTCTGCATCGTCGCTTTTTCCTCCGCCCATACAAAAGAAGGTCTTACCGCAAAATGTGAATACCTCACCCCTCATAAGGTGGTAGATGTTTTGTGCTATCTTGTGAGTGTTGCCGCCCTTGTACCTGTATGGTCTGTAAGAATTCAGCATATCAAAATTTTCGTGCGCACCATCTACAAAGCAGATGGTGTACTTCTTTTTTGTCAGTTTTTCTATGTTCTTTTTTTCATCCTCGGAGCCGTCCCAAAGAAAGCCGAAGTCTCCGCATATGATTAAAATGTCGTCCTCACCGAGTTTTCTCAGCTTTGGATTTTTGAATACGCTCATATCCCCGTGAGTGTCGCCTGTGATATATACCATAATTATCTCCGAAATTTATAATTTATGCTTTTATTAAGTCACTTTATGTGATATGATATATAATATAATTTATTTAGTGAGGTGTCAAGTGCGTGAAAAAGCTCTTGTCGTTTTTTATAAGTGTTACTCTTGTTGCTATGTCGTTTTTCTGCGTGCCGTTTACGGCAAAGGCGGCGGTTTACGAGCCCGATACAACCATTTATGCGGATTCGTATATGCTCATTAATCTTGATGATGCGTCTTATCCTGTCGTTGCACAAAAGAATCAGGATAAACTTAAATATCCTGCTTCTCTTACAAAGATAATTACTGCTATGGTAGCCATAAATAATGTAGATGATATTAAGGCGACTGCAACAGTTTCCAAATATGCAATAGAATCCCTCTATGGTTCGGGAGCTCAGGTTGCAGGACTTAAAATCGGAACAGAGATTACCGTTGAGGATTTGCTCTATCTTGCAATGGTGCATTCTGCTTGCGATGCGTGTAATGTTCTTGCCGAGTATGTTGCCGGCAGTATTGACGAATTTGTAAAAATGATGAATGAGTGGGTGACCTCGCTCGGCTGTGAGAATACCCACTTTGTAAATTGTGACGGACTCCACGATGAAAATCAGTATACAACCGCCTCCGATATGGCAAAGATTACTCTCGAGGCTCTTAAAAGCGATTTGTTCGTAAAGATTTCCGCCGCTGAGAATTATACCTATGACGGCGTTAAATTCATTCATACAAATTTAATGCTTCATCCGTCTTATCTTACTTACTATTACGAATATGCTCAGGGCATTAAAACAGGCTCCACCGAGCAGGCAGGTTATTGCGTCATTACCAAGGCGTCAAAAAACGGATATAATTACCTTGCAGTCGTTATGGATTCTCCGATTAAAACACTCGACGGAATTCCCACAAAATGCTCCTTCATAGATGCTAAGCACCTTTTTGAATGGGCGTTTAATTCGCTTAAATATTCTACCGTTGTGCGTAAAAACGAAGTCGCATACGAGGTTAGCGTTAATAACGGAAAGGATGCCGATACCGTTCAGCTTGTTGTTAAGGACGATGTGACCACCCTTGTCCCTGCAACTCTCGACCCGAGTAATGTTATTATAAAACCCGTTGACCCTCCAGAGTCGCTCGACGCCCCCGTAACACAAGGCGATGTCGTATGTAAAGCAGATATAATTTATGCCGATAAGACAATTGTCACCGTTGATTTGGTGGCTGCAAATACGGTTGAACTCTCCTCGTTTTTGAAAATTCTTAATATGCTTAAAAAGTTCTTTACCAATAAATTCGTGATAGCCTTGCTTATCCTTTTGCTCCTTGGTTGTATCGCTTATGTAATATGGTTCGTTTATCGTATGAAACGTGATAAAAGGCGAATTGCCGAAAAACGCAGACAGCAGGAAGAACTTGATAAAACTCTCTACGGAGATGATGATTATCTTCCACCTGCCAAAAAATAATATAAAAAACAATATATAAAATATAATCTCCCATGGCTTAGCACCATAGGAGATTTTTGTTTTATCAAAAAGTAAAAATATATCGAAAATGCACCGCTCGGGGGGCATATCGGTATTATTCCTGATTGCTTATATTGCTCTCGATAAAATCTCTGAGCTTTTTCTTGTCACTTTTGTTGAGCATTCTGTATTTCATAACTATGTATCGCTCATCGTCCGAAAGGTCGCTTAAATACTTCTCGCCGTAAAGTTCGTTGTATCCGTATGCAACGGAGAATTGGTCCATTCCGTCTAAAAATGCATCGGTTTTAACTCCGTAAATCATACCGAGTTTTGCAAGTTGAACAATATTCGGCATTGAGTCGCCGCATTCCCACTTGGTATATGTGGTTCTGCTCGTTCCGATTGCTTCACATACTTGTGCTTGAGTCAGTTCGTTTGTCACTCGATACTTCTTAATATTTTGCTTAATGCATTCTTTAATAATTTTGTCATTATAAGACATTGCCATTTCCATCACATCCCAAATTGATTATACACATTATTCCTTGTTAAATCAACATATTTTGATTTTTTGCGACATAAAAAAGTGTATAATATTTTGTTTAGTTTTTGTCAATAATATACATAGAGATGTTCATATCATTCACATTTAATCGGCTTGCTTAGGTACATATTAAAATAAAGGATGTATTATTGTGCAGTATAATAAAGTCGAAATTTGCGGAATAAATACCTGTGAACTAAAGTTGCTTAAAGAAAGCGAAAAAATTGAACTTCTCAAAAAAGCACACGCCGGTGACGAAAAAGCAAGAGAAAAATTGATAAACGGCAATCTTCGACTTGTTCTCTCTGTTGTTCAACGCTTTTCAAACAGAGGCGAAAATCCCGATGACCTCTTTCAGGTGGGTGTTATCGGGCTTATAAAGGCTATTGATAACTTTGATACTTCTCTTAATGTTCGCTTTTCCACCTATACAGTGCCGATGATTATAGGCGAAATACGCCGCTTTTTGAGAGATAATAACAGTATTCGTGTCAGCCGTTCTCTGCGTGATACAGCATATAAGGCTATGCAGGTTAAGGAAAAACTTACAAATAAATATAATAAAGAACCAACCGTGGATGAAATCGCCGAAGAACTCAAAATGAAAAAAGCCGATGTGGTTATCGCTCTCGAATCCATCGTTGACCCCGTCAGTCTTTACGAGCCTGTTTATAATGACGGCGGCGATACAATTTTTGTTATGGATCAGATAGGGGATAATTCCTCAGATTCCGATTGGGTGGACGAAATTATGATTAAGGATAAGTTATCAAATCTTGATGACAGAGAGCATAAAATTTTGTATATGCGTTTTATGCTCGGCAAAACCCAAATGGAAACAGCCGAGGAAATAGGCATATCACAGGCACAGGTTTCACGTCTTGAAAAAAATGCCCTTAAGCATATTAAGGGCGAATAGTATTTGTGTTCATTGATTAACTTGCTTTATTGTGCTATTATATTCATATAATCTTTTGGAGTTATGATATGGATATTAAGCTTAATTATATCGAAAAAGGTAAGGGGACACCGCTTGTTTTGCTTCACGGAAACGGCGGAAGCCTTGAATGTTTTAGAAGTCAAATTGAATATTTTTCTAAAAAATATCGTGTGATTGCTCTCGATACCAGAGGTCACGGAAAATCTCCACGAGGTGAAAAACCGTTTACAATAAAACAGTTTGCAGATGACTTAAAGGATTTTTTGGATGAACTCGGAATTAAAAGGGCAATTTTGTTCGGTTTTTCCGACGGCGGAAATATCGCTTTGACCTTTGCACTTAAATATGGCGAATATGTCGAAAAGTTGATATTAAACGGTGCTAATTTGTTTCCTAAAGGACTAAAGGCATATTGCAGAATCCCTATTATTGTAAATTGCAAGATTACAAAATTATTTTCACGCTTAAATAAATATGCATTGAAAAAATATGAACTCCTATCCCTAATGACCGATGAGCCGAATATCTCATTTGATGAACTCAAATGTGTTGCTGCACCCACATTGGTTATTGTCGGCAGTGCCGATATGATAAAACATTCGCACTCGCTCTCCATAGCAAATGCCTTGCCTGATTCTGCCTTTGTCGTAATTAAAGGAACTCACGGTATTGTTTATCAAAGACCTGATGAATTTAATAAAGCAGTCGAGAGGATAAGGAACTAATAAAAAGTGATAGATAATCCGGTATTATCTGTTGAATTTGACAG
>UQPH01000037.1 GCA_900542875.1 uncultured Eubacterium sp. | reverse complement strand
TAGTAAAATGAAATATTATTATATATAATATATAAATTATAATATATGTAAGGGTGAGGGATTTATTACAAATATTAATTTGAAAAAGTTTTGTGCAATTCTATATATAGGCGAAATTTTTAGATTATCAGGAGAATTATACAATATATAGAATGTTTGTTGTTGAAACTTGCTAAAAAGTTACAATTTGTAACAACCCTGTAACTAAAGTTTGTAAGAACCGTCCAAATATTCAATTTAGTACGCTAAAGCACAAAAGTCGTCAACCACAATATGTAGTAACTCAACTCGATTTTGACGGATTAACAAATGCCTCATTTATGCATTTTGCACAAATTCATCTTTATTTTCCATTTGACTCATTGTCTATAAGTGCTATAATAGGCACCGTTTTGAGGCAATACTCTATAGAGAGGAATAAATTTCATTGTATATTCCGCATCTCGGGATTGCCAAGAAAGGAAGATATAAGATGACGAACCGATTTAGTACAGGTAAAAGACTTATTAAGCCTATCCTGTCAGTAGCAGTTGCGCTTGTGCTTCTTATAACATTGTTTGTAAACACAGCATTTGCCGATTCGGCAAAGAAATATGATGTTACCGTTATTGACGGTAACGATACGATTGCGGTTACTACAACCGAGACCGAGCCTATCGAGATTCTTAAATCGGCAGGCATTACTCTTTCACCGAGTGATAAACTTGATATTTCAAAATTCGTTGCAGAACACGGCGGAACGATTACAATCGACAGATATAATTTAATCTATCTGTCACTTGCCGGTGTAATTACCGAGTACGGAGTTTATTCCGATACTGTGCTCGAGGCACTTGAGGAGCTCGGCTATAAGGTCGGCGAAAATGACAGCGTAAGTTGTTCTCTCAGCGACCCGGTGGTAAACGGAATGGTTATCAGCATTGATTCAGCCATCACCGTAACACTCACTGCGGACGGAAAGTCCGAGGACTTTGCGTTGCTTTCGGGCAATGTTCAAAGTTTGCTCGATAAGGCAGGCGTTAAACTCGAGGGTGATGATTATACAGAACCGTCGCTTGATACAGAACTTACGGACGGTATGAGCGTTACCGTTAACCGTGTAACCTATACTGAAGAAACAGTAACCGAAACAGTTAAGTACGACACCGTTAAGATTGACGATTCCGATATGGAAGTCGGCACGGAAAAGGTGCAGACTCAGGGCGTAAACGGTGAGGACAGCGTAACCTATAAGGTTAAACTCGTAAACGGCAAAGAAGACTCAAAAACGGAAATCAGCCGTAAAGAGACAAAAAAGAGCGTAAATAAAGAAGTAAGAGTCGGAACTAAACTTCCCGATAATTACAACAGCGTTGAGCCTAACGGCGTAACAACCTGGAACGGATACAGCGTAGGCGATACCGTAAGCGGCAGATATTCTCATTACTGTGCTTGCTCGATTTGTAACGGCAATTCAAGAGGTGTTACCACTTCCGGCAGAAGAATTCAAAACGGTATGCAAAATCCGTACTATGTCGCTTGTAACTGGCTTCCGCTCGGCACCGTAATCGATGTTGACGGTCAGCTTTATACAGTAGCTGACAGAGGCGGCTCGGGTCTTTCAAAGAAGGGCAGAATAGATATTTTCACCCCCGAAGGACATTCTATGTGCTATGCTCTCGGCGTAGGTAATTGCACAATTACTATCGTTCGCCTCGGCTGGTAAACTTAATAATGCCAAAGTACAGAGCGGTGCTGAAAAGCATTGCTCTGTTTTTGTATAATTATGGCAAAATGCGGAATAATGTTTTAGGTGATTGAATGTACTATATCTTTGATGATGATGCCACTACCGCCGAACTTTGCGACACTACCGACAGTCGCCTTGCCTATGGATATATACCGCAGACGGAACTTCAAGCGGCGGTAAAGCATTTTTCTTTGCCGTGTCAAACTCTCGTTTTGCTCACTTCTCCCAGCCACCTGAATGAGGTCTTTGTTTACGATGACTGTATTTTTACCGTTATCGACACTCGGTGTGACCGCTTCGCCGTTTATGTTCGGAAAAATCTTCTTCTCGTTGTTGCCATAAAGGACAGCAGCCATACCGTGCGTGACAGTTTTATCTCTCTGGCTCCCATCGAAGAGCCCACCCTCGCCCGACTCATTTGTATTTTAATCGAAGATTTGATTTCCTGCGACTCAAAATATCTGCTCACCGCTCGTGGAACCGTGGAGAAAATGGAAAAACAACTTCTTTCCTCAAACGAGGCAAAGGATTTTAATCTTCGCCTTTTCAGCCAAAAAGAGAACCTCTTTGAACTTTACGCTTATTGCGATAATCTGCTGGATTTCGTCTCGGCACTCGGGGAGAATAAGCCGAACATTTTTGATGATGAAGAACTTAAATCATTTTTGCCTATCGGCGATAAAATTACCCGCCTTAAAGAAAGCGTGCGTATGATTCGTGAGAATATCGAGCATTTGCGTGACGCTTATCAGTCAAATCTTGATTTGCGCCTTAACCAAACGATGAAAATTTTTACCGTGTTCACCGTTCTTTTTTCGCCGCTGTCTTTCATTGTCGGCTGGTACGGTATGAATTTTAAGTATATGCCCGAACTTTCTTCTCCCTACGGCTATGCCGGAGTCGCCGCCCTCGTTCTCGCCGTGGCGATCGGTCTGCTCATTTGGTTTAAGCATAAGCGTTGGATATAGAGCATAGAATTCTATGGTGATTCTATGATGAAATTTAATAAAGCCGATACCGTTTCAGGCTACACCGCCTGTGCTCATATCCACCTGATAGGCTCGGGGGAATGCGTTGTTGACGGATTAAAGCGTGTGCTCGAATACACTTCGGAATATATAAAAATCGACCTCGGTTCGTTTTCCGTCGGCATAAGCGGCTGTGCACTCAGAATAAACGAGTTCTCGCCCGAGGGTGCAATCATTCGTGGCGATATTCTCTCTCTGGAGTATTTTTCAAATAAATAGACTTTTGCGACTTTTTTTCGGCTGCGTTAAATTCATTTTCACCGACGGATTTTGTGAGGATTTCATAAATGAATGCCTTGTGCGTGACTTAAATATAATAAATGTTCGTCGCACGGATTACGGTCTCACCGCCGAATGCTCCCCCGAGGAGTATGCCCCGATTGCCGATACGGCACGAAAATGCGGCGGCAGAACAAGAATTGTTAAAAAAAGCGGCGTCGCTTTTCTTCTCTCCAAAATGCAAAACCGTATGGGACTTTCAGTCGGTATCGTTTTGGGCATTGCCGTCTTTTCGCTTCTCTCTGGCTTTGTCTGGGACGTTCGTGTCACGGGAAACGAAACACTCACCTCATCTCAAATTTCGGACTTTCTCGCAGAGCAGGGACTTCGCCCCGGCGTGCATTGGAAAAGCATTGATAAAGATGTGTGCGAAAGTCTCGTTATGGCAGAATTTGACGAGGTTGCATGGGTACATATAAACCGCCTCGGCACTGCCGCTCGGGTGGAAATTAACGAAACCGAGCCTAAGCCCGAAATGACCGACTCAACTAAGGCGTCTAATCTTAAAGCGACTAAGGACGGCACAATTATCTCCTGCGTTGTATATGACGGCTGGCAGCAGGCATTTAAGGGAGATGCTGTGATAAAGGGCGACATTTTGGTCAGCGGCATTTATGAGAGCGAGCACGCCGAGGAAAATATGTTCGCTCACGCCGACGGGCTTTTTATCGCTCAAACCGAAAACTCTTTTTCCCATACCGTCTCCCGTGAGCAAAAGCGAAAGCGTGTCACTTCGGTTAAAAACCGTAAGGCACTCTCTTTCTTTGGACTTTACATTCCGCTTTATTTCGGCAAAATTCCCGATAAAAACGCAGATGTAAATAAAACCGCCGACTATCTTAAAATTAATAACCGCCCCGTTCCGATAGGCGTTATAAATATCGAGGTCACTTCCTATGAAGTTTATTCTTATACAATGAATGATGACGAACTGCTGGAGATGCTTAACGCCGAAACCGAGGAAAAAATCAATTCCCTTTACGGCAGCGATAATGTTTTGCATTCGGACATAGCCGTGTCGCTTCAGTCCGATAAGGGAGTCGCATCGGGCAGCGTGAGTGCACTTGAAAACATCGGCGAGGTTGTGGAATTTTATGATATAAAGGACATTTCCGATTAATTTCCTATTGAAGATTAATGGTACTTGTGCTAAAATTGACTTGATAATAAAACAAAAAGAGGAGGTTTGTGTATGCAAATGACTTTTCGCTGGTTTGGCAAGGAAAAGGATACCGTTTCCCTTGAACAAATTAAGCAGATACCGAATGTGGTCGGAGTTGTTCCTGCTCTGCACGATTTGCCTGCGGGCGAGGCTTGGACTATGGACAGGGTTCAGGCTATGTATGATGAGATTACCGCATCGGGACTTACTATGGAGTGCATCGAGAGCGTTAATGTCCACGAGGATATTAAAATCGGTCTCCCTTCAAGAGATAAATATATCGAGAATTATAAAACTTCTATTCGCAATCTGTCTAAGGTCGGCGTTAAGGTTATATGTTATAACTTTATGCCTGTGTTCGACTGGACAAGAACAGACCTTTATATGCCGCTTCCTGACGGCTCGACCTGCCTTTGCTATGACGGTAAGCAGGTAGAGGGTAAGTCGCCCGAGGATATGTTCAGAGAGATTGACGATAATTCTAACGGCTACGCTATGCCCGGTTGGGAAACCGAGAGAATGGGCGAGATTAAGGAACTGTTTGAAAAATATAAGGGCGTCACGGCAGAGGATTTGTGGAATAACCTTAAATATTTTCTTGAGGCAATTATGCCCACTTGCGAGGAATGCGATGTCAAAATGGCTATCCACCCCGATGACCCGCCCTGGAGCATCTTCGGCTTGCCCCGTATTATTACGGACAAGGCGGCTGTTGAGCGACTTCTTACTATGGTGCCGTCAAAGTATAACGGTTTGACTCTTTGTACCGGTTCGCTCGGCGCAAGCCCCGATAACGATATGGTAGAGATTATTAAGGCGGCAGGCGACAGGATTTACTTTGCTCATCTTCGCAATGTACGGATTAATAATCAGTGGTTTAACGAAACCGCCCACGAGAGTAACTCAGGCAGTCTTGATATGTACGAGATTGTTAAGGCACTTCAGGAGGTCGGATTTGACGGCTATGTTCGTCCCGACCACGGCAGAATGATTTGGGGCGAGGTTGCAAGACCCGGCTACGGACTTTATGACAGAGCACTCGGTGCGTGCTATCTTAACGGTCTTTGGGAAGCAGTAGAAAAAAGCAGAAAGGCTTAATCGGCTCCCCTCACACCTCATCGGCAATACATCGTGTTGATTGAGGGGTTCACTCTCCGACAACAGAACACTACGGCTCCCCTATTAGGGGAGCTGTCGGAACTCGTTTCCGACTGAGGGGTTTACCTAACTATAACAAAATACTTAATGTTGACCGTGGGTTATGTTCTCGAATAAAAGGACAAACCCCATACCATTTTTGGAGGAATTATAATGATACATGAAAACTTAAAAGGCAGAGTGGCTGTCGTAACAGGCGGCGGCGGAGTTCTCTGCGGACAGTTTGCAAAAACACTGGCAAAGCAGGGTTGTAAGGTAGCTGTGCTTGATTTGAATGAGGTGGCGGCTCAAAAGTGCGCCGATGAAATTATCTCGGGCGGCGGCGAGGCGATTGCTGTCGGCTGTAATGTTCTCGATACCGAGTCTATGCAAAATGCTCGTCAGGTGATTAACGAAAAATTCGGCACCTGCGACATTCTCCTTAACGGAGCAGGCGGTAATAATCCTAAGGGAACTACCACAAAGGACACTCTCGAAAAAATCGACCTTCTCCAAAAAGACGAGAATGTTAAGACTTTTTTCGACCTTGACCCTGACGGAATTTCTTTTGTATTTAATCTTAACTTCCTGGGCACTCTTATTCCTACCCAGGTGTTTGCAAAGGATATGGTGGAAAAGGAGCATGCCTGCATCGTTATGATTACTTCGATGAACGCATATCGTCCGCTTACCCGTATTCCCGCTTACTCTGCGGCAAAGGCTGCGGTAAAGAACTTTACCGAATGGATGGCTGTCCACTTTGCTCCTATGGGTATCAGAGTAAACGCCATCGCTCCCGGCTTCTTTTCGACTAAGCAGAATGCCGCTCTCCTCTGGAACGAGGACGGCACTCCTACCGAGCGTACAGGCAAAATCCTTGCCGCAACCCCGATGGACAGATTCGGCGAGCCTGCCGAACTTGACGGCACTCTCCTCTTCCTTTGCGACGAGGCATACAGCGGTTTTATCACAGGTGTAAATATTCCCGTTGACGGTGGATTTAACGCATATTCGGGCGTATAAAATCGGTGCAAAAATTACATTCATATTGTTTAGCACACATTTGCCACAGATTGCATTTGCAGTCTGTGGCTTTTTTCGTACCCATACACTTAATTGTTAACAAAAATTTTTCTTTGTTTGGTGCAATTTTACTAAAAAAATATTTGTATTTTGTTTATATTAATAGTGAATACAGAGATATTGCGACAAAATAATTGAATATGTAATAATTTTATAATATAATCTGTTGGTTAAAAGATAAAATCTGTATTTTGATAAAGGAGTTGACCGATATATGAAGAAAATTTCGACCCGACTTGTGTCAATTATACTTTCACTCATACTTGTTATTTCGTCATTACCGCTGACTGTGTTAAGCGTAAGCGCAGCGGACGGTGACACCGCAACGACAAATCTTACAGCCTCGGATATTGCATATTGCGGCACAGGCGTAGGCACTGACAGTAATAACAAAAACTGCGTTCGCTTTCCCGAGCAGGGATATACCGCTATCAAGCATTGCGAGTTTACCTTTACAGGTACTGTAAATGGCAATCAGGCTGTCGGAACATTCAGCTCCGACGCCCTCGGATATACAAAATATGTTAATATTGGTACTGCTAAGCAACCGTTAAAAACAACAGCCGATACGCTCACTGTTGCTTTTAATTCGGCAATAAACGGTACGGTTTCTATTTATTCTTCTAAAAATCTTAGATACCTTTTCTTCTGTGACGAGGAATGGAGCGGTGAGTATTATAAGTTCGACAGATATGGCAGAGCGGAGATTACTCAAACAGCATTTTCACTTTTCGTTAGGGACAGCGGAAATACCACCTCGGGAATTAACGGCTATAAGAGAGTTCAAAATTTAAATGAAATTAAACAGGGCGAAAAATATTTAATCGCACACCCGGGCAAGTACGACAGAAGTACCGGAAATGCAGCCGACGGCTCTGCTTGGTATGTTCTTCACCCCTCAAAGAACGATACAGATTATGTTCAGGTCGCTAAGGTTTATAACACTGTCCTAAGTTCAAAGGCTAAAAGAATTCAAAACGGCAGTTTCGAGTATAATGCCGACGGCAGCCCATATGTCCAAACATCAGGCAATCAGCCACAATCTCATGAAATTCAGGCTTGGAATACCACAGCAGAAGAAAATAAGGTAGAACTTTTTAATGCGAGCAGTATGGCACACATGTCTGCAAGTGATCCACAAAAAAATTATATTCCCGACGGAAAATATGCAGCCGAACTTAATGCGGATGAGCCGGGTTCTCTTTATCAGATAGTGAACACTATGCCGAGCAGTGCATATCTTTGGGGACTTGACCACAGAGGCCGTTCCGGTGATGATACTATGGCTTTGGTTATCGGTCCGAACCAAGAGGTAAGACCGAGCAAAAACAGCGGCTCAACCAATTCCGAAACAACGTCATCGACTACCAAGAAGAATTATGGCAAAGACCAGTTTATGCAGATGGTCGAGTGGGCAAAGTCACAGCAAAAAATCACACTTCCCGATTACAGCAAAAGTATAAGCGGAAATGAACCTCAGAATATCACCGTGTATTCTAAGCCTTTCGGATTAAACGGTTCGTTTAAGTCGAACGATGAGCTTTCTCCGTTCAGCCTTGTCCCCACAGACGAGCATACAGAGGAATGGCATATTTGGATTATGACTTCCGGAAACAGTGACTGGTCGTCTTACGGCTCAAACGATAAGGCAAACGGCATAAACATCTATGGAAATATCAACTCCTCCGATATGGAGAAGCTAAAGCAGTACTTTTACAGAGTTCCTGCCGGTCAAACAGAGTCTATGTTTGCGTTCGTTCCTATCGACACGGCATACCAGCACCAAAACCCCGATAAGACTACCCTCGGTAACTTGCTCGATAATGTAAATTTCGAGGTGTTTAACTCGTTTACAGCAAGTTCAACCAACCACGGAGCAGGTTCGCTGACAGATAACGACAACGGCCATGCCAATGAGCAGGATATTACAGATACTCATCCTATTTCTGTTTATACTAAGGATAATTCAACCCAAAATCTTGTTGCTGAAATCAAGAAAGAGGATAGTGGTAAAGATGTAACCTTTGCAGGTGTCTACCTCACCACTCAGAACGCAAAAGGCGAAAGTGTTACCGTCTTTAAGCCTCTTAAAAATTGCGAGATTGAAGTAAACGAAGATGATTGGAAAACGGATCCAACAAACGAAAAACTCCAAACCGCTACGGTTACATTGAACGGTAAGCAGGTTTCTGTTTCCAGATTACAACAAACGGATAAAGGATATGTGTACGACATCCCCGACGATATGTGGCTCAAAACCACCGACAGTAACGGCAATACCGACTATGTTATGCAGATAAAGAATGTGTCCTCATCTATGGACGCTCACTTTATCTTCCTTAAAAGTCCTACCGTAACCTATGACGCAAACAGCACAGAGGAATATCAGTACAAAATCAGCGATACCAATACCACAAATGTTTATACCTTTAAGCCGGATGACAGCAGCGGCACGGTTAAATATATCGACCCTGTATCGTCCCATCCCCCTGTTGCGCCTGATGAGGGTTGGAAGTTTATAGGCTGGAAGTTGTTTGACACCAACGGAGTTGTAAAGAATAACGGTAACGATGTGATTTTAAGCGGTACTAACGCTATCGCTTGTAATACAACACAGCCGAACGGTAAGCCGACCAAGCGTAAATTCATTGTTGTTGACGGAAAAAAAGTAGAGGACGCTTTCAATGAAGGTGTCGATGTTATCGACAGCAAAAATGCTATCATCGGTAAGCAGTGGACAGTCAAGGACAGCGCAAAGGACTGCGTTGTTTACGAAAATGAGTCCGAGGCTCTTACGTTGGTTGCTCAGTGGAGATTTAAGAATACCTTTACCCCCGAGTATAAGGACAATGTTACGGATGATAAGTTTACTCAAGGCGAAACAGGCGGCACAGTCGAACTTAAAAACAAAGACAGCGAGAATTATACCGTAGGCGAAAACGGCACAAAGTCGTATTTTGCAGGTGTTGGGGAACAGGTTGTTGCAGCCGCTAAGGCAGAAGAGTTCTACACCTTTATCGGTTGGTACGACAGCGAGGGCAATGTAGTTACCACAAATCCCGAGCTTGTCGTAAATCAGGTTAAGGGCGAAATCGGTAAGTATCACGCTCGTTTCCAAAAGACAGGCGTATCCGTAAACTTCTACTATTTAGAGTATAACGAAAACACAAAATCTTACGAATATAAGGTTTACGACGGAGGTAAGTATAATCAGTATATTAATAAATATGAAAGTGCAAAGCAGCCGACAGGTGACAGCCAAAATGTAAAGACTTGGTATACCTCACGTACAAATCTCGGCGCTGATACGGCATTTGACTTTAATAAAACTCTTGATAAGAGCATAGACCTTTATGCTGCTCCTGCCTCCTTTACATTTAATTATCTTAATCAGTTCCAGTTTGCAGAGCCGTGGCGAATGATTACCTATGCCACCCTCAAGTATGACGGACAATATATAGATATGAAAAATGACCCGGATGTAACCGATTATAAGGTTTATATCCTAAAGGCTGAGTCCAAAGACGAGGCACAGCCTACTTCTAAAGATATTAAGGAAAATAAAAAGACTCAGGTTGTATCAAAGGATCAGCAAGGCATTATGTTCAACAGCACCACAAAGACAGGTAATACCTTTAATAGAGTAGGTGCTCAATATAATAATCAGTACATTTTTGATATGAAAAAGCCTGTTTGGGTAACCTTTGAGTTTACATACAGAGGCATTACATATACCGCTAATGTTAAAAACAGAAGTCTTTATAATAACATTGATACTTATATGAAGACAACCGGACAGCAGTATTATACCGAGTACAGCAAGCAACAAAAGGAAGTGCTTGACGCTATTAATAAAATGTACGATGCAACCGCAAAGTATGGTATTAAAGAAGCAACAAAGTATAACTCCTCGGTTTCCGTATCAGACGATGTAAAGAATAGCGTTAAAACTCCCGAAGAGGGATACAAATTTGACTCGTCAACAACTATAAGAAATATCGAGCCGTGGGGCTTTAAGTATTCGTTCAGCGTAAATAATAAGGCACTCAGCGAATATTCCGATTACGGCGTGGTAGTTCTCTCGGGTGCAGACAGCGCACCTACCAATGCAAGTGAACTTGTAAAAAATGAAAAGGCTGTTATGTATTCTAAGTTGGGTGGCAACATTTACGGCGTTGAGGGCGATGCAAATACGGCTGCCGCTTATCATGTAAACGGTATCACTATCGCAAATTATGATAAGCCTACTTACGCTGTGTTCTTTGTACAGGACAGCAGTGGCTACCATTATTCGTCGGTTATCTCAAACAGTTATAAGGAAATCGCCGAAAAAGACACTTCCGACAGCAAAGCGGTAAGCACGGCAATTCTTGATTATGCCCAAAAGTATAACGAATATGTGGACGCTATCAGCAAAAAAAATAATTGATGAGGAGGGAAATATTATGAAAAAGAAAAGTGAATTTGAACTTCCGAAAATCGAAGTAGTAATGTTTTCTCCCGATGAAATTGTAGGAACTTATTGGACGTTAAGCGGTAAATGGGAAGAAGAGGACGATTGGATCGACCCGGAAGATAACATTTACTGATAAAATGCTTTTCTGTTAAACTATAAAAAATCCGTAAGTATTGAACTTACGGATTTTTATTGTGTCAAAGTATTTTCGACAGCCCATGGCTCCCCTTATCAAGGGGAGATGTCACCATAGGTGACAGAGGGGATAGTCGTTAGTGCCTAGAATGCTGTTCAAAACAGTCAGGCGAACCCACGGCATTATTTATTATTCTGTTGTTTGAATCAGTTTTATGTAACTGTCGATTATATCAGCCGCATTTTGTATACCCACTCTGGATGAATTGATAATCAAATCATAGTGGCGTGAGTCGCCCCACTTTTCCTTGCAGTAGTAGTTATGGTACTGCTTTCTCTGCTTATTTACCTTTTCTACCATTGCCTCGCCCTCAACCTCTGTTATGCGATACAGTTTAGAGATTCTTGTAGCCTCGTAAACCAAATCGCCTGTTACAAAGATTGAAACCATATTTTCGTTGTCTTTGAGGATTGATGTAGCACATCTGCCGACTACAACAAAACTTTCGCCCGAATTTGCTTTTTCACGCAAAAAGTCGAATTGCATCTGGCTTATTGTTTCTTCGGGAGAATTGGTGAAGCCGTTTACGGTTCTGGAAAACAATCTGTTTCTTGGAATCTCGTCATATTTCTTCAGCTCGTCTAAGTCAAGGTTTTTTTCCTTTGCGATTAGTTCAATCATTTCCTTATCATAGAGCGGAATACCGTATTTTTTCGCCAAAATTTCGCCGATTTTGTGACCGCCCGAGCCGTATTCACGACCGATTGCAATGATTCTTTGCTTAGCCATATTGTCTCCTCCTTAAAAATTAAAAATATCTTACCTTAATTATAAGCATTGCTATTACTAAAACAATAATTGTTGCGGGAATTGCGGTCTTGCAGTATTTGCCCCAGCCTACCGGGTGTCCTGCTTTTGCCGCAACGGATGTACCTACTACATTTGCGCTTGCGCCGATTGGTGTAGCCGAGCCGCCTATGTCCGTACCGATTGACAGCGCATATGCGAGAACGCCGAGGTCTGCGCCGGGTGTTGTCACCGCAAGGCTCTTGATTACCGGTACCATTGTTGCCGCAAACGGAATGTTGTCAACTACCGCACTTGCCATAGCGCTTATCCACATAATGATAAATACCATAGCCAGGAAGTTGCCCTTGCAGAGTTTTTCGATAAACGATGCGATTACTTCCAGTACGCCTGTTTGCTCCAGTCCGCCTACTACTATAAACAGACCTATGAAGAAAAGAAGCGTTTTGTAGTCAACTCTCTTGAGTATGTGACCTACGTGCTTTGGCGATGTAATCAGCGTAAGCAGTGCGATAAATACGCCGATGAACGCAACGGTAAGACCCGACTGTGCGTGAGTTATAAGCAACACAACAGCGGTTAAAAAGATGATTGTCGAGATGATGAAATCACGCTTGTTTTCGATAGCCTCTTTGGGGTCGGGATAAGTTACTGCCTCTCCTGTGCCCGAGCCTGCGTTTGCCGTAAGCTCTTTTTTGAATGCAAGCGAGAAGAAGATAACCATTACCACAAGTCCGACACCTGCGATGAGACCTGTGTTTGAAAGGAAGTCGCCGAAGCTGTAACCTAAGGCGGTACCTATGATAATGTTAGGCGGGTCACCGCACATTGTTGCCGAGCCGCCGAGATTTGCACAGAAAATTTCGCTTAGTATCATCGGCACGGGGTCGAATTTCAAAAGTTGCGAAAGTTCCACGGTTACTGCGGCAAGGAACAGTATTACCGTGATACTGTCGATAAACATTGAAAGTACCGCACTCATAATCATAAATGTTACGAGTATGGGCATTACTTTGTACTTTACTGCCTTTGCTATGGTAAGGCACAGCCAGCGGAAAAATCCTGCTTTAGCCATTCCCTCTACCATTACCATCATTCCGGCGATAAATATTATTGTTGCCCAGTTAATTCCGCTTGATTCCTCGGCGGAATTTCCGCTGACGTGCCAAAATTCTGCGGTAAATATGCTTTTGACATTCAGCGTGTCCATTATCGCAGACGGAGATCTCATACATATGCCGAACACTATGACGATTGTAGCGAGACCGCATCCGAGAGTAACCCATTGCCTCGGAATTTTGTCCATGACAATCAGCGCAAACATAAGAATAAAGATTATGATTGCAAAAATTTTTGCCGTCACCATTCTTGTTCTCCTCCTTATGGTGAAGTGTTTTCCGGACGGGTAAAAGTAACCCCTATCCAACAAGATAATTATATCACATTTTGCATAAAAGAGAATATAAATATTGATTTTTATAAAATATTTTCTTAAATTTCAAAAAAACACTTGTCAAATTCAAAATATGTGTTATAATAACATAGCAAAAGCGATATTGTGCGTGTGCAGTCGTGTGTTTTGCGTAAATTTAATAATATAGAGGTATAGTGTAACGGTAACACTCCGGACTCTGACTCCGTCATTTAA
>UQPH01000036.1 GCA_900542875.1 uncultured Eubacterium sp. | reverse complement strand
CGTTTTACTAATCTACTGTAATAATTTTACCTGCACGGTTAATAGGCTTTATCGATAAGCCATTAATAATTAATCATATATCTGTCAATTTCCCACTGACTGACATAGGTGCGATAAGATTCCCATTCCTCACGCTTGCCGCCGATATAGTTATTAAACACATGCTCGCCGAGCGTTTCTTTAATAAACGGGTCATCCTCTGCCGCTTTAATTGCCTCCTCAAGAGTGCCGGGGAGACAGTCAATGCCTTTCTCTTTAAGTTGTGCATCGCTGAGTTCATAAACATTATTGTCATATGACGGTGCAGGTTTCAAACCTTTTTTAATTCCGTCAAGACCCGCAGCAAGGCAAAGTGCCATTTCAAGATACGGGTTGCAAGATGGGTCTGCACTGCGAAGTTCAACTCTTGTGCCCTTACCTCTGGAAGCAGGAATACGAACAAGAGTGGAACGGTTGGAAGTTGACCAAACCATATATGTAGGTGCCTCGTAACCCGGAACAAGTCTCTTGTACGAATTAACGGTAGGATTTGAAAATACACACATACCTTTAACATGAGCCAAAACGCCTGCGATAAAGTTATATGCCTTTTCGCTCAGACCGAGTTCGCCGTTCGGGTCGTCAAAGATATTCTTGCCTGTTTTAAGGTCATAAAGCGACATATTTGTATGCATACCCGAACCGCAGATTCCCTCAACCGGTTTCGGCATAAAGGTTGCGTGCAAACCGTGCTTTGTCGCATATGTTTTAACAACATGCTTAAAAGTCATAACTCTGTCAGCAGAAGTCATAACATCGCCAAACTGGAAATCAATTTCGTGCTGTCCCTGAGCAACCTCGTGGTGAGATGCCTCGATAGTATAGCCCATTTCCTCGAGCGCAAGACAAATATCACGCCTGCAATTCTCGCCGTGGTCAATTGGATTAAGGTCAAAATATCCTGCCTCATCACCCGTTTCAAGGGTCGGCTGACCGTTTTCGTCCAGCTTAAAGAGGAAAAATTCACACTCGGGTCCAACATTAAAACCGTAGCCCATTTCTGCCGCTTGGTCAATAACCTTTTGCAAAACATTTCTCGGGTCGCCCTCAAACGGAGTAACATTATCGGTTTTATACACCGAGCATATAAGTCTGCCCGTCTGAGCATTTAGATGCTTTCTCCACGGAAATGTAGCCCAAGTGTCATAATCGGGATGAAGATACATATCCGACTCATCGATTCTTACAAATCCGTCAATGGACGAGCCGTCAAACATACATTCATTGTCAAGTGCCTTTTCAAGCTGAGATAATGTAATAGCAACATTTTTCATAATTCCGAATAAATCGGTAAACTGAAGCCTGATGAACTCAACGCCGTTTTCTCTTGCCTGTTTAAGGATTTCTTCCTTGGTATATTTACTCATAACAAAGTCCCTCTCATTTTTATTATGATATTTATTAGGGTACAAAAAGGCGCTCCGAAAATCGGAACGCCTATGTTCACCTCTGCTATTATATTCTATTTTTAATATATTGTCAATAGACCTTTTATTTAATCAAATCTCCTCATTTGTTAAAAATCATTTCACTATATTCCAATATGACTAGTCCACTCATCGCCCCTATGAATTTCTCTTTGCAAAGTTATATCTTTATTTTGAGCGTGAACATCTAAGTTAACGCCCAAAGATTTTGAAATAAATTTATTCATTTCATATTCATTTATATAGTTATCGGAGTTTTCGGGAATGTAATAATAAATCGTTTTTATATAATCATACTTAACATAATCTAAAAGAAAATTTTTAATATCTTCTTGTGCTATCGGATTACTATAACCTATATTATTAATTTTATAATAATTCAATAAATTTTTCGTATCAAAGTAACACCCTTTAATACTCGAATCGGCATTTGCTTGCAGCCACTCCGTGCTCCATTTTTCCAAATCCTCCAACTGATAATCATCATACCAACCGTTATCGTTTTTTCTTACAACAAAATTTCTGCCGTTGTAGCTGAACTCATATGAAAAATCTATCCAATAATAATCATTAAAAATAAACAATGCGTCAACATAAGTATAATGTCCTCCCTCATAGTCCTCAACCTTAAACTCGCTCATTTTTGCATCGTACTTTTGACTTAGATAATATTTAGCTTGCAAGGTTCTTACCGCCGGTACCGACAAACACGCCAGCACGCCTATAATCAAAATAAGAAAAACAATCAATAGTTTTTTCTTTTTCGTTTTCATATGTATAACTCCTAATTATTTAACCGTATTCCAACTATCCCAATTATCATATTTATATTTGAAAATTTCTCTTGATAATGTTTTTTCGGTATATGTTACTGAACATCTACTTTCAAGATTTAATATATTTTCTGCTTTTTTAGTCAATTCATCATTTTCTGCATAAAAGACTTTTCCATTAACATCGTAGTAATAAATCCAAATGCAATCATCATCTTGTTTATAATTAGACAAAAAACTCTTAGCATCCTCTTTTTCTATTACAAAATTATATTTTTTATTCGTATGCAAATAATAATTTCTTATATCACTTGTATTAAATTCAAATCCTACAATTCTCTCATCAACATTTTCCTTTAGCCATTCGGTACACCAATTTTGAATATCCTCCATTTGATAATCATCACAGAAATTGTTTTTGTTTCTGTTAACAACGAAATTTCTGCCATTGTACTTATATTCAAAAGAAAAATCCACCCAAACTGGTTTTTGAAAAAATATCTCGTACTCCTTAAGTTCAATATGTGCTTGGTTATAATCCACCATTTCAAATTCGTCGGGCTTGGCGTCATATTTATGGCAAAGGTATGACACCGCCTTAGTCTGCACCAAAGGAGCATAGAATTTATCTGCGATTTTATATCCAACCCCTGCAATCACTGCCACCGACAGCACAACAATCAATACAATTATCCCATTTTTCTTTTTCATCACAAAACAATTCCCTTCCGATATAACTTGTCATTTGCAATTTTTGTATCATAATAATAACTTGCGAAACTCTCCCAACTATTCCTTGAAAACTCTAAATCGGATGTCGTCAAATAGACGCCTTTATTTTCAATATCTTTATTAATAAACTCAAACTTTTTCAAAACTTGAGAATTGATATTATCAAAATTATCATTGGTATATTTGAAGCCGTTTTTTGAATAGGTATAATATTGCTCAAGACTGTCAACTTTATAATAAATCACAAAAGAATCATTGTCATTTATCAAGAAATCCTTTATGTTTTCTTTTGTTACAATATCATGTAATTTTCCACAATTAATTTTGATACCGACAACATTAGAGTCAACTGTTTTTAGATAATCAACCGACCACTCGAAAACATCTTCTAATTGATAATCATCACAAAATCCGTATTCTGTTTTTGACACACCAAAGGTTCTTTTATTATATCTCAATTTCCATGTTTCAGATGTAGTGTACCAATCAAACGGAACGCCTAAAGATGTATCATCATGAAACTTTGACGGTTCGTAATCGAGTAGAATTATATCTTTTTTGTCAAAATCATATTTATCAACCAAATATTCAACAACCTCTGCTCTATGACATTGAACATAAATAATATGTGTAATATTAAATAACAAAAAAATCGTAGCAATTACTGTTACTATTGTTAAAATGATTCTTTTACCTTTTTTCATATCATTTAATCCATTTCGTTATATTCTGATAACCAATAAATGAACTTATTCCTTTCTTTAGATATTTTGGATGTATCCGTTCCAATAACATATTGAATGTGTGAATTTGGAAGTTTTTCTTTAACCTCATCAAGTAAGTTGTTTTTATCTGTTTGTGACAGCGTATCAAAATAAGTGCTTTCAACCATTAAATCTACATCATGATAAGTAAAACGATTAATACCACTATAAGTGTTTTTATCGTTTAGAAAATCTTTTATATTTTTTTCGTTAATTGTAACGTTACCGGCTATTCGGGCTTGATAATTTATAATATTTACTGAACTTAATTTAATTCCCACAATATTATTATCTATATTTTGCTTAAACCATTCGGTAGCTACACTTTCTATTTCATCCAGTTGATAATCATCATAATATTTACCGTCAATTCTATTAACAAAAAAAGTTTTATCGTTATATTGAATTTCCCACTTATAGGGTGACCAATATGTATTAAGCGGCAAAAAAGAGGTGTCGTTTCCGAACTTTTTCATTTCATAATCCAAAACAGTTATTTGATTATATGACATGTTATATTTATCTTGTAAATAGTTAATTGCACCTTTAGTCATAACTGTTTTTATGGCAAAATATCCACCGAATACAAAACCGAATACAAGAATAAAAACTATAAGAATAATTGTAAATGCTTCCTTTTTCTTTTTCATGTTACAATACCCCCTATATTACTACTATATCACAAATCTAATTAGAATAAAAGCACAAAAGTGAATACTAAAACGAAAAGAAAACGGACAGCAGAAAAAGCCATATTGATACGAAAAATATCCGAACACATCAATTTCTGCAAAGATACCGTATTCAAATAAAACCGACTCCGCTTAAAATGCGAAATCGGTTTGTTACTTGAAATTTAATTTTCTGCCGTCGCAGTCCGTTTTTGTACCGTCTGCACAATTAGAGACTGTTCATTTTGCTGCTATAATTATATTACTTTTCTTTTTTCTCAAGAGTATTTTCCGAGCCACGGAAAACAACAAATTTATCATAAAGAAACTCTGTAATCATATTACAAGCCATGGTACAGCCGAGAACTATGTACTCGATTTTTCCGACATCGGCGAATTTAGCGGTAAAATAGTTACCTGCGATAACCGTAACGGGAGTGAACACGCAATAAAACGCAAACACCTTAAGCATTGCCACAGGAACATTTGCGGCAGACTTAAATGTAAACTTACGGTTAAATGTAAAATTCCAAAGTACGGACAAGATAAGTGCAATAAGGTACATGGGACCGTACTGATTATTCATAATCTTTGCAAAGGTATCATTTGTTTCGAGCGCATGCTGAATAAACGGCAGTTTAATAATCACCGTATTCATCAGCGTAAAGCTGACAGCCTCAATTATACCTGCCGAAGCGGAAAACATAGCAAATTTCAAAAACTGAAAAAATCCCGCAATGCCCTTTTTCTTTTCTGCCTTTATTTCTTCGCTCATAAAAATTCCTCTTTTTCTTTACTGATTTTATATTATACCATTAATAATATAAAATCAAGTCACTGTTGATAAAAGGAACAAATTTTGGTATAATAAGTAATCGGATGAGAAGATATGGGGATGATTATCTTATGAATTGGGCTGAAATAAAAACAAACGACATAGCAAACGGCGAGGGCGTTCGCACCTCATTATTTGTTTCGGGGTGTCGCCACCACTGTAAAAATTGCTTTAACAGTATAACATGGGACTTCGGCTACGGAAATTTATTCACCGAAGAAACTATGGAGGAAATATTCGACAGCGTTGACCATGACTGGATTAACGGAATAACACTGCTCGGCGGAGAACCGTTTGAGCCTGAAAACCAAAAGGTGCTCGTTCCGTTTCTCGTTATGTTTCGTGAAAAATTCCCTAACAAAAATGTTTGGTGCTACACCGGTTTTACCTTTGAGGAAATACTAGGAACAACCGAGCCGAAAAGCAGAGCCGCAACCGACATAAGTAAGGAAATGCTCTCGCTCATAGATGTTTTGGTAGACGGACCGTTTATAGAAGATTTGCACTCTATCACGCTCAAATTCCGTGGCTCGTCAAACCAAAGAATCATAGATATTAAAAAAACAGCCGAGCAAAAAAAGATAGTGCTGTATCTCGAGTGACAGAGATTGACAAAATTAATATTTTGAGACATAACAAAAACCCGAAGCCGTGGCTTCGGGTTTTATCTGTTTGCTTTAGGTTAATTAGCCAAGTTCTGAGAAGTACTTGATTGTTCTAACCATCTGAGAAGTATAAGAGTTCTCGTTATCATACCAAGAAACAACCTGAACCTCATAAGTATCGTCAGAAACCTTGAGAACCATTGTCTGAGTTGAATCGAAGAGTGAACCGTATCTCATACCAACGATATCGGAAGAAACGATGAGATCCTCGTTATAACCGAAGGACTCAGTAGCCTCAGCCTTCATAGCTGCGTTGATAGCGTCAACTGTAACTTCCTTATCTGTCTTAATAACAGCAGTAAGGATAGTTGTTGAACCTGTCGGGGTAGGAACTCTCTGTGCAGAACCGATAAGTTTGCCGTTGAGCTCAGGAATTACAAGACCGATAGCCTTAGCAGCACCTGTTGAGTTAGGAACGATGTTAACAGCACCTGCACGAGCACGACGAAGGTCACCCTTTCTCTGAGGACCGTCAAGAATCATCTGATCGCCTGTGTAAGCGTGAATTGTGCACATGATACCGCTCTGGATAGGAGCGAAATCGTTAAGAGCCTTTGCCATAGGAGCAAGGCAGTTAGTTGTGCATGATGCAGCAGAAATAACTGTATCGTCTGCTGTAAGTGTATCGTGGTTTACATTATATACGATGGTAGGAAGATCGTTTCCTGCAGGAGCAGAAATAACAACCTTACGAGCACCTGCCTTAATGTGAGCAGAAGCCTTCTCTTTTGAAGTATAGAAACCTGTGCACTCGAGAACTACGTCTACGCCAAGTTCGCCCCAAGGAAGATCGGCAGCGTTAGGCATTTTGTAGATAACGATTTTCTTACCGTCAACTACGATATAGTTATCCTCGCCTTCACCCTCGTGGAAATCAACAGTGTGACCCTGAGCAACATAGTTACCCTGTGATGAGTCATACTTAAGAAGATGAGCAAGCATCTTTGCACTTGTAAGATCGTTGATTGCAACTACTTCATAACCTTCTGCACCGAACATCTGGCGGAAAGCAAGACGACCGATACGGCCAAAACCGTTAATAGCAACTTTTACCATTGGAAATTACCTCCGAAAATAATTTAATAAATTGCATATTGCTTTTTATTTTTGCACTATTATTTTATACTTTTCATCTCAAATAATCAAGAAAAAAATACAAATTTTACAGATTATACAAAAAGAATGTATAGTTATGTTGAAATTGTGACAGTTTTATCAATCACTATTCAATTTATCCAAAAACTTATACTCATTTTTGTCAATATTGTCAAATCAAAGATGAAATTATTGTGTTTGAAACGAGCATTCCGTTAGGCGTCAAAGCGACTCTGTCACCCAAATCACGCATTAATCCCGATTTTATGTAATATGAAAAATTCTTTTTTATCAGCGACTTTTCAACTCCGCGAGTAAGCCTGAGGCCGAGCATTATTTTTTCTTCGTCGTCTCCGCCTGCGCCGTCGGAAATTATATTCCACTCGCTGTCACAGTAAAACCTTTCGCCATGCCAAAAACTGTGAGCCGACTTTCCCAGTCCGAGATACGGGGTCAGCGTCCAATATTTTGTATTATGTCTGCTCTCGAATCCCGACTTTGCAAAGTTACTTATCTCATACTGTTTTAAGCCGTTTTGATTCATCGCTTCTACAGTTTTAAGATACATTTCTGCCGTCTCGTCTTCGTCGGGAAGGACAAGTTTGTTTCGCATTTCATAAAATTTTGTGCCCGGCTCAAGTTTCAACATATAAGCGGAAAGGTGCTCGACCCCCTGCTCCAAAATAAATCTGAAACTCTCGTCAAGTGAGTCTGTCGTTTGCTTAGGCGTGCCGAGCATTAAATCAAGGCTGATATTATTTATCCCTGCATTTCGTGCATATGAAATTGTGCGCTCGACCTCTTTTCTGCCCGCCGCTCTGCCCAGAGCAAAGCGTTCTCTGTCGACAGCACTCTGCATACCAATGCTCACCCTGTTCACACCGAGGGCGGCATACGCCTGCATTTTTTCGTTCAAATCGGCTGACGGATTGCATTCAACGGTAATTTCCGATTCGTCATCTATATCAAACTGCTTTCTGCAAGCATTTAGGATTTTTGCAAAACTGTCGGTATCCAGTATGCTCGGAGTACCGCCGCCAAAATAAACAGTATCAAAAGAACCTTGATACTGTTTAATCATTTTGACCAATCTGTCGCTGTATTCTCTGCCCGCATTATAGCAGTATTTTACGCTGTAAAAATCACAGTACGGACATTTATTTTTGCAAAACGGGATATGTATATAGAGCCCTGCTCTTTCTTTGGTCATAATTAACCTTTTCTCGCTCTGGATTCCGCTTTAAGGCGAAGTTCTTTGCTGAGAATTGTTTTACGCAAGCGAATGGATTTAGGAGTTACCTCCAAAAGTTCGTCATCCGCAAGAAATTCCATACTCTGTTCAAGTGAAAGAGTGGTCGGCGGAACGAGTTTAAGCGCTTCGTCTGAGCCGCTTGCACGAGTATTTGTAACATGCTTTTTCTTGCAGACATTACATACAATATCCTCATCCTTAGCGCACTCGCCTACTATCATACCCTCGTAAACTTCAACGCCCGGACCGACGAAAAGTTTACCTCTGTCCTGAGTGTTCCAAAGACCGTAACCTGTGGTTGTTCCGGTTTCATGAACGACGATTGAGCCACGGCTTCTGGTTTCAATATCACCTTTCCATTCCTCATATCCTGAGAAAACTTGATTCATAATACCGTTACCGTTTGTATCGGTAAGGAATTCGCTTCTGTAACCGATAAGACCTCTTGACGGAATCTTAATCTCCATATGAGTCATACCGGTCGAACGTGTATCCATATTAACCATTTCGCCCTTGCGGGAGCAAAGTTTTGTCATAACGGCGCCTACATATTCCTCGGGAACTTCAATAATAGCCGTTTCGATAGGTTCAAGAGTTCTGCCGTCTGCGTCGTGCTTTACAATAACCTGCGGACGTGAAACCTGAAATTCATAATTTTCCCTACGCATCGTCTCAATCAAAATAGACAGATGAAGTTCGCCTCTGCCGCTGACCTTAAAGGTATCCATAGAGTCGGTCTCCTCAACTCTCATGGAAACATTGGTTTCAACCTCTTTGAACAGTCTTTCACGGAGATTACGGGAGGTGACATACTTGCCCTCTCTGCCTGCAAACGGAGAATCATTTACCATAAAATTCATACTGATGGTAGGTTCGTCAATTTTAACGAACGGAAGCGGCTCGATACAATCCGGGTCGCAAGCCGTCTCTCCGATATTAAGGTCTGCGATACCCGCAACGGATACCAAATCGCCGAATTTTGCAATCGGGGTTTCTACTCTTTTAAGTCCCTCAAACTGATAAATCTTTGAGAACTTAACATTTTCCGTAGTTCCGTCCTGGCGGCAAAGAACATAAGGAGTATTAGCTTTAATCTCGCCCCTTTCTACTCTGCCGACACCTATTCTTCCGACATATTCGTCATATTCGAGTGAAGAAAACAGAATCTGAGCCGGTCCTTCAAGGTCCCCCTTAGGAGACGGAATGTACTCGAGAATAGCGTCGAGAAGCGGGCGCATATCGCCCTCTCTGACATTGGGGTCAAGAGATGAATAACCGTCTCTTGCAGAAGCGTAAATAACCGGAAAATCAATCTGGTCGTCATCTGCGCCGAGCTCGATAAACAGGTCGAGCACCTCGTCGATTACTTCCTCGGGTCTTGCTCCGTCACGGTCAATCTTATTTACAACAACGAGAGGAGTCTTATGTAAGCCGAGAGCCTTTTTAAGTACAAATCGGGTCTGCGGCATACATCCCTCAAACGCATCAACAAGAAGCAGTACGCCGTCAACCATGGTGAGAATACGCTCAACCTCGCCGCCGAAGTCGGCGTGTCCCGGAGTATCTACTATATTTATTTTTGTATCCTTATAATGTATAGAGGTATTCTTTGAGAGAATGGTGATTCCTCTTTCTCTTTCCAAATCATTAGAGTCCATGACTCTTTCCTCTACCACCTCATTGTCACGGAAGATACCGCTTTGATGAAGCATCTCATCAACCAAAGTTGTCTTTCCGTGGTCAACGTGAGCAATAATAGCAACGTTCTTTATATCTTTTCTTTCTGTAATTGCCACAAAATTCGCCTCTTTTATTTTTTCTTATTAAAGCTGTCTCTTAACTGAACAGTTCTGTTAAACACAAGTTTGCCCGGCTTGCTGTCAGAATCGGTGCAGAAATAGCCGATACGCATAAATTGATATCTTTCACCCGGCTGTGTGTCGGAAAGTGCACGCTCTACATACGCTTTCTTAACCTTTAATGAATCGGGATTAAGGTTATCCTCAAAGGAGCCCACGCCCTCCTCATCGCTCGGATTTTCAACATTAAAGAGTCTGTCGTAAAGTCTTACCTCAGCCTCGTTATTATCTCCTGCATAAACCCAGTGAATGGTACCTCTTACCTTTCTGCCGTCGGGAGTATCTCCGCCGAACGTCTCAGGGTCATAAGTTGCGTGAACGGCAATAACCTCGCCGTTTTCATCCGTATCGTAGCCTGTGCATGTTACGCAATAAGCCTTATACAGTCTTACCTCGTTGCCCACAAAGAGTCTGCGATACTTGCTGATAGGCTCTGCCATAAAGTCATCACGCTCAATCCAGAGTTCCCTGCCGAACGGAATGGTACGGCTGCCGAATTCGTCATGATCGGGGTGATAAGCAACCTCAAGTTCCTCAACCTTATTCTCGGGATAATTGTCGATAATAAGTTTAATCGGGTCAATAACAGCCATTGCTCTCTTTGCATTCTTATTAAGATTATCACGAACGCAACTTTCAAGCATGGCAAAATCAATTACGCTGTATGCCTTTGAAACGCCGATTCTTTCACAAAAATCACGAATAGCCTCTGCCGGATAACCTCTTCTTCTCATACCGCTGATGGTAGCCATACGAGGGTCGTTCCAACCGTCTACTATGCCGTCCTGAACAAGTTTCAGGCACTTACGCTTTGATGTAAGAGTGTAGTTCAGATTCATTCTTGCAAACTCAATCTGTCTCGGTTTTTCGCCGTCGATACACTCGTTACAAACCCAATCGTAAAGCGGTCTGTGATTTTCAAACTCAAGTGAACAGAGCGAATGTGTTACCTTTTCGCACGCATCCGAAAGAGGATGAGCAAAATCGTACATAGGATATACGCACCACTTATCGCCCGTTCTGTGATGATGAGCAAAAAGTATACGGTAAATAATCGGGTCACGCATATTAAGGTTAGGAGACGCCATATCTATTTTTGCACGAAGCACCTTTTCGCCTGTCTTAAACTCGCCCTTTGTCATACGGGCAAACAAATCAAGGTTTTCCTCAACGCTTCTGTCACGGTAAGGGCTGTTCTTTCCCGGTTCTGTCAAAGTACCTCTGTACTCTCTGATTTCGTCCGAGTTAAGATCATCAACATACGCCTTGCCTTTTTTGATAAGTTTAATCGCACATTCGTAAAGGAAGTCGAAATAATCGGAAGCAAAATAAATATTGTCCCACTTAAAGCCGAGCCACTCAATATCCTCTTTGATTGCGTCAACATATTCGGTGTCCTCTTTCGTTGGGTTCGTATCGTCCATACGAAGATTACATACGCCGTTGTATTTTTCCTTAACGCCGAAATTAATGCAAATTGCCTTTGCGTGTCCGATATGGAGATAGCCGTTTGGCTCGGGCGGAAAACGGGTCTGGACACGGTTATAAACGCCCTCTTTCAAATCCTCATCGATGAAATCCTCAATGAAATTTGACGGTGCGGTATTTTCTTCTTTAATCTCGTCTTTAGCCATTACGCTTCCTCCTTATAATATTTAAGTGCAGAGTTTAATCTTTTTCTTACGGTCTCTTCTCCGAGCAGTTTCGTAATCGAGAACAAGTCGGGAGTATTCGTCCTGCCTGTAAGAGCGACACGGATAACGGTGGAAACATCACCCACATGACCTGCATATTTTTCGGGCTCTGCCTTATATTCCTTAACATTAGGCGTGCAGCCGACCAATGGGCAAATCTCTTTCATTCGATTAAACCATGCGTCCTTGTCATCGTTTATATCAAACACTTTAAGATATTCCTCGATAACATTTACCGCAAGTTTTGGATTTGCATTGCCGCTTAGTTCATAACACGGTGTAAAAGTTTCGTCATACATATAGCCGATATAGTCAAGCACTTCGCTCCACTTTGCTATATCCTTACGAGGCTTTTTGTTTTCTCTGTCGATATTAAGTATAGCCGTTGCTTTTTCCTTATCCTTCGAGAAAAGTTCATAAAGTTGCGGCTGATATTCCTCTGCCCATTTGTATGTTAAATCGAACACCTTGTCGGCACTCATTTTGCTTATTACATTTTTTGAAACATCGGTGAGTTTTGCGTAATCAAACAATGCGCCCGATGCGCTCATTTTCTTAAAATTAAACGGGAACGAGAGAATGTCGGCATCCTTATTTGCTCTCCTCCAATCCTCAAAATTGGAATTGAGAATCGTCATAAGATATTCGTTAACAGACTCTGCGGGATAGCCTGCCTCGGCATAATAACTCACAGCCGCCTCGGGGTCTTTACGCTTTGAAAGTTTACGCTTGCCTCCGTTTTCTTCTTTCATAATAGGTGCGACATGAGCGTACTTAACCGGCTTAAAGCCGAGAACCTTAAACAGCTGAAGATGAACCGGAACGGAAGCAATCCACTCGTCGCCTCTTACAACATGAGTCGTTCTCATAAGATGATCATCTATTGCGTGAGCAAAGTGGTAGGTAGGTATTCCGTCACTTTTAAGCAACACAATATCCTGAATATTCTCGGGCATCTCAATCTTACCCTTAATCATATCGTCAAAATAACACTTTTTCTCGGCGTCACCCGGTGACTTTAAGCGAAGCGTCCATTCTGCGCCGGACTCGATTTTCTTCTTAATTTCATCAAGCGAAAGATTGCGGCACTTTGCATACTTGCCGTAATAACCTTTTATATCCTCGTTTTCCTGACTCGCACGGATTTCATCAAGTTCCTCTGCCGAGCAAAAGCACGGATAAGCAAGTCCCTGCATAACGAGCGACTTTGCATACGCCTGATAGATATCCTTTCTGGCGCTTTGGTAATAGGGTGCGTAATTTCCCTTTTCCTCGTTCTCGCCGATTACGCCCTCATCAGCCACTATGCCGTAAACCGAAAGTCCTTTCAGCATTGCGCTGACTGCACCGTCAACCTTTCTCTTTTGGTCGGTGTCCTCCACTCTTACATAGAAAACTCCGTCGGTAGCCTTTGCGGTAACATAAGCAGCCATACAGGTGTAAAGGTTGCCGAAATGAAGATAGCCTGTCGGACTCGGTGCAAACCTAGTAACCCTTGCCCCCTCTTTAAGTTTACGCAGGGGATAAAGTTCCTCGTAATAATCGGGAGTCTTATCAATATTCGGAAAAAGCAAATTTGCAAGTTCTTTATAATCAGTCATAATTTCTCCTAAACAAATATCAGGTTTGTAATATCTAATTATTATTGCACAAAAACAAATAATATTCAATATTAAAATAAAAAAATAATGCGATATTATTCAAAAAAAGACAATTTTTTTGCTTCTATATGCCAAGCAAAGAAAAATCACTGCAATTAGCCTATGTAAGGTATTGATATTATTTTTCAAAGTGCTATAATATTTTCATAACAAACTAAAAATAAAGTAGGAGATGTTATTATGGAAAAGAAAAACATTGACTGGTCATCTCTCGGCTTTGCTTATACGCCGACCGATTACCGCTATGTATCGTGGAACAAGGACGGCAAATGGGATAAAGGAGAACTCACCTCGGACCCCAACATCACAATGAGTGAATGTGCTTGCGTGCTTCAGTATGCACAGACTGTTTTTGAGGGTCTTAAAGCATACACAACAAAGGACGGCAGAACGGTATGCTTCCGCCCCGACCTTAACGCAAAGCGTCTTGCAGACTCATGCCGCAGACTTAAAATTCCGGCAGTTCCCGAGGAGCAATTCATCGACGCAGTAAAGAAAGTTGTAAAGGCTAACGAGGCTTATGTTCCTCCGTTCGGCAGCGGTGCAACTCTTTATCTCAGACCTTTCGTATTTGGTTATGATTCAATCATCGGTGTAAAGCCGGCTAATGAATTTCAGTTCAGAATTTTCTGTACTCCGGTAGGTCCTTACTTCAAGGGCGGCGCAAAGCCTATCACAATCAGAGTATCCGACGTGGACAGAGCGGCACCTCACGGCACAGGCGACATCAAAGCAGGTCTTAACTATGCCATGTCACTTTACAATATCGTTGACGCACACGAAAAGGGCTTTGACGAGAATATGTATCTCGACCCTCAGACCCGTACAAAGGTTGAGGAAACAGGCGGAGCAAACTTCATCTTTGTCACAAAGGACGGCAAACTCGTTACTCCTAAGTCAAATTCGATTCTTCCGTCAATTACACGTCGTTCTCTCTGCTATGTTGCCGAGCACTATCTCGGTATGACCGTAGAGCACAGAGAAGTATATAAGGAAGAACTTAAAGACTTTGCGGAATGCGGTCTTTGCGGTACTGCCGCAGTTATTTCTCCGGTCGGCAAAATCGTTGACCACGGCGAGGAGATTTGTTTCCTGTCGGGTATGGAGGAAATGGGTCCTTACACAAAGAAACTTTATGACACACTCACCGGCATCCAAATGGGCGAAATCGAAGCTCCTCAGGGCTGGATAGTAGAAATCTGATTTAAGGGAGCAACAATATGGATTTAATACCCAGTTTTCAGGTAGACCATAACAAAATACTTCCGGGAATTTACGAATCGAGACTCGATACCTTGGGAGACGAATATGCCACAACCTTTGACATAAGAATGAAAAAGCCCAATATCGAGCCTGCCGTTCACCCCAATGCAATGCACACGATAGAGCATATTATCGCAACCTTTCTTCGCAATGACGAGGAGTGGAAAGACAGGATAATATATTGGGGACCGATGGGCTGTCTTACAGGCTGCTATCTCATCGTAAAGGGTCACCCGACGCCGCAGGAAATTCTGCCGTTGCTTACGAGGGCGTATGAATTTTGTGCAAATTACGAGGGAGAGGTTCCGGGAGCTAATCCCCAAAACTGCGGAAACTATATTCTCCACGACTTGAATATGGCAAGATACGAGGCAAGATTGTTCGCCGATATATTAAAGAACAATCCGTGTTTCGAGTATCCCACCGCACAAAGAATCCAAACCGAAAAAGGTCAAATTTTTTACGATTCATAAATACATAAATAATACAAAACAAGCACAGAGCATTGGGGCACACTTCATAAAGAAGTAATTGGTTTAAGCTTTCTGAGTTTTGCC
>UQPH01000035.1 GCA_900542875.1 uncultured Eubacterium sp. | reverse complement strand
TCGTTTCTTTCTGAAGTTCAGAACGAAGTTTCACATCTGTCTTATAATCAAGTGCAGAAAAACTGTCATCAAAAATCAGGATCTCCGGCTTCTTTGCAATTGCCCTCGCAATCGAAAGCCTCTGCTTCTGCCCACCGGATACGTTCGTTCCGCCCTGGGCGATCGGCGTATCATATTTTTCTTCTTTTTCTTCGATAAATTCACTTGCCTGTGCGATTTCGGCCGCCTTTCTGATCTCCTCTTCCGACGCATCTGTACAGCCATAGCGCAGATTGGAATCGATCGTACCGGAGAAAAGGACTCCCTTCTGTGGAACATATCCAAGTCTGGATCGTACTTCTTTCTGAGTCATTTCACGAACATCCACTCCGTCGACAAGAACACGGCCTTCTGTCACATCATAGAAACGAGGAATCAGATTGATCAGTGTGCTCTTTCCGCTTCCGCTTACGCCGAGCAGTCCGACAATTTCGCCCTCATTCAGAGTAATGCAAGCGTCCTTTAAGACAACATTATCGTCAAAACTCTTATTTATTTTTTCTGCCTTTAATACTTCCATAATTTATGCCAAATAATCGTTTGAATATCCTGTTCCCGCAGGAAGTTCCTTTTCAACGAGTTTTTCATCATAAAGCCAAGCGTAGAAAGCGTCCCAGCGTGCAGGGTCGATATAACCCCACTTCTGTGCATCTGCGATATATTGGTCTGAAAGCCATCTCTGACTTGCCTTTACAAGTTCTTCACTTCCTACGAGTGACTTTGTTTCGTCACCGTCGATAAGAATTTGAGCGGCTTCGTCGGGATTTTCGATAGCGTATTCATAACCCTTTCTTGTTGCTTCAAGGAATGCTTTTGCCTCATCGGGATTTGACTTTAAGAAGTCATTATTTGCGATAAGGATAGGAGTGTAATAATCAAATGTGGGATTAAGGTCCTTAAAGTAGAAGAAGTCGGTATCAATCTTATTAACTTCGCTGTTGATACCGCCCCAGCCGTAGAATACCCAGATAGCGTGGTCGGGGTTCTGCTGAACGTCCTGAGCCTCATCGGTTACGGTATTCGGAATTCTTGTTACCTTATCCCAATCGCCGCCGTCCTTTTCAACAACATTCTTCATCATTGCAAGTTCAATCGGAGAATCCCAAGTGAGATAGGTTTTTCCCTCAAGTCCCTTAGGTTTGTCCATACCCTGACCCTTGAGCGAAATAATTCCGGAGGTGTTGTGCTGGATAAGAGCGGCAACAGCAGTTACCTGCATAGGAGTATCGGAGGTAAAAGCCGCAGCGAGAGTATCCTGTGCATCGATTGCAAACTGAGCCTGACCGGCAGAGCAAGCCTCCGTTGCACCGTTCTCGGGCGGCTGAACGATTGATACATTAAGTCCTGCATCCTTATAATATCCCTTTGAAAGAGCAACATAAAGACCCGTATGATTTGTATTCGGTGTCCAATCAAGGCATACTGTAATGTCTTTAAGTTCTGCGGTTTTTTCTGTTTTATCGTCCGATGATGATTTGGAGCAAGCCGCAAAACTGAACACGAGCACAGCCGCAAGTAAAGCTGCGGTGATTTTCTTAAATCTTTTCATTATTTCAAATCCTTTTTATTTTACTGTGAATTTTTCTTTTTTGTTTTTTTAGCCCACGGCATAGCCGCTCTCTCAAGGAGTGACACTATGCCCATAAGAATCAAACTGATAGCCGAAATAAAAACTATTACGGCAAACATTTTATCAAACGCATATGCTTTTTTCACCCTAGTCATATAAACGCCGAGGCCTTCAAAACCGCCGAGCCATTCGCTGACAACCGCACCCACGACCGCATAAGCCGAAGAAATGCGAAGTCCGCTGAAAAACGAAGCTATGGCGTTGGGAAATTTAACATATCTGAATATCTGATACCTGTTTGCTCCCATGGCTCTCATAAGATTTATTGCATCGGGGTCAACGCCCTCAAAGCCCGTAAGGAGTCCGATAACAATCGGGAAAAAGGTGGTAATAACCACAAGCGTAATCTTGGGTGCCATACCGAAGCCCATCCACAAAACCAAAAGCGGTGCTATGGCGATGGTGGGTATGGTCTGGGTCACAACAAGGATAGGATAAATAGCCTTATAAAGCCACTTAAACCTGTCCATAATAACTGCTATAACAAACGCAGACGCAATACCTATAAGCAGTCCGTAAAGGGTTTCCTGCAAGGTAACCGCCGCCTGTTTCATCATAACATCAAAGTTATTGATAAACGCAGTAAGCACCTTAGTCGGTGAGGGCAGCATATAAGCCGGTACAACCTCGGCATCACAGCACAGATACCATATCAATATAATAACCGCTACTGCAATGACGGGTGCTGTTTTATTGGTGATGCTTTGTAACTTTTTTGTCAATAGTAAGCACCTCTCCCTCGGGATTGTAAACGACCTTAATGTATGCGCTTACGCTGTCACAGCCTGCCTTAATGGCAACCTTTTGGCAATTTGTGACAATTTCCATAAGTTCATCGTAGCTTTCGCCCTCAATGGTAGTCTCAAAAGGTCCTACATAGTAATTAAGTCCGGTAGACTTTATGTATGCAATAACCTCGTCAACTATTCTGATAAGTTCGTCCTCGTCCTGAACATTAGGTAAAACCTGAATTGCAACACTTGCTTTCATTTTTTATACTTCCTTTCCTCGTTTCAAAGCAGACAAAACAAACCGCCTCAAACGAATAATCTTAATAAGGCAAGAAAAAAGCACCGGCTGCTTAATCGTCGGTGCATAAATATCTTTTATAACTCGTCTTCCTACACTCGCATTACCGAACAGGTTAGAAGGGTATAATCTCAGCGTCGGTCAAAGACCTTGCACCCCTGACTTATTAAGTTAGTTTTATTATAAATCCCTACGCTTCGTTTGTCAACTCAAACCGGGAATTAAAAGTGTCGCCATACCGAAATAAATAAGAAGAGATACGGCGTCTACTATTGTGGTAATAAACGGAGAACTCATAACCGCAGGGTCAAATCCCACCTTTTTAGCCAGTATGGGAAGAGTACAGCCGATAAATTTAGCAAATATAATTTCCAAAACAAGAGTAAGGCATATAGCCAAATCCACCATAAGCGTAATCTCATCGTTATGCATAAACAGTTTATCGACAAGCAAAATCTTCAGGAAATTAACGGCGGCAAGAGAAATACCGCAGACAATACCTATGCGAAATTCTTTCCAAACTACCTTAAAATAATCTTTGAACTGAATCTCGCCGAGACTCATTGCACGAATAATGGTAACGCTGGACTGACCACCCGAGTTGCCGCCCGTATCCATAAGCATTGGAATAAACGCCGTAAGTATGGTAAGAGAGGCGAGTTTATCCTCAAAACTTGTGATTATAGAGCCTGTAAATGTAGCCGAAACCATAAGAAGAAGCAGCCACGGAAATCTTGACCTCCAGCTTTCAAACACGGAGGTTTTAAGATAACTTTTTTCCGTAGGAAGCATAGCGTTCATCTTTTGGATATCCTCGGTGTTTTCCTCCTGAATGACATCGATAGCGTCATCGACGGTGATAATACCCACAAGACGGTTTTCCATATCAACAACAGGGAGTGCCAAAAAGTCATATTTGTCAAACAGCTGTGCCGCAAGTTCCTGGTCATCAAGAGTGTTAAGCGAGATGGTATTAGTCTCCATAAAGGTGTCGATAACATCATCATAGTCGTGTAGCAAAAGTTCCTTGACTGTGGTGACACCTATCAAATGTCTTGAGCTGTCGCACACATAACAGGTATAAATCGTTTCCTTATCAACACCCGTTCTTCTGATTCGTTTGAATGCGTCCTCAACGGTCATATTCCTTTTAAGGTCTACGAACTCCGGAGTCATAATTGAGCCCGCAGAGTCCTCGGGATATTTAAGCAGAGCATTAATGGAATCTCTCGTTTCCTTATCCGCATTTTTCAAAATACGCTTAACAACCGTAGCCGGCATTTCCTCAATAACATCAACCGCATCATCGAGATAGAGTTCGTCTACAACCTCTTTAAGTTCGGCATCGGAGAAAGCATGAATAAGTGACTCCTGGCTGTCGGAGTCAAGTTCGACAAAGGTATCCGCCGCTTCTTCCTTAGAAAGTAATCGGAAGAATAACAATCGCTGATTTTCGGGGAACTCATCAAACACCGCCGCTATATCCGCCGGGTTAAGTTCCGATAAAAGAGCCTTAATCTTTGCGTATTCCTTTTTGTCATAAGCATTTCTTATTTCGTCGATTATCTCATCGAAATCCATGAAATCCATATCCATACTGTCACCGCCTTTTATTTTTTCAGTACGTATTCAGCGGGAATGTTCCCGCACGCTTACCCCTCGGTATCAAACGGAGTGTCAAAGAATTCAACCTCGTCCTCATCTTGGGTTTTAACCGTCAGTCTCTTTAGAAAAACAACGGCAGATATAATAATTATAATACCTATAACGGTACAGGCAATTATTATCTTAAACTCCGGCTTTTGATGAAAAAGTTCGCCCTTAACCAGAGAAGTAAAATCCTCGCTTTGCATTTCCTGTCTTACCTGTTCGGAGGATTTATTAAGTCGTTTTACCGTAAAACTGTATTCCTTTACGCTGCCGTCGGACGCCGTTACGGTAACGGGAATTACGGGAGTTTGATTTGTATTCAGCGTAATAGTCCCCGCCAAATTGCATACTGCGTTTGCGTCCTCGCTCACAGCCTCAAGTTTTATCGCCGTCATATCGTCGGGCACATAAAGACTGTATGTCGTATCGTGCGAATTAATTTTCGGATATACCTCACCGAGTTCACAATTCAAAGCAAGAAGATTATTGTTTGAATTAATCTCCGGTTCGTTTTTGCCGTAATCATATTTGAAAAAATATGTAGAGCCTATGCTGTCCTTTTTAACCTCGATGCTTATGCCCTTTTCTCCGTCGCCGTTTTCCTGCTTAAACACAAGAGAAGCGCCGTCGGTAACATCGTATGATTTCAGCGTCGGTGTTTTCTGCGACGAGTCGAGCAATATATCATACTCAAATTTTTCCGATGAGAAATCGCCCTCAAGCCGGGCATTGTTAAACGATACCGACTTAAGTACGGGTACCTCGACTCCGCCGTCCGATGCAAAGGCACACAGCGGAAAAAGTAAAACAAAAATTGCTAAAAAAAGTGCCGGATAAATTGACTTTTTCATAATTCTTACTCCAATATGAAGTTGTTTACTCCGTTTTCGCTGAGCAGTTCGTAAAGATGCTTATGCTCAACAGAGGAATTAACAGCGTATATTTGATTATCTTCAAGTGCCGGAAACGCTTTAATCTCCTCAATAATTTTAGCGTCCGTAACCTTGTCGCTCTCGGAATCGACGCCCTTTATATCGACCGTCACTTCCTGAATAAGTTTAATCTTTCCGTCAAATTCCGTATTCAACTTATCTGCCAAAGCGTCGAAGCCGTCATTATAATTTGACGAAATACTCTCGGGCAAATCACATCCGTAAAGGATAAACACCTGGATTCCCAAATCGCTGAGTTCCCTTATTATATCACGAATGTAACCGTAGGCGTCATCGGAATCCGGATTCAGAAAACTGTCGCCGTCCTTGTCCTTATACACTCCGTTTGTATCGCTGACAGCCATAGACGGATTTTGCACAGATGCAACATTATCGGCATAGCAAGAAATTCTTGCAACGGGAAGAATATCATTTTTAATCAACTTTTTAATTGAGCCGGTGCTGTCGTTACCGACATTGCTCATAGCCGAATAAGTATCTATTGCGGCAAGAGATGAGCGGTAGCCTATGGTTCCGTCCGCTCTCTTTGCGTCGAAAACAACGCTGTTACAGCCCACATCATGTGCACTTGATATAACGGAATCGAGCATGGCGGAATTGTCAAGGCTCACGCTTTCGATTTTTTCTGCGGCAAGTTCAAGCGAAATCTGCGACACGGAACTGTCTGCACCCGAACTGTTTTTTATCGCTGTTTCGGCCGGCTCGGCATTTCTTATCATTCGCACATCCATACCGATGTAGCCCACACCTATAAAAACAACTGCAAGCAATATCACGGCAATGGTTCGATTACGCTTATTTTTCTTTTCTGTCTGCTTTAGCGCAACACGATGAACAGATGCGGCAACATCCTTATATTTGTTCGAGCCGTCTCCCTCGGAATATTTATCGGCAAAATCTATATATCTGCCCTTTGGTTCTTCCGTCCAGTGACTGTTGCGGTTTTTATTGTCATAAAAGCGCTTATTCTTTTTCTTTGCGTCTTTTCTATTCTTGTTTGCTTCTTTCTTCAAAACAAATCAAACCTCTGCATTTTGCTTCAAAAGAGCAATGGTGTTGTTTGGATTTTCGCTTTTGAATACAGCCGAACCTGCGACAAAAACATTTGCGCCCGCCTCAGCCGCAATTTTAACGGTGTCGGCATTGATTCCGCCGTCAACCTCTATATTAATATCGGGAGCAATCGCTCTGAGTTTTTCAATCTTAGGCATTGTACTTTGCATAAAACTTTGACCGCCGAAGCCCGGTTCAACCGTCATAACAAGCACCATCCATAATTTATCGATATAAGGCAAAACAACATCAATATCCGTGCCCGGCTTAACGGCAAGAGCCGCCTTTTTTCCGAGCGAGATAATTTTATCTATCGTGTCGCCTATATCGCTGTTGCTCTCAGCATGAAAACAGATAATATCCGCTCCCGCCTTTGCAAACTGTTCAACATAATTTATAGGGTCGCTTATCATCAAATGAACGTCAAACGGAATATCGCACACCTTTTTGATTGACTCGACAACCGGCACTCCAATAGAAATATTGGGAACAAAGTGTCCGTCCATAACATCAATGTGAATCAAATCGGAGGCGGAAATCCTGCCGAGTTCCGACTGAAGATTAGCATAATCGCCTGCCAAAATCGATGGCGAAATCATTATATTCATAAGTGCACCTGCCATTTATAAATTCAAAATATTATACCACCGCAAGACCCAAAAGTCCATACGATAATCAATAAATAACGCCGTCTGTAACACAAAACTTAAGCGTGTGTTCGCTGCCGTTTTGACGATAATCTACAAAAATCGTATCTCCGCTCTCGTTAACAGCCAAAAGTTCTGCATCATCACTCAGCGTATCGTGGAATAATTCAAGTTGCTTTTTATCGTAATCTCCGACATTGTCACTCATAAAGAGCACGCCGCCGAAGAGCTTAATAAATTTTGCAAGAAGTTCCTGCTGCTCGGGCGCAAATTTAATATTTGTTCTGCGAAGAAGAAATACATCGGGGTCGCAGAGAAACGCCCTGCCGTTAAAGCATCTGCGATAAACGCTGTTATGAATCGCATTCGGGGTCGAGACATCTTCTCTGTGCATCATCTTACGCAAAAGAGTGTGCTTCCAACCGAGAGCCATATCGGCACCTATACGCATATAATCCACCTTGCCAAAGCACGGAAGCATCCACACTCCGCAGCCGAGAATAAGTTTATCGCCCACGCATTCCCTAATAAAATCCATTGCCTCACACGCTATCTGACCCCTTGTTTTATTATACATCGGAACAATAGAACAGGCATAGAGAAAATCAAGTTTAACCATATCAAATCCCCAGTCGTTAAGTATTGTGTCAAAGCAATTTCGTATATACTCCGCCGCATCTTTTTTATAAAAATCAATTCCGTAAAAGCCGCCCCAATTTGCGCCGACCGGAATAGGCTTACCCTTTTCGTCCTTAATTAGCCAATCGGGATGCTGCTTTGCAACATTTGAATTAAACTCTGCTCCGAACGGTGCAAGCCAAATACCTGCCTTTAAGCCGTCCTTGTGAATCTCATCTGCAATCGGTTTCATACCGTGCGGAAATTTTTTCTTATCTATACTAAGCCAATCTCCCACGGCGGTCTGATAACCGTCGTCGATTTGAAAGGTATTTACATAATCATTTTCGGCAGAGAGCGACCTCAAATCACGCAGAATAATATCCTCGCTTATTCCCTGATAATAATTATACCACGAGGTATAGCCCTTGATTTTATCAACCGTTCTCGGTTTTATGCCGAGTGTTTCAAAATAAGAATCAAATACTTCATCATATCCGCCGCTTGTGAAATAAACGTTCAAAATTTCATAAGGCTCAGAAATCACAATACCCTCCAAATCCTTGGTAAAGGTAAGAGTATTTTTATTCATATCGGCATAGATAACGGTAAAACCGGTTCTCTCGTCGAGCGAGCCGAAGAAATCAAGCGTCTTGTCATTTCTTACATAAGCAAGACCGTGGGAATGAAACTCTCCGCAGTTTTCCGCCTGCCTGCAAAATGTATAGTCACCGACATAATTCAAACCGAACTTCTTGCCGAAAAATGTTTTTCCGACAAAGCCCAAGTCGGACATTCTCTCATTTTTTGTAAACTCCTTTGTATCGGTCCAGGACTGAAAACCGTTTGCAAAAAATCTGCTGTCATCATTAAAATCGTATTCCCTTTTAACTTCAAATGACAAGGACGAAATCTCTTTTTTCGGTACTAGAGTTATTTTGAGTCCGTGCTCGCCCTCATCAATCGTCCACGAAATATCCTCGTTAAATTCATCGGTCTGCTTAGTCTTGCCGAATACATTGTACTTAAAACTGATGCTGTAATTCATATCGTTACCTCAAATAAAAAAGTAGCGGAGACATCTCCACTACTTAATATACCACACGGTTTAGAATTTTTCCAGCGAATTTGCAAGAAAAGCCTTTGTCTTTTCGCTTTTCGGCGAGGAGTATATTTGCTCAGGCGTTCCCATTTCCTCTACAACGCCGTCAGCCATAAACATAATCTTATCCGAAACATTTTTTGCAAACTCCATCTCGTGGGTTACGACAATCATTGTACTGCCCTCATCCTTGAGATTTTTTATAACTTTAAGAACCTCTCCGGTAAGTTCCGGGTCGAGTGCCGAAGTAGGCTCGTCAAAGCACAAAATATCGGGATTGAGCATAAGCGCTCTCGCTATGGCAACTCTCTGCTTTTGTCCGCCCGAAAGCTGACACGGATAATAATCTGTTTTTTCCTCGAGACCGACTCTTTTAATTATGCTTCTTGCTCTGTCCTCGAGTTCGCTCTTTGTTCCGAGTTTCAAAAGCGACGGAGCAAGAGTAAGATTTTTAAGCACCGTATACTGCGGAAAAAGATTAAAATCCTGAAATACCAAACCAAAATGCATACGCTTTTTTCCGAGTTCGCTGTCCTTTATTTTTTTATCCCTTTTCCCGTCATATATGAGTTCGCCGCCTACCGTTATCGTTCCCCCGTCTGCAAATTCAAGAAAATTAATACAGCGAAGCAAAGTGGTTTTTCCCGAGCCCGATGAGCCGATAATAGAGAGCACTTCGCCCTTTTCCAAATCAAAGTCAATTCCTTTAAGGACCTCGGTTTTGCCGAAAGATTTTTTAATATTCTTTACTTCCAATAAAGCCATAGTGAGCCTCCTTAGTTAAAATACGACATTTTCTTTTCAGCCCATCTGAAAATGAGGGTGAGTATTCCACAGAAAAGAAGATAGAAAACAGCGGTATAAAACAGCGGCCAAATAAGTCCTGCCGATTTAATAAAACTCTGTCCCATAAAGATAATCTCATATACCGCAATAATTCTCGCAAGAGAGGTATCCTTTACAAGAGTGATAATTTCGTTGCTCATAGGCGGCACTATTCTCTTAATAACCTGCAAAAGCGTAACCTTAAAGAAAATCTGCGACTTGCTCATTCCCAGAACAAGACCAGCTTCCTGCTGGCCTTTCGGTATCGACTCTATTCCGCCTCTGTAAATCTCGCTGAAATAGCACGAATAGTTTATAACAAACGCAACGAGCACTGCGGTAAATCGCTCCATCAAATCCCAGCCGAAAATCAAACCGGGACCGTAATAAACGATTATGAGTTGGAGCATCAGCGGCGTTCCTCTGATAATCCAAATAAATATCTTTGTGATAAATTTAAGCGGCTTAAATTTTGACATTGAGCAAAAACTGAGCACAAGTCCGAGCGGCAAAGAAAAGAGCAAGGTCAGAGCAAATATCTTTACCGTCTCCCAAAAGCCTTTAAGCAATTCAAGTGTAACTTCCAAGAACATAACAAATATTTCCTTTATGAATATTCTACTTTTTATACCGATTATCGCACGGCAATATCGGTTATCTTATTACGACACAATGAGGCTGTCACCATTTCAGGTAGCAGCCTCGTGCATACTGTAATATTATAACATTATATATAAGCAATATTATTCGGCAAGCTGAACGCCGTACTTCTCGCTGAGAGCCTTAAGTGTTCCGTCGGATTTGAATTCCTGAAGATAAGCATTTGTCTTTTCTACCATATCGCTGTTCTTGCGGAAGCTGATACCGTACTGCTCATCAACCAAAACAACCGAAGAAGTAAGGTCGGCATAATCTGTGCCCTCACCGGTCATTGCGGTAGCCATTGTAGAGTCGATAATGCAAGCGTCCACAGAACCTGATGCAACCTCGAGAAGTGCGTCACTCTGTGCCGTAACGCCCGTAGCGTTAAGACCGTTATCCGCTGCGGCAGCCTGTCCTGCGGAACCGTTTTCAACGGCGAATGTAAGATTCTTAAGATCGTCAACGCTCTTAAGAGTAGAAGCAAGGTCTTTCTTTGCAACAACTATCTGCTGATTCTTTGCATATGCCTCGGTTACGGACGAGTTATTTATAACCTCATCGGTGATTGTAAGACCGTTCCAAAGGCAATCGATTGAGCCGGTTGAAAGTTCAATGAATTTATTATCCCAGTCAATTTCAACAAACTTAACATTAACGCCGAGTTTTTCACCGAGTTTATTTGCGAGTTCTGCGTCAAAACCGGTCCAGTTACCGTTTTCATCCTTATAGTCCATAGGAGCAAAATCGGTAATTCCGACAACGAGTTCGCCCTTTGACTTAATGTTTTCATAATCCGAAGAAGCCGAATCTTTTGATGAATTCTTTGCGGAACAGCCGACGAAGCATACACATACGGTGATGCAAGCCAAAACGACTGCGAGTACCTTTTTAATCATTTTCATAATTAGTTACCTCTTTCATTGTTTTTGATACTTCAATTTGTAATTTGTGATGTGACCATTATACTTTATTTCTTTAGCGTTGTAAAGTGTTAATTTGAAAAAGTGTAATTTTTTTGACCTTTCGTTCTTACGGTCTGTATTTTTATTACACTTATATGTATAAGTATTCAATTTTGGTATAAATCTTGCAAAATATCATACATTGTGCTATCGTGTGTTTACTAAAAATGTTTTTAATAAATTTGTAAAGGAGAAAGATTATGAAAAAGTTTTTAGCAATCGTTCTTGCGGCAATAATGATTTGCGTATCATTCGTTGCTTGCTCAAGTAAAACAGATGACAAATCAAACAATGACTCACAGCAGGCTACTCTTACCTTGGCGACAAACGCCGAGTTCCCTCCGTATGAATATAAGGAAGGCGACGAGGTTATCGGTATTGATGCAGAAGTAGCTAAGGCAATCGCAGACAAGCTTGGTATGAAACTCGAAATCGTTGACACAAAGTTTGACTCAATTATCCCGGGCGTACAGAGCGGAAAGTACGATATGGGTATGGCAGGTATGACCGTTACTCCGGAAAGAGAAGAGAGCGTGGCATTCTCCGATTCATATGCAACAGGTATTCAGTCAATCATCGTTAAGGAAGACAGCGACATCAAGTCGGTTGATGACCTTTCATCAAGCTCAAAAATCGGCGTTCAGCTCGGCACAACAGGCGACATCTACGCAAAGGATGACTTCGGCGCAGATGCAGTAGCAGAAATGGACAAGGGTGCAGATGCTGTTCAGGCTCTTATCGCAGGCAAGGTTGACTGCGTTATCATCGACAACGAGCCGGCTAAGGCATTCGTTAAAGCAAACGAGGGCTTAAAGATTCTCGACACTGCATATGCTCAAGAGGATTATGCTATCTGCTTTGCTAAGGATAACACAGAACTTAAAGATAAAGTAAATGCCGCACTTAAAGAATTAATCGCTGACGGCACTGTTCAGAAGATTGTTGACAAGTACATCAACGCTGAATAATTATCAAAACCGAGTTCAAAGGCGGACTGTTACAGGACGCACTATCATAATGTAGTGCGTCCCTTAGTTCGCCTTTTACTTTGATTTTAGGAGAATAGTATGTTAAATACATTTTATCTGATGAGCATTTCATCTGCCATTGATAATTTCAAGAGCCAGTTTGACCTTAATTTTATCCAAAAAGACAGATGGAGATATATGCTCCAGGGTCTCGGCAATACATTAACAATTACAGCCGTTGCCGCAATTATAGGCATTGTGCTGGGCGTTATAATCGCCGCAGTCCGTTCCTCTTATGACAAAAACGAAGAATCGTTAAAACTCAGAGGCGGTTTCAGTTACCGTCTTTTGAAGTTTCTCAACGGCATATGCAAGATTTATCTTACAATTATTCGTGGCACGCCTGTTGTAGTACAACTTCTTATTTGTTATTTCATCATCTTTGCCGCTTCCTCAAACGGTGTGGCCGTTGCGATTTTTGCGTTCGGAATCAACTCGGGCGCATATGTTGCCGAAATATTCAGAGGCGGAATTATGTCAATCGACCAGGGACAGTTTGAGGCAGGCCGTTCCATCGGCTTTAATTATATCCAAACTATGAGATATATAATTTTACCGCAGATGTTTAAGACAGTGCTCCCCACCCTCTTAAATGAGTTCATAGCACTTCTTAAGGAAACCTCGGTTGCCGGCTATGTTGCCGTTACCGACCTTACAAAAGCAGGATCGTCCATCTCGGCTTCCACCTATTCGTACTATATGCCGCTGCTTACGGTTGCACTGGTATATTTGGTAATAGTAATGTTTCTTACAAAACTTGTGGGCATTCTCGAAAGGAGGATGAGAAAAAATGAGCGATAACACTTTGATTAAAGTCAACGGTATCAAAAAATATTACCTCGGCGGAGCCGTAAAGGCTCTTGACGGAATAGATTTGAGCATTGAGCAGGGCGAGGTTGTTGTTATCATAGGTCCCTCAGGCTCGGGAAAATCCACCTTTTTGCGTTCGCTCAATCTTCTTGAAATCCCGACGGACGGGCACATTATCTTTGACGGTGAAGATTTGACCAATCCCAAACTTAACATAAACGAACACAGACAGAAAATGGGAATGGTGTTTCAGCACTTTAATCTTTTCCCGAATATGACCGTGCTTAAAAATATGACAATCGCTCCGATGAAACTCCTCAAAAAGAGCAAAGAAGAAGCAGAGGCAAAAGCCATGAACCTGCTAAAAACCGTAGGACTTGAGGACAGAGCCAACGCTTATCCGTCACAGCTTTCGGGCGGTCAAAAACAGAGAGTTGCAATAGTTCGTGCACTGTGTATGGAACCGGAGGTAATGCTTTTTGACGAGCCGACCTCGGCACTCGACCCCGAAATGGTAGGCGAGGTTCTTCAGGTTATGAAAGAGCTTGCAGACAAGGGTATGACAATGGCTATCGTTACTCACGAAATGGGATTTGCCAGGGAAGTAGCAACCCGTGTAATCTTTATGGACGGCGGAAAAATACTCGAACAGGGCTCTCCCGACGATATTTTCAATCACCCGAAAGACCCACGCCTGGTGGAATTTCTTTCAAAGGTATTATAATAATACACAGACATACTCCTGTAATTTTTTACGGGAGTATTTTTTTATTGCCTTTTTTTATCATTAATGTTAATATATAAAATAGATTTAAGAAAAAGAGGTGGTACTGTGCTTCTTGCACTGGATGTTGGAAATACCAACATAGTAATAGGAATTCTCGATGGCGACAAATTGATTAAATCGGGCAGAATTTCCACCGACATATACAAGACCGAGGACGAATACGCAATGAATATGTATTCATTTCTCAGGCTGAATAATGCGCTCGACATAGACGGTGCGATTATTTCTTCCGTTGTTCCGGCACTGGTCAGAACACTCGTTAAGGCAGTGAAAACCGTGTGCGATGTTGATGCATTGGTTGTGGGTCCGGGCATAAAAACAGGGCTGTCAATAAAAATAGACGACCCGGCACAACTGGGTGCCGACCTTGTTGTGGGTGCCGTTGCGGCAAAGGAAAAATACCCTCAGCCAACAATCATTTTTGATATGGGCACGGCAACTACCGGCTTTGTACTCGACAAAGACGCAAACTTTATCGGCGGCATTATCACCACAGGCTTAAAGACTTCCATAAACGCTCTTACTGCGGGTGCGGCACTTCTTCCGCAGATTGACATATCGGCGCCTAAAAAGGTTATTGGAACAAACTCTATCGAATGTATGAAGTCGGGCTGTGTAATCGGCACCGCATGCATGCTGGACGGTCTTATCGACAAATTCGAGGAAGAACTCGGCGAAAAGGCAACCGTAATAGTTACGGGCGGTTTGGGTCAAGCCATAGCCGAGCAATGCTCGCACGATATGATAATCGACAAAAATCTGCTGATAGACGGACTAAAAATAATTTACAATAAAAACATAGACACAAGGAGATAAAAAAATGAAACTTGATACAATCTGCGTTCAGGGAACATATAAACCAAAAAACGGAGAACCAAGAGTTATTCCGATTATTCAATCCACAACATACAAGTATGACAGCAGTGTGGAGATGGGAAATCTCTTCGACCTTAAAGAAAGCGGATATTTCTACTCACGTCTGCAAAATCCTACCTGCGACAATGTAGCGTCAAAAATTTGTGCTCTCGAGGGCGGCGTTGCAGGAATGCTCACAGGCTCGGGACAGGCTGCAAACTTTTACGCAGTATTTAATATCGCTCAGGCAGGCGACCACATTGTCTCCTCTTCCGCAATCTACGGCGGAACATATAATCTGTTTAATGTTACTATGAGAAAACTCGGAATTGACTTTACTTTTGTCTCCCCTACCGCATCGGCAGAGGAAATTCAGGCGGCAATTAAGCCTAACACAAAGGCAATTTTCGGCGAAACAATTTCTAATCCGAGCCTTGACATTCTCGACATTGAAACATTTGCGAACGTCGCTCACAAAAACGGTATTCCGCTTATAGTAGATAACACCTTTGCAACGCCTATTAACTGCCGAGTATTCGACTACGGAGTTGACATTGTAACCCACTCAACAACTAAGTATATGGAGGGTCATGCCTCAACAATCGGCGGTGCAATAGTTGACAGCGGTAACTTCGATTGGACTCAAAATGACAAGTTCCCCGGTCTCACCACACCGGATGACAGTTACCACGGCATTATATATACCGAAGCATTCGGCAAGGGCGCATATATTACCAAGGCAACCGTACAACTTATGAGAGACCTCGGTTCCGTACAGTCGCCTAACGAAGCATTTTTGCTTAATGTAGGACTCGAGAGCCTGCATCTGAGAATTCAGCGCCACTGTGAGAACGCAAAAGCCGTTGCTCAATATCTCGAAAAACATCCTAAAATCACATGGGTAAATTGTGCAATGCTCGAAAGCGACAGTCAATACGAAATTGCAAAGAAATATATGCCAAACGGAGGTTGTGGTGTAGTTTCCTTTGAATTAAAAGGTGGCAGAAAAGCTGCGGAGGCATTTATGAAACGGCTGAAACTGGCAGCTATTGAAACTCATGTGGCAGATGCAAGAACCTGCTGTCTGAATCCGGCGACTTCTACCCACCGTCAGATGAATGATGAACAGCTGGCAGCAGCAGGAATCCCAGCAGGATTGGTTCGCATATCTTGCGGATTAGAGGACAAAGAGGACCTCATTGCAGATCTGGCTCAGGCGTTGGATTTTGACTAAAAAGACAGGAGAAATATGGGGAATATAATTGATTATGTAAAGGAAGAAATGAGAAAGGCAGATGAAAAGCCTTTCTCTGAGGTGGACAGTCTGGTATTGTGTCAGTTTTCTTATTTACTATTTGATGGAATTGTTCCTGGCTTTGAACAAGAGTGTGGAAAGACAACCGTCAAAGATTTGTACAAGGCAGAGTTTTTTTCTACTATTTTCCCAGATAACGGATCCAGAAAAGAAAACCAGCAGTTGTTATTGGCCATGGCTGCCAGTCCCAGATTTCGTGATATGGCACTGTGTCATTATGTGAATGAGACGGATGCGGCTGCAGAAAAGCAGTTTGCAGCCATTACCATCACAGTGGATGAAGATACAAAGTATGTGGCATTCCGAGGGACTGACAGTACGCTGGTGGGCTGGAAAGAAGATTTTAATATGGCCTATATCACACCGGTGCCGGCTCAGCAGACTGCCAAAGAGTATGTGGAAAAGACAGCTGGTCAGTGGCAGGGAAAACTGTGGCTGGGAGGACACTCCAAAGGAGGAAATCTGGCTGTATACGCCGGGATTCATGCAGAGGAAAACGTGCGTGGACAGATTGAACGAATATATTCCCATGATGGTCCGGGCATGAATGAACAGATCATTGCTTACAGTTACTATCAGGAGATGGCAGGACGCCTCCGGAAGACGATTCCCG
>UQPH01000034.1 GCA_900542875.1 uncultured Eubacterium sp. | reverse complement strand
CAAAATTTATGGACAGTCTTCAACTTGCCGCAATTGTTACCCATGTTGCAGACGCAAGAACCTGCTGTCTTCATCCCGCTTCAACCACTCACCGTCAACTTACCGACGAACAGCTTAAAGAATGCGGCGTAAGCCCCGACCTTGTAAGATTCAGTTGCGGAATAGAGGCTGCGGAGGATATTATCGCAGACATCGAACAGGCACTCGAAAAAGTTGACTGAATAAAAATTAATTAATTGTCGGCTTATTCCCGACAACGAAAGGAAAAAATATGCTAGAATACAGATACGATACCCAACTCCTCATCGACGGACACGACCTCGACGAGGACGAAATCAACGATTATTTTGTAGAACACTTTAAGGGTGACTGCCTTATCGCTGTCGGCGATGAAGATTTAATCAAAATACATTATCACACCAATGAGCCGTGGCTTGTTTTGCAGTATTGCAGAACACTCGGCGAAATATATGATATTGTTATCGAAGATATGGACAGGCAGGAGAGAGGACTTAAAGGTTGATGAAAATCAAAAAAGGATTTGCTCTGAGAAATATCGCAGGATGCGAAATAGTCGTTCCTGTCGGAACAGCAAGCGACAGTTTTAACGGTATGATTACACTCAACGACAGCGCCGCATTCTTTTGGACACTGCTCCAAAAGGAAACAACCGTTGACGAAATGGTGAACAAGACGCTCTCGGAATACGAAATCGACTCCGCCACAGCCCGAAAGGACATCGAAACCTTTGTCGCAACGCTGAGAGAAAACAATATTCTCGACGAATAAAATAAACCGCAGGACTGCCTTGCTTCGTATTCGCAAGGCAGCCTAAAATTTCTCTTGACATTTAGAATGTAATAATATATAATCTTTATGTTGTATTGATGATGCGGCATATATTTCGAGGTGTGGCTCAGTTTGGTAGAGCGCTGCGTTCGGGACGCAGAGGCCGCAGGTTCAAGTCCTGTCACCTCGACCATTGACTCACGGATTTATAAAATTAGGTTCGTGAGTCATTTATTAAAAGAAATTCATCGGGGTGTAGCGCAGGTGGTAGCGCACCAGACTGGGGGTCTGGGGGTCGCAAGTTCAAGTCTTGTCACTCCGACCAAGGTTTTAAGGAATTCAAATTTATTGAATTCCTTTTAATTTTATACAAAATGTATCAAGAAAATATTCAAAGCAAATAAAGTTCAAATGATTAAGTACAAAGCGGATAAAAATATTAATTATATATGAACATTAGCACTCTTCTCTTGACAGTGCTAATGTTGCGTGATATAGTATAGACAGAACGAAAGGAAAGGAAGTAAGAGAAGCAAAAGAGAGGCGAAAGCCTCAGATACTCCACTTTGTTTCCCATCCCGAGTTCATAAAAAACAGGTTTCAATATGGTGTTTTTTATGAAAGGAGCGATGACTTATGTTGATGCCTAGCGTATTTGGTAAAGATTTGTTCGATGATTTCTTTGATTTTCCGTTCTATGATGACAGAGATATGGAAAAGATGCAAAAGAAGCTGTACGGTCACAGGAGCAAGAACCTTATGAAGACCGATGTTCAGGAAAATGACGACAGTTATTTGATGGAAATGGATTTGCCGGGATTTTCTAAGGACGAGGTTAAGGTTTCGCTCAAGGACGGCTATCTTACAATCAAGGCTGAAAAGGGTCTTGACGAGGAGCAAAAGGATGAAAAATCCGCAAAATACATCCGCAGGGAGCGTTATTCCGGTGCTTGCGAGAGAAGCTTTTATGTAGGCAACATTAACGAGGCAGACATCAAGGGCGAATTCAAGCACGGTATTCTTAAATTGACTGTTCCTAAGGAGCAACCTAAAAAAGAAATCGATACAACGAAATATATCGAAATTGAATAAAATGTTTAACGGGTTGGAAGTTTTTCCAACCCGTTTTTTTATGCACAAAATCGGCTATTAACCTCGGCGGCATTGCACAAGTCGAAAAGAAAAAAGCACAAATAAAAAGACAGGTCGATGACCTATTGCGAAAAGTATGACAATTAAAAATACAACAATTAACAACAAGCAGCAAACGACAACAACGCAGGGCGGTGCCCAAAATTTGTTTCGGCTTGGAGCGCCGACAAATTTTGACCGCTACTAAGTTCTTTTTTCTCCCTTAATCTCCCACCGGGAGCGGTCGAAAACGAACCAGTTAAAGCCGTCGGCTGTTAACCTCGGCGACGTTGCACAAGGCAAAAAAGAAAAAAGCACAAATAAAAAGACAGGTCGATGACCTGTCTTTTTATTTGTGGCTCCCCCTGTTGGACTTGAACCAACGACAACTCGGTTAACAGCCGAGTGCTCTACCGACTGAGCTAAGGAGGAATGTCTCTCGCTTAATGCTTGTATATAATAACAGAACAAAAGCGAAATGTCAATAGTTTTTTATATTTTTTTCAAAAAAAATTAAGCGAACAGCGCACATATTTACACGCCGTTCGCCGAATTAATTATTACAGTTAATTAAACCGATTATTATTTCTTCTGAGGGCCGTTATAACCGTTTTCCTCCTGGAACTTTGCAATCTTATCAATTACAGACAAAACCACATCAAATCCGAGTCCCACGGTCTCCTCCTCAAAACGCTGAGGCATATCTCTCCATGTGTGATAATACCAGGTAAGCATCGGGTTCTGTGCCGCAAATGTAACCGATTTAATACCTGCTCTCGTCATAGGAGTGGAGTCGCAACCGCCAACCGGGTTATGAATACAACCGTTTGTTTTCGACTCGATACCCATCTCGTTAAATGTATCCTTAAACATCTTTTCCATATCGGTATCAAATCTTACGCCCTGCCAATCGTCCTTTACAACAACCTCAAAATATTCCTTATCTGCAACGGAGTCAATGTTAATGTTCCAAGCATTTTCGGTCATATCGTCAAAGCGATGTTCCTGTGCGAAGTGCATAGAACCTCTGAGTCCTGCTTCCTCCGAACCGATATTTGCGTCGATGATACGGCAATTCTTAGGCATTTTATCAGGATTTTCCTTAAAATACTTAATGACAGCGTAACTCAAACCGATACCTGTTGCATTATCCATAGCACCTCTTGATGCATTTCGTGGATTCGGGTCGCCCCACATTACAACGAAAAGACAGCCGACAGCAGTTACAATCGGTACAAAATTCATCGCAAACATAAAGTTATGCCATACATTTGAGGCAAACATTGTATTTACCCACTGAGCACCTGCAAACTGGCAGATATTTACAATCGCCATAAAAACTGAAAACAGTGCAATAAAGAAGAAACAAACCGCACCGAAACCTACCTTACCGTATGTAGCGATAAGTCCCATTGCAGGATTTGTGTCCTTATACTTATATGCGTGTTCGCTGTGACGCCAAGTCCAAGAGGTGTCGGTATGACCGGAAAGAATGATGGTATAATCGTACTTTCCGTCCTCCGGCTCTAAAACGCCGAGAGTATTTCGGCTGATTTCCTGAGGAAAAAACATATCAAACCATGTCTTGTAGAAAAAGCAACTCATCACGAGCCAAAATATAGTGATAATTCCCAAAGCACCGAGAGCGTACCATAGTCCGCTTGCATTAAATGCCAAAGCAAAGATGGCAAGAATGCTGATGATAACGCCGCTCCATCCCGCATAAGAAAGGCCGCCTATGGAAGAACGTGGAGATACGGCAAATTCCTCTGTTTTAGGCTCAATGCCGATTTCTCTGAGTTTATCTCCCATATATTCGTGGAGTTTTATTTCTCCGTCTGTGCCGGGAAGCCTTGAGCCGATTTTAAGCGCCGCATGCTCTACAATACTCATCGCTTCACGGGCATATTTTTTGTTCTTTTCGTTCATATTATGTCCTCCTTAAAAAATATGCTTTTATTTTATCATTAATATACAAATTTTGCAAGTTCTTTAATCCAAACTATGCCAAAAACGCACAATCATTAAGACAAATGGTGGATAAAAATTCCCGAAAGCAGTTTTGGCTCAAACCATGTTGACTTAGGCGGCATAATCTTGCCTGCATCGGCTATCGACATCAAATCGTCAACAGTCGTAGGATACATGGCAAACGCAATTTTCATATCCGTGTTTGCCCTTCTTTCAAGTTCGTCGAGGCCTCTTATTCCGCCGATAAAATCTATTCTGTCATCATTCTTAGGGTCAATGATATTCAAAATCGGAGCGAGCAGGTTGTTTTGCAAAATGCTGACATCGAGCCTTGCGACCGGGTCGAGAGAATCAAAGGAGTTTTTCTTAGCTGTGAGGAGATACCATTTTTTATCATAATACATACAAAAAGTGTGCTTTTCCTCGGGGCGGCGTCTTTCTTCTAATTCTTTTATATCAAAATTCTTTGACACGGCGGATAAAAATCCGTCAAACGAATATCCGTTCAAATCGCTGACAACTCGGTTATAATCCATAATTTCCAAGTCCTCGTCGTTAAACGCAACCGCAAGGAAAAAATTAAACTCTTCCTCGCCCGTGTAACTGCCCTTTTGTGCTCTTCGCATTTCTCCCACCTTAACTGCGGAGGCGCATCTGTGGTGTCCGTCTGCGATATAAAGCGACTCCACCTTTGAAAACAGCGTTTGAAGTCTGTTTGAAACAGCCACATTATCTATAACCCAAACAGTCTGCCTTACTCCCTCAAAGTCGAAGTCATACACGGGAGAGTGCTCCTTTATCCACAAAGATACGATTTGTTCAATATCGTCCCTTTTTCTGTAAGTAAGAAAAATCGGTCCGGTGTTTGCGTTGCAGATATTTACATGATTTATTCTGTCCTGTTCTTTTTTCGCCAGAGTGTGTTCGTGCTTTTTAATAACATTATTTATATAATCATCTATGGATGCACAGCCTACAATTCCCGTCTGCGACCTGCCGTTCATCACCTCTCGGTAAATATAAAGGCACGGCGAATCGTCCTGTATAAGGTCTCCGTTCTTCTCCAGGGCAAGAAGATTTTCACGAGCTTTTTCATAGACCTGTGCACTGTAAGGGTCAGTTCCCTTGGGCAAATCTATTTCCGCTTTATCTATATGTAAAAAAGACAGCGGATTATCCTTAACTTTCTCTCTGGCCTCGTCACTGCTCATAACATCATAGGGCAATGCCGGAATAAGGCTCTGATTTTTTATTGCGGGGCGAAATGCCCTGAACGGTCTGAATACTGCCATATTTTTCTCCTTTACCGTCTTTAATTTGCAAAGTAAAAAACGGTCAACGAAAGTATTATACTCCCGCCAACCGTTTTTGTAAACCGCAACATTTACTCTATCTGAATCCTATTACCAAATATCCTCTGCCGAGTTCATTATAGCTTCTCATTTCATATTTGTTAATGAGTTGGGTGCTTTGAACAACGCTGAGCACCTTTTTCTTAAGGCTCAATCCTACGGAACTGCCGCCTTTTGAGGCAATGCCAAAGTAATTATAATGCACCTGGTTTGAAATATCTATTATGCCAAGCGGTGCGCCTACTACAAACACAATGCAAAGGCTCGGCTCAAATGTAAAAGGCAAATCAATGTCTCTGCTTGCCGTACCGTCACCATGGTATGTATACATCTCCAAAGGATTTACAACCGCCTGCTTTTCCTCCTCGCTGAGATGAATAACGCTGTCTGAAATATGCTTAAACATAACCGTGTCAATGGTTTTATTGTCCGAATTAAAATCTTCCATTTTCGGCACGTCGTTTAAGACCCACTGATTAAGTGAATAGTTTTCTGTTTTATTTGTACTGCTCATAAAGTCACCTGCTTTCTATCATATCCCATCGGTATTGCAGTTTTTTGATTTTCTTCCAAGAGGCGGCTTTATTCTCCGTCTGTGCCCAAGTCAAGCCGTTTGAACCCAGACTGATGCCGCACCTTGAAAAAAAGCATTTGCTCACCTTTTCTCCGACGGTTTCGCTGTTGTATTTTGTAATTTTGACTGCTCCTCTGTTTGCCGTATATTCAACATCGTTAAGAAGATTTTCCAAATATTCCTTATCGGGATGAGTAAACACCGTCAATGCCGTCCCGGATTTAATGTGCGAAAGCAGCTCCTTTACACAATCTATGCCCGAAGCTAAAGCTGCCGCCATCGCTCTCGTGCTTTTCGTAACATTTCCGCCGTCAGGCATTGAAAGCAGTTTAAGAAGCCTGTCCTCAGCCCTCATATTTCACTACCTCCAAATTGCCTATAACATAACAATTATCAGCCGATATATAATCGCACTTACCGAACTGAGCCTCAGCAAATTCAACGCCGATTACATTTGAGCGAATATAATCCTCAAGTCTTCTTTCGTCGGGTCTTACGCCCACTCCCAGATGGTCCATATAGGCGCAAGTCTTGTTTCTCACTTCTTGGCTGTCGGCGTCACCGTGATACCTAAGTTCAATATCGACAGGAAGAGGAACCGACCGCTCTATGTAAAGACCGGCGCCCATAAGATAAACGAAAGACAAAATTTTCGAAATCTTATTTCTTGTCTCTTCGCTGAGATAGCCGCTGTATGTTTTTACAAACAAAGTCACGGTGTAATCACTTTGAAACATAACGTAAGTGAGCACATCGTCTATGTCGCAAATCATACTTCTCAAATATGCGTCGTTAATAGCATTATGTGTGCAATGAACCGAATCGTCTATTCTGCTTCTGAGAGATGAATCGTCCTCGGCGTCATAGCCGTCGGTTATGCGATAGGCGTTTTTAACTTTCTGCACCTTTTGCGGCGGATTTACCATAACCGAAATTTCACCGGGAGCGGCATTGTATTCAAATCCCTTTTTCAAAGCGATACAGGGCACGTCGACTGTCAGTTCACCCGCCTTAATAACGCACGCCTCGGTGGTTTTGTACTGTATAAATTTCTTTCCCTTTTTGGAGCAAACGGTGTCCTTGTCGATTGCAATATCTTCGCTTGAAGCCTCATCAACCGAAAAAGTAAGCACACCCGTTGCATAATTTCCCTGCTTTCGGTGAAGTCCGCACTCATTTGCAATGCGATCAAGACTTTCGCCCGTTGCGGTTTTGTAACTGCTCTGCTTTACGGCGTATTCCGCCTCCAAAGCGAGATTGTAAAGTTCCGTTGCCGCCGCTTTTAGGCAAATGCCGTCGTTTCCGTTCATATCGGGAAGTTCGCCGCATTCGTCAAAATACGCATTTTTCATAGTATCCAAGATATAATTATATTCAATCATACTTTGCCTGCACCTCTCCTTTCGTATCATTAACGCTTAAATTAAAAACCACAAGCCCACCATCCCGTCTTTCAACCGATTTAACATAAACTCCGTCCAAATGCTCCACCGCCTGCCTTGCTCTTGCAAGGGTGAGAGGCAAAGGCTCGGTATATTTAATCGCACTGCCGAAGTTTTTATCAGGATAGAATTCGCCTCTCGGAACAGTAAGTGCAATAGCCGCATCTCTCAAAAGACCGTCTAAATAATTAATTTTGCTAATCATCCAAAATCACTCCGTTTCTGTCTATCACCAAAGAGTTTAACTCTATGCTTCCGTCATTTCTCAAAATAATCGTTGCGCCGCCCTTTGAGGAAATCTTTATTTCTCCGACCGCCAAACGCTTTGACGGCTTACTCAATGCGCCGATTACCGCTTGACCGTTGTCCGACGGAATAATCATTACATCCTCACCGACGGGCATGGAGCACTGATAGCCGTAAGGAGCGTAACTTTCTATGCCTCTGCTTATAACCGTCGAGCCTGTTTCAAGTTGGTTCGACGACATTGTAACGCATCCCTTTTCGGCTTTTTCATTTTCCGACTGTTTACTGCGTACCATATTTTTACTCATCCACATAACTTACTTCCTCCAAGTTCCTGTCCTCAACAAGTTTAAGCCTCGTGTGAAATCCTTTTGAATCAAAAATATACGCCGTCTCTTTAAGTCTGAGAGTTCCCGTATTGCCAAAAGCAACGCTCTTGTATCTTATTTTGTCGCAAAGCTCGGCAACAAAAAGTCCGCAAACATCAAGTTCATAGCAAACATATTCTTCGTTCGCCTTAACCATTGCGGAAAAAAGCGTTTTTTCTCTTTGAAGCGGTGTAAGCGACGATAAATTTTTCATCACCTTTGAGGTGACGCCTGTTCTTTTCATCAATTCGCTAACCCTGTGATGAGCATAATTTTCGTCTCCCGTGAGTTTATAGTCGATGCCAAGCAGTAAATCACCACGGTTTATAAACCGCTTTTCGCTGATAATATCAGAATCGAGCACCCTCACCCTTTCGGACTCCAAGAGTTTAATTTCGTCAAAAGCATTGATATAAATATGCTTCCCCGTAACGCCGAAAACAAAGCCGTCAAGTGCTCCGTACAGCGATGTGCCCTTTCCGACAGTATATCTGCCGGCATAATTAATCTCGGGAATCTCGTATGAAAAGCCGTACTGTGCTATATATTTTTCATAAATCGCCCTTGCACTCGCAGAGGCGAACGAATCGGGTTTTGCCTCAATTCCGGTCAATATGCAAGCAGATGAGCGTGCATAAATAAAGCACACAAAGCCGTTTTCGCTAACCGTCTCACGTTGAGTATCGCAGTAGCCGTTAAAGACTCTCACGCCGTCTATTGTCACGGTAACTCTTTTTATTTCGTTCATTGCCTCATATGCCGTAAACCAAAGTCTGAGCCCGTCACAAGGTGCGTTCGTTTCCCTCAAAAGTTCAAAAGATTTGATTTTATCAATCACTATTTCCTTTGAATCAGGAGAATAAAAAGCAAACTTTACATCAGCCATACTTTGTCGCCCTCCTTAACAGAAAATACTCCGCAAAAATCATTCAACTCAACTATTTTTTCTATGGATATTTGAGTCCTCTCGGCAATGTCAAAAAGGTTTTCACCCTCATTTGCAAAAGTGTAGCCGAAGTCATACTTTTCTTCCTTTCGTCTGCCCTGCTGAGTAAATTCAAAGGTGTACTCCACTCTTTTGCTGTCGCTTGAATACGATATATTCAGTTTATTAAACACCGCAAGCATGGGAGCACAGCACGGAGTAAAAAGAAAATCGGCGCCTTGTTTATTGTAAATCCTGATAAGTTCATATGCTTTTTTTATCGCATTTTCACCTACAAAACACCCCTTACCGCTTATTACGGCAACACTCTCGCCCACCTCGCTGCACACCTGTGTCGAGTGCATAACATTCGTCTTTGCCAAATTTTTCTTCAGCGTCAGTTTTATGTCCGACGGATTTATGTCAAAAATAAAATTCTTGTATTGCATCTTAGTCATAGCCATATCAATCGCTCCTTATATTGCTGTCATACCGTTTAGAATCCAGCATAATATAATCGCTGACAGGCTCAACATCATAAGTATAGACAAGTATATTTTCGTCACTCATTTTCTTCCTCCTTGCTTAAATCAACATCAAAGGTAAGTACCGCCTTTAAGCGATAGCATTCCGTAGACTCATCGGTTTCAAGAGGCGAAACGTAGATTTTCGTCACCATCGGAGTAATCGCCTGCTCAACTATTTTTTGCATGGTATCAAACGCCGAAGGTGAGCCCAGACGGTAAGGCGAAAATAGATTTATTCCTATCGCCGCCTTTCCTGCATAATCAAGGCAGTCCACTCCGATGCTTTCAAGTTCCATACTCTCCGGCACTATTACCGCCACACGGCTCGAGAGAGCGCACGGTCGCCTTGAATAAGGATAGGCAAGAACGAATTTAATTCCGCCGAGTGTCGAAGAAAGCCTCAAACGTTTTATTAAATCATTGATTTGATTATCCAAATACATCTTCTTCCTCACTTTCCACCTCTCTGAGCACGGCAGAATAATACTGCAAATATCCGCCCGCCATCATTTGGTCAACTCTTACAAAATAAAACTTCTTGTTTTCAAACACAACCGTGTCTTCCTCAGAGCAATCCTCAACAGGCGCATTTGACGCAAAAATCGCAATCATATAATTCTTCTCGCTCATGCCTATCATGGTTGCCGTGGGTTGAAGTCTCGTCTTATTTGTTTTCCAAAGGCGGCGGGTCACCGCATATGTATTGATGACCTCGCCGTTTTTTCTTGTAATCGAGCAGGCTTGACCGTAGAGATAAATGTTATTTTTTATCAAGTTGTAAATATCTTCACACTTCATACCTACACTCCCAAAAATTCAAATCCGTTATCCTCTATTAAGTCGCAGACCTCCTCCAAAGCGGACTGATAAATGAGCCTTGCCTTTTCGGTCGGGTCGATTCTGTCCGCCGAGGATATGCTGACCTCTCCTGCCGTAAATGATGTAATCTCGCTCGAAATTCTCATTTTTGAAATTTCATAGTAGATTTTTGCCGCAACAAAGAGCAGCATTCTCTTTTTGTCTTTGTCGGAATATTCCGTGTCCAAATACGGACAGGCATACATTTCAATCAAAGCCTTGTAATGCTCCAACTCCTTGTCACTTAAATCGGAAATCACCTTGAGAATCCCGATAATTTCCTCAACGCTCATCATCTCATAATGACGCTTGCGTCGTCCATAATTCTGTTGTAGCCGCTGATGCAGGTTACCGTTGCCATTTCAAGTTGACGGTCAATCAGCTTGTCAAAATCGGTAACGATGTCACCGCACTGTACTCTCTCGAGAGCATATCTCTTATCAAGAGCGATAATATTATCGGGAATGAGATTTGTAAGCGGGAACACAAGTTTTGCACCGAGCGGAGTTACAAGTTTGCCCGTACCGTGGAAGTTCTGACCTGCATTGGCGTCCTTAAATTCGCTGATTTGAAGAATCTGCGAAAGTTTATCGTTTTCCGCAATAACGGTGTTCATTTCATACGGCGCAAGCGCTTTCCACATTGTGAGGAAGTCCTCATAGGAAACCTTGTCCGCAGTGCCGAATGAAATCCTCTTTGAACTTGACTTGAGAAGATCTACCGCATTGTGCATATCGCAGTTTGAAATGTAAGTGCCGATTTGCTTTAATGCAATGGTGAAAACATCAAGTCTCTGATTTTTAAGTGCCTCATAAGAAGCGGTAATCGACTTGCCGTGCTTATAAAGTTTGGTAAGCGTATCCTTTGTTTTAATCGCCGTTTCGGGAATGTAAGAGCCCTCGTTTATTACAGTCGAATCAACGGTAGCCTCTTCCGTGTCCTCGCAGGCGATTGAGCGGTAGTCGAGCGAATCGACTATGGTTGTGGTTGCAACAATGTCCTCAAGAATATTGTTATTAAGACCGAGTTTTACGGCTCTTGAAACATATTCCGGGAAAAGAGTTGCGGAGTTTGAACTCTGAAAGAACTTTGAAACCGTGTCCGAATTGGGACCGTTCACCTTAATATTGTATCTTTTGAGCTGTCTTTCATAGGCGTCAAGGCCTTCAAGTTCCGTGCCTTTATAGTTTTCGCTTGGGTCAACCTCTTCGAGAGCCTTTGTAAATCCTTTTGATGAGGTATAAAGACCCTTATCAAGCTTTAATGTATCAAATGACATATATTTTTCCTCCTTAAATCAGAATAAAAATCCGATGATTTTGTTTTTTGTATCGAGCTTAAGAATTGTTCTGTACTGGTTAGGCTGAGCCGATTCGTCCAAAATAACATTGTTATTGTTTCCGCAGTTGAGCTTAATGTGACCTACGGTCGGCTCCTTAAGTCCCGTATACGGTACCTCGCAGTAGCCCGCAATCTGAACGGTAATGTATTTACCTCTTACGCACTTAACTACGCCGATAAACGATGCACCGTCAAGACACTTTTTAATGTGATAGCCGTCATCGTCAAGGCATACAAAGTTGCCTACCTCGACATCGCTGTTTACGCTTTTTTCCATTGTGATGCACTTTGCATCATAGCCTAAATATGAAACTGACATATTATTTCCTCCTAAATTTGAAATTCCGAATAATCATTACTTGCCGCACCCTGCTTTTGTGCAAGCTGGGGCGAAACTTTTTTTGAATTTTTACTTGCCTTCATTCCGTTGCAAAAGCCAAGCAGTTCGTTTACAGTCATAACGGAAGCGACCGAATCAAAAAGTTTTACATCCATTTTCGGAAACGCCTCCTTAAATAAATCGACCACCTGCTTTGACAGTTCCTTTTTGTAGGACTGAGCAAGCTGTGCGTCCTCTTTCAGACCCTCTATATATGAATAAAGTTCATTGCTCTGTGCCTTTGTGAGGGTAATTTCTCTGCCCTCGCCTATTTGCTTTACAACATCAGTCATAATATTGTCCTCCTTAAAGTTAAATGCCTTTGTCACACCCGCTTCTCTCTGAGCCGGAACCGCAACAAACGAAAATTCATAAGCGTCCGTTGCACCGTCAAGAGTGTAATAGCAAAGTTTATCACCGTACATTCTGCCGGGAATATGCTCGCATCTGTGCTTCTTTGAGTCGGCAGAGCAAACGGAACATACCGACCTTGACATACTGCACGAGACCGAAACCTCTTTTTTTATTCCTGCGTCGATTTCGTCAATCAAGGATTTGTTTTCCTCGTTATTGAGCATATACGCCCTCGCTTTCAAGGAATAAAAATCCATATTGTCAAGAGTCTTTTTGCCGTTTTCCTTTTCAACTCTCGTCTCAAAAATTCTCGCCTTTTGGTCGGAAGTTTTCATTGAATGGTCAAATATTCCCGTCTTTCCGATAAACATGGGAGCCATCTCGTTGAGAGCCTCAACGCTGAAACGTTCAAAGTCTCTGTCTATATCATTGTTGCATAATGTAACATCAAAGACATAAAGTTCTTCGGCAGTCACCTCTCGCCTTGTATAATTATGAATTTTCTTCAAGTCATTTGGCGTTGCCACACTCTTTGTAACACAGCCGTTTGTCATAGTTGTGCCTCCTCAATTAATTTGTCTGCCTGTGCATTTAAGTATCTTGCCTGAGCCGTCTCTGTCTCGTCCTGAAGAGTAATATCCGTCCAAACAACCTCAACCGACTTATATATCCCGATAGTTTGAAGATATGTCTCGGCTATTTTTTGGAGAGTCGGAGTGATAATTCTTCTGTAAGATTTTAATTCGGTAGTAAGTATATCCGCCTGCTGCTGACTCATACGTTCCGAGGTAGACCACGAAAGACCGAACATATACGGCATAAGTCCTGTTTTGGCGATAATCTGTTCAAGCATCTGCCGCACGGGAACATCACTGTCGAGCACCTGATTGTCTGCGCCGATTACGCTGACCTTAACATCCCCGACCGCAACAAAATCCTTTACCGTATCATTGCTGCTCATAGCGTCACGCCATGCATTTGCCATTTGCTGCGCTCTTTCCTTTGCAAATGCCTTATCTATTCCGTCACCCTGTGGCTTATATGTAACGGCATATCTCAAATTGCCCACTCTCTGCCAGTTTGTGCCTATCGTGTTATATATCTTGAGCAATATATCCGATATAAACGGCAGTCCTTTAAGCAAACTTGTGCCTCTTATTTCGCCCGGTTCCGGATTAAGAACGCAATAGAGTATCCGCTCCTGATGCTCAAACGGCTGAGTTGCTCCGACAGAGCCGGGATAAAATTCAAGATCAATGCCGTTTTTTGAACGCTTAACCTCAATCGATGACAGCTTTGCATTATAAAGAGCATAAAATCCGTCGCCGTCCGTCACCATCTCGCCTATGGCAGAGCCGTAAGTTAAAAGTTGCGACATAAAATTATCCACAAATGCCTGAATGCCCTGCTGATTTCCTCCTACATTTATCTTTGAGAAAAAATCTTTCATCGCTTCGTCTGCGTTTTTGTCGCCGCACGAAAATTCAAAACCGCCCATCAGACGAATAATCTTTGTTATCGCACTGTCGATTATCGGCAAACCCTCTCTCACCGACTTATATAATCTGTCATCGGGAGAATAAAGCGGAGTGTACGAACTCAAATATGTAAAGGGGTGGGAAGACTCCTCAGCGGTCTGTACGCTGACGCTTGATTCGGCGTTTGAGGGATCACTCTTTCTTTTTTGTCTATTGAAAATGCCCAAGGCTTCACTTCCTTTCTACTGCAACGGAGAATGAAAAATCATCCTCGCACACGCTAAGCACCGTGTTTACAAAATAGCGTATGTCGTCCATTGCGTGATCGTTTTCTTTTCGGGGTGCATCTCTTTTTATATCATTGTCCCACCTGTAAATCGAAAATTCTCTGATCGTATCCGTACAGTCGGGAGATATAAAAATCTCTTTGTTTTTGAGAGCCTGACACACTCGGTTAATGCCGGAAAGCACATCGTTTTGAGCCTTTATAACTCTTAATTCGTTGTGTCTTTTTACCGTCTCTATAAAGGAGGCGGCAGAGGGGTCAACTATAAGAGCCGTTATTTTTCTGTCTCCCGCAAGCTCTTTAAGATGAACATAATACTCCTCGTCCGTAAGCTGTATGCCTCTCTCACGGGACGAGTGATAGTATTCCTTTATCCTGTACCATCCGTCCTCGCCTTTTCCCCATAATCCGAGCGAAAAGGGATTGACGGTGCCGTAATCGCAGGATAAATAATACTCGCTGAAATTCTCTGCACGCCTTACATTCTTTTCCATAGAAAACATCGGATAAACCAAGCCGTCGGCGGCTACCCACTTGCCCTCGATAAAACGCTGATAAAATGCACCCGTATACAACTGTTCGTATCGACATTTGATTTTTTGAGAAAGAGAGGGATTGTCGCCCATTGTAAAATGGAGATAGAGCATATTCTTTTCATCGATCTTTTTTATCCACTCATTATAAAACCAATGAAAGGGATGCTCCGGATTGCAGTTAAACCAAAACTTTGAGCCTTCAAGGGAGCACCTTGCAATCGCCTGCTCAACAAATGAGCGTGGCATAAGCGCAACCTCGTCAAAAAGAACACCACCCAAGGTCATACCCTGGATTAACGCAGCGGAACTTTCGTCTCGTCCGCCGAAAAGATAAAATCTGTTTTTGATACTGCCCTTTTCGATTTCCAAAAAATTTTGGCTGAGTTTCTCCTTTACCGAAAAGCCCAGAGACTCAAGTATGGGAACAATAGGCGTAGTTACATTTCGTCTGAGCGAACTGATTGTTTTTCCGCACAGCGCAAACGATGTGTCCCTAAACCTGTAAAATGCCCAAAATACAAACGACAGCGACATACAAAGCGTCTTTCCCGAACGCACCGCGCCGTCGCATATGAGTCCGTTTTTTGTATGATTTTCGTTATTCTCACACCACCAGTTCAGCACCGCAAGTTGTTTTTTTGAAAACGGTGAAAACTTAATCATCGGACTTTTCCCTCGAATCGTTTGCACTTTTTTCCAGTGCCTCGTAAAAACTGAGCGAACTGTCCGAATCGGAAATCTTGTCCGTGCCGAGGCGTTCGAGTGCCTTTATTCTGTCAAAAAATTTTATCTCCATTCCGCCGCCCTTAGGTCGCTTAATCTCGCTGACATTGATAAGTTTCAGCTTAGGAAGCCGCTCGATTATTTCCTCCTCTGTCATAAACAAAAGCGAAATTGCATCGCTCACGGAGCCTAACGCAATATCAAGTAATCCTTGCTCGATTTGCTCCTGTAATGTCTTTTTTCGTCTTGCCGTTTTTCTCATTCCTTTCTCTGTCGATTTGAACAAGAGGTTTGTGAAATTCACAAGTCCTCTCACCCTTAGGCTCGAAACGGCGATTTTATTCATCTTTTATGTATATTTCGGGCGAATTTTTCTAAAATAAAAAATTTTTTCGTCTCATATTCACCCTTTATGAATAATCCTGTAAAAAGGCAGAAATAAAAAAGCCGTACCGAAAATTTCAGTACAGCCCGGACTGTCGATAAAGACCCTGAAACACGCCGACAAAAGCACGCCGACAGATTTGAACTCCTTTATATAAAAAAGACAGCGACATAAAAATTTTACAGCAAAATAATAAAAGTGCCGTAAACATCGAGCTTACAGCACTTTTGGGCGTTTTTCGTTTTTTGCTCACAATAAGAAAAAACGCCAATTTATTCAGAAATCCCACTGCGATAAAAAACACCCTCTCGGCGAAAAAACGCCAAGAGGGTTTGAAGCAAATATTAATTACTTCTCAGGTGAATAGAAATCAACAAGTTTAGCAAGTTTATTGTACTTCTCAATCGAATTTTCCGCTGCGATAGCAAAGAGCTTTTCAGCCTTGCCCGGGAATGAACGCTTGAGAGCAGAATATCTTGTTTCACCCTCGATGAACTCAACATAGTCAGCCGAAGGAGCCTTTGAATCAAGGCTGAACGGATTCTTGCCTTCTGCGATAAGAGCCGGATTGTAACGGAAAAGATTCCAATATCCTGCCGCAACAGCCTTCTTCTGTTCTGCCTGGTTGAACGGCATCTTGATACCATGGTTGATACAAGGAGCGTAACAGATAACAAGTGACGGTCCGTCATATGCGGCAGCCTCCTGGAATGCCTTTAAGCACTGATTTGCATTAGCACCCATAGCAACCTGTGCAACGTATACATAGCCGTAGGACATAGCAATTTGAGCCAAATCCTTTTTCTTAACAACCTTACCGGAAGCAGCAAATTTAGCAACTGCACCGGTAGGAGTAGCCTTAGATGCCTGTCCGCCGGTATTTGAGTAAACCTCTGTATCGAACACTACAATGTTTACATTTTCGTGCGATGCGATTACATGGTCAAGTCCG
>UQPH01000033.1 GCA_900542875.1 uncultured Eubacterium sp. | reverse complement strand
TTTCCGTTTGTGCGTCAGTGTGTGGCAACATTGACCTCTATGAGTTCAATGCCGTCGCTCATTTTGCCGATAGTTCGCCTTGAGCGTTCGTCGGTGGAAATGCAGTCGAATGAAAAGAATAATGATGAAGGAATGTTAAACTGATGGCTAATTTATGCGATACCTGCTGGTATAACAATTATGACGAAAATGATGATATGTATTATTGCGATTTGCAACTTGACCAGGATGAGTACGGCAAAATGATTGAGCGTGAGCGGCAGGGGAAGCCGTGCAAGTATTATCGCAGAGACATCGGTGAATACGGTATCGTCAGAAAGCAGAATTGAATATTGAACAAAAAGGTCTTTCCTGTTAATTGCAAAACGGGAAAGGCTTTTTTAACTTTTATATTGACATTTGCATACAATGTGATATAATACAGTTGAACATATGAATATCTGTTCATATGTTGAAGAAGCAAATTGTTATTTTAGGGAGATATTATTATGAAAAAGACTTATGCCATCGATGTAGATTGTGCAAACTGTGCAAATAAAATGGAAATTGCCGCAAATAATGTTGACGGAGTTGCAAACGCAACGGTTAATTTTATGATGCTTAAAATGATTGTTGATTTTGAAGAAGGTGCAGAGGAAAAGAAAGTTATGAAACAGGTGCTTAAGGCTTGTCGCAAGGTTGAGGATGACTGCGATATTATCTTTTAACGGGGTGATTTTATGAGCAGAAAGCAAAAAAATGTATTGATAAGAATTATTGTATCTGCCGTTTTGCTTATAGGGCTTTTGATTACGGAAAGATTTGCGGATATAAGTAATGCTTATTTGAGACTTGTGCTTTATCTTATTCCGTATCTTATTATCGGTTACGATATTTTGAAAAAAGCCTTTAAGGGAATTATTCACGGACAGGTGTTCGACGAAAACTTTTTGATGGCTGTCGCTTCTGTCGGCGCCATTGCCATTGCGGTTTACGAAAACGGCTCTTACAGCGAGGCTTGCGCCGTAATCCTCTTTTATCAGATAGGTGAACTGTTCCAAAGTTATGCAGTCGGAAAAAGCAGACGAAACATTGCTCAGCTTATGGATATTCGTCCCGATTATGCGAATATTGAAAAAGACGGAGAAATAGTGCAGGTGTCTCCCGATGAAGTTTCGGTCGGCTCCGTTATTGTGGTTTGTCCGGGCGAGAAAATACCGATTGACGGCGTTGTTATCGACGGCAACACCACTCTTGATACCGCCGCTCTTACCGGCGAAAGCGTGCCCAGGAGCGTAAAGGTCGGCGACGATGTTATCAGCGGATGTATTAACCTTTCGGGAACGGTTCGCATTCGTACTGTTAAGGAATTCGGTGAGTCCACAGTTTCAAAAATTCTTAATTTGGTTGAAAACTCCTCGTCGAAGAAATCAAAGAGTGAGCAGTTCATATCAAAATTCGCCAGATATTATACTCCTGTTGTTTGCGGCGGTGCGCTTGCACTTGCTCTCATTCCGCCGATTGTAAGGCTAATCTCGGGTGTGGACGCAATGTGGGGCGACTGGATTTACAGAGCGTTGACGTTTCTTGTTATAAGTTGTCCCTGTGCGCTCGTTATTTCGATTCCGCTCAGTTTCTTTGCCGGTATAGGCGGTGCGTCTAAAGAGGGTGTGCTCGTTAAAGGCTCTAATTATCTCGAAACTCTTTCTAAGACAAAAATTATTGTTTTTGACAAAACGGGAACTATGACAAAGGGCGTTTTTGAGGTTGTTGATACTGAACCTGCAAACGGTTATACAAAGGATGAACTTATAGAATATGCCGCACTTGGAGAAAGTTATTCGTCTCACCCTATCAGCAAATCGCTGAAAAATGCTTACGGAAAAGATATTGACGCATCACTCGTTAAGAATGTAAAGGAAATCAGCGGTAAGGGTGTTTTGGCGGATGTAAGAGGCGACTCGGTAGCTGTCGGAAACGCAAAACTTATGACCTCTCAAGGCGTTGAATTTACTCCGTGCGAAAAAATCGGTACGGTTGTTTATGTAGCCGTTAATCGTAAATATGCGGGTTGTATCGTTATCGCCGATTCGCTTAAACCTACCTCTGTTCAGGCGGTTAAGGCTCTCAGAAATTGCGGCGTCAGAAAAGCTGTTATGCTTACCGGCGACAGTAAAAAAGTTGCCGATGCGGTCGCAAAGCAACTCGGTACAGACGAGGTTTACAGCGAACTTCTGCCCGAAAATAAGGTAGAGCAGGTTGAAAGACTGCTTGGTGAAAAAAGCGAAAACGAAAAACTTGCTTTTGTCGGTGACGGAATAAATGACGCTCCGGTTCTCTCCAGAGCCGATATAGGTATAGCAATGGGTGCGCTGGGCTCGGATGCTGCTATTGAGGCTGCCGACGTCGTTCTTATGGATGATGATCCGCTTAAAATCAGTAAGGCTCTTAAAATTTCACGAAAGTGCATCAGAATAGTTTATGAAAATATCGGTTTCGCTCTCGGTATTAAGGCTCTTTGCCTTATCCTCGGTGCACTCGGTATAGCAAATATGTGGATGGCTATTTTTGCCGATGTCGGCGTAATGGTCATTGCCGTTCTTAATGCAATCAGAGCGTTGTCTGTTAAAAATTTATAATGTAAAAGGCGTTTTGATATGCCACTGATTAACTAAAGGCTTTTTCGGCGGAAGTCTTTAGTTAATTTTTTGTAACTAAGCATTAATAATGCTTGAATATATGAGGGCTTTGGGTTATCATAAATATAGTTATTATGTTAATTTCTTTGTGATACGGAGGGATATTGTGGATAAGGTTGAAAAAAGACGAGCCTTTTTAATCAATTTCGCTTTTACGGCTGTTATATTGGCTCTTGCCTTTGTGGGACTGAAATATTTTTTCTGGGTGGCGGCACCGTTTTTGTTTTCGTTTTTCTTCGCCGTTTTGCTTCAAAAACCGCTCAGATTTCTGGATAAAAAGACAAAACATAAGGCTCACGGATTACTGTCCGTTGTGCTGGTAATTCTGTCTATTTGCGTTATTATAGTTCCGCTTTCATTTTTGATTTCGGCTTTGATTAATAAAATTTCGGAATTTTTGAATTTCCTTTTGGAACAGCTCAACGATCTGCCTTCGTTTTTGGCAACTTTGGAAAATTGGCTGCTTAATTTTTGCGGATTTTTGCCCGAACATCTTTATAAATCCGTTTCTGCCAGCATAACCGAATGGTTTACAAAACTTCAGCCGAATGCTCCCGAGGAGGCAGGTGCTGTGTCGGGTCTGCTTTCGGGCATTGATTTGAGCAGCGTATCGGATAAAATAACCTCCGGAGTCAGCAATGTTTATTCCGTATTAAAGGGCGTTCCTTCTATTCTTATCGGAGTGGTTATCGGTATTGTTGCTTGGATTTTGTTTACCAAGGATTATGATATAGTTGTAAGATTTATTCAAAATCAACTTCCCGAAGGTAAGAAAAATATTCTTGTTGATCTAAAACAGGTGTTTTCAAAGACCATCTTGACTATGTTTAAGGCATACGGATTTATTATGCTTATAACATTCAGCGAGATTTGCTTAGGTTTCGGCATTATGAGAATGTGCGGTATTATGAACAATAATTTCTTTGTCCTTATCGCTGCCGCCATTGCAATATTTGACATTCTCCCTGTTGCAGGCTCGGGCGGTATTTTGATACCGTGGGCACTTTTTTCCGTTGTAAACGGAAATTATAAACAGGCTCTCGGATTAATTATTATGTATGTTATCATCACCGTAATTCGTCAGTATATCGAGCCTAAGATTGTAGGTTCATCTCTCGGAGTTAATCCAATAGTAACTCTCATGGGACTCTATTTCGGACTTAAACTTTTTGGTTTTATCGGAATGTTCCTTGTTCCGCTGTGCATAATGACACTTAAAGCGTTTAACGATACCGGCAGAATTAATATTTGGAAAACTTCTCCCGAAAATAAAATAGATGTTGAGAAAAAATAAACAATAATATAAAAGCCCTACCGGCACGCCTTAATCAGCGTGTTTGGCAGGGCTTTGATTTATGCCGTTATTTATTTATTTATTGCTGTTTGCAATAGCTTGTTCAATAAGGCTGTTGAGCGTCTTTGACTGCTCGGCACTTGTGATTGCGCCGACGATTGGCTGACCGACAATGTTGCCGTTTCTGTCTACTACATAGGTTGTCGGGAATGAATAAAGTCCCGAGGTGAATTTGCCGGCATCGGATTTTGAATCAAACCAAATGTTTTTGTATGTGATACCTTTTTGCGAAAGAATATCCTTTGCTTCGGAAATTGCTGTTTTGTCTCCGTCAAGCGTGAAAGAATTTACACCGACAACCGCACCGCCTTTTGAAGCAAGTTCTTTGTTGAGAGCCTCTAATTCTCCGAGTTCGCCGACACAAGGCTTGCAGGTTGTAAACCAGAAGTTAACAACTGTTACGCTGTTGGACGAGAAAAGGTCGTTGCTGTTTACATCGTTGCCGTCTAAATCTTTTCCCTGAAAGGCAGGAAATTTTGTGGTTTCACTATCATTTGAAATTTTGCCTGCACTGTCTGCCGCAACGCTTTCGCCTGAGCTCGGTTTGCTTCCGCAGCCCGGATATTTTTGTTCCAGAATTGTAAGTTTCCCTTCAATTTCTTTAATTTGCTCAGCGCCCTCATTGAGGATTTTCAGTTCATCTGCCGAGAATTGGTCCTTTGCACCATCAATTGTCTTAAGCAGAAAATCGCCGTAATTAGTGCCGTCCTCAATCATCTGCGTTTCTTTGTTTGCCGACATAAATACCTTTTCCCAAAGGCTTGAATTGTTTGAAAGAATATCGTTTTCCTTTTGCATAAGTTTTTGATACAGGTCTGCCGCCTCTTCTGCGTTGTTCGGTTCTACCGACATCAGGGTTGCAATATCGGTGTCTGCGTTTGATGAAGAATTGTCATTCTTGTTCTTTTTTGCGGAACAGGCAGCAAGGCTGAGTGTAAGCACTGCCACAAGCAGTACAGCCAAGATTTTTTTGATTGATTTTTTCATAATCATTCCTCCGTTTTTTTATTTATTGAATTTTCTTTGTTTATTGATTTATTTACCTTTGCATTGTCGCAAAGATTTTTTTCGGGTAATCCAAAGCCGTAGTTGAAACTAATAGCTTCGGTCGGGCAGGCGGTGATGCACTTGCCGCAGCGTATACATTCGGTATGATTAGGCGTTTTTGTTACATCAACATCCATTTTGCACACCTTTGCACATTTTCCGCAGGATACGCATTTATGCCCGTCAACTTTTATTCCAAAAAGCGATACCTTGTTCATCAGTCCGTAAAATGCACCGAGCGGGCATATCCATTTACAAAACGGACGGTAAAACAGCACACTCAAAACCACAACGGCGATTAATATTATCAGTTTTCGTGTAAATAGGGCACCCAGGGCCGAGCGTATTCCCTCGTTTACGATTGACAGCGGGATGGCTCCCTCAAGCACTCCTTGCGGACATATATATTTGCAGAAAAAAGGGTCGCCCATTCCTAAATCATTTACCGCAAATGCAGGCAAAATAATTACGCTCAGCAGTAACACTGCATATTTCAAATATGTAAGTGGTTTCAGTTTTTTTGTTGACAGTTTTTTAGTAGGTATTTTGTGTAATAAATCCTGAAACCAACCGAACGGACACAGAAATCCGCAAATGAAGCGACCGAGCAGTACGCCGAGCAAAATCAAAAATCCTGTTATATAATAGGAAAACTTAAATTTCGATGAGCCTACTACTGATTGAAATGCCCCTATCGGACAAGCACCCGACGCTGCCGGACAGGAGTAGCAGTTTAAGCCGGGAACGCATACTGCCTTGCCGTTGCCCTGATATATTCCGCCCTTAAAAAAGTTTGGCAGATGGATATTTGTAAGCAGTGTCGCTCCCGCCTGAATCCAACTGCGAAATCTGCTCAGCGGCTTTGATATGTTTTTCTTCTTTTTGTTCTTATCCAATACCAACACACTCCAAGCATAGCCTTATCGCCTTACTTAATACGGTCTCAGCTTCGCCTCGCATTGCTCCGTAGCACAACATAACCATTCCTGCAATCAGTAAAAAGCCTTGTGATACAGCCTTTTTTGCTTTGAACAAAATTACCACTCCTTTCGTTTTCGTCCCGATTATAACACAGGGGATATAAAATTTCTGTTAAGTAAACGAATTAATTAAATTTTTTTCTTGCTCTGTTGATGAAAAAATTAACAAAAACTTTATTCGTTTGTGTTATAATACCTTTATATATCGGTTTGATGAATAAAAAAGTGTCGGAGGATATTTATGCATATTTTAGTTGTTGAGGACGAGAAAACTCTGTGCGATACCATTGTACGCAGTCTCAAACATTTGGCTTACAGCGTGGATTATTGCTATGACGGAAAGACGGCTATGGAAATGCTTTGCATAGAACGCTTCGACCTTGTTGTGCTTGATTTGAATTTACCGGATGCAGACGGTATGAGTGTTCTTAAAGAACTCAGAAAAAACGACAGCGATACAAAGGTGCTTATTTTGTCTGCTCGCTGTGAGGTTGCCGATAAGGTTGAGGGACTGGACGCAGGTGCAAACGATTATCTTACTAAACCGTTTCATCTTGATGAACTTGCCGCAAGAATACGCAACCTGACACTCAGACGATTTACTCAAAACGATGTTGTTTTGACTTGCGGCGAACTTTCGTTTGATACGAAATCACGCAAAGCGTATGTCTCGTCCGAGCCGTTGTCCCTTACGAGAAAGGAAACGGGTATTCTTGAATATCTTATGCTCAATCAAGGACGACCTATAAGCCAAGAGGAATTTCTCGAGCATGTTTGGGACAGCAGTGTTGATAATTTCAGTAATTCCATAAGAGTGCATATTTCGGCACTCAGAAAGAAACTTCGCTCTGCTATGGGCTATGATCCTATACATAATCGTATAGGCGAGGGATATGTTATGGAGGAAAAGGAATGAAAAGACTTTCTTTGCAGTGGAGAATTACGCTGATGAGCGTTGCTTTGATAGGTTTGACCTGTGTGCTCATGAATTGCTTAATCGGTTATTCCGGTAAGCATTATATGAATTCGATAGGTAACGGAATTTCTGCGTACAGCGAAATCGAAAACAGCGAGCCCGATTCCTTTGATCCGGAAAGCAAGAGCCTTGACCATGACGAACTTACCATTATAGTAAACGGTGCTCAGCATTCCTTTGGTACAACTAATTGGTATATCACTGTGGCTGTTACTCTGCTCGGCGGTGTGCTGGCTTATTTTGTCAGCGGTCGAGCATTGAAACCGTTAAAGAGTTTCGCCTCTCAGGTGGAAAATGTTCAGCCCGATAATTTGGCAGATATGAAAATAAGCGAGGATGTTCTTCCGGAATTTAAGCAGTTCAGTAAATCGTTTAACGGTATGCTTGACCGTCTTGATGAGGGCTTTTCTGCCCAACGGCAGTTTACGGGTAATGCCGCACACGAACTGAGAACACCGCTTGCACTTATGCAGGCACAGATTGAACTGTTTTCTGTTGAACATTCGGATATTCAGCACGATACGGCAGAACTGTTAAAACTTTTGCAGGAACAGACGGAAAGAATGTCGCAGATGACAAAAACTTTGCTTGAAATGAGTGAACTTCGCACCGTGCCTTGTAATGATGTGATTGAACTTGCACCTATGTTTGAAGAGGTTTTTGCCGACCTTGCACCGCTTGCCGAAAAAAGAGGAATCACTCTCGAATGCGACGGAGACGGAACAATTATCGGAAGCGATACACTGATTTATCGTATGCTCTTTAATCTTACGGAAAATGCCATACGCTACAATCGACCGAATGAGAGCGTGAGGGCTTGTGTCAGTGAACGAAACGGACAGATTTTTATCAGAGTGCGTGATAACGGCAACGGAATACCCGAGCAGTACAGAGAAAGTATCTTTCAGCCGTTTTTTCGTGTTGATAAATCACGCAGCAGGGAATACGGCGGCGTCGGACTGGGACTTGCGCTTGTTCGGGAAATTGCTTTACTTCACGGCGGCAGAGTCCTTGCCGAGGAAAGCACAGAAAACGGAACGGTTATGCTTGTTATCTTGCCAAAGGGCAACACAAGCGAGAATTAAACATTATTTATATGAGAAAAAACGGCTTGAATACTGTATTCGAGCCGCTTTTTTATGTAATTTTGACAAATTGAAAAATAACTCTTGATTATGTAAAGGTTTTGTGTTAATATATGAAAAGTGTTTTTCACAGTAATACAGTTGTCCACGGGTGGTGCACAAATGGGAAAAGTAAAATATCTGCTTGTAGATATGTCAATATTGCCCGAAATATACGCCAAGGTTGTTGAGGCAAACGGCTATTTGCAGTCGGGCGAGGCGACCAGTGCATCGCAGGCGGCAAAGATGGCGGGGATATCCCGTTCGGCATATTATAAATATAAGGATAAAATATTTGAATATAACGAGCAGGGAGACGATGTCACCGCAATTAATGCAAAACTGATAGATAATGCAGGCGTGTTGAGTTCGGTTATGAACGAACTTTATCTTGCAGGAGCGAATATTTTGGCTGTAAATCAAAGCATTCCGGTAAATAATATAGCCGATGTGTCCATTACGGTCAGACTTTCACAGACGGATGTGTCTACTGAGGATTTAATATCAAAGATTAAAAATATCGGCGGAGTAAAATCAGCCGAGATTGTTTAGGAGGAATAATATGAAGGTAGCAATTATGGGTTACGGAACGGTAGGTTCCGGCGTTGCAGAGGTTATTGAGACCCACGAAAAGAGTATATCTAATCGTACCGGCGGCGAAGTTCTCGAGGTCGCAAGAATTCTTGATTTGCGTGACTTCAAGGGTGACCCTCATGAGGCTTTGTTCACTAAGGATTTTAACGATATTTTGAATGACGATGAAATTAAAGTTGTTGCAGAAACCATGGGCGGGGTTAATCCGGCATTTGATTTTACAATGAAACTTCTCGAATCGGGAAAGAGCGTTGTAACATCTAATAAAGAACTTGTTGCCCAAAAGGGACTTGAACTTCTTCAGGCTGCCGAAAAGCATGGCGTTAATTATCTCTTTGAGGCAAGCGTCGGCGGCGGTATTCCGATTATCCGTCCTATGGCTCAGTGCCTTGCCGCCAATAATATCGAGGGCATTGCGGGTATTCTTAACGGTACTACCAACTTTATCCTCACAAAGATGATTGAGGACGGTATGACCTTTGAGGATGCGCTTAAACTTGCACAGGATAACGGTTTTGCCGAGAAAGACCCGACAGCGGATATTGAGGGCTTTGACGCCTGCCGTAAGGTTTGTATTCTTGCTTCCCTTGCTTTCGGAAAGCATGTTTATCCTAATCAGGTCAAGGCTGAGGGCATTACAAAAATCACTCTCGAGGATGTATCGTATATCTCTTCGGCTAACGGCGTGATTAAACTTCTCGGTCAAATTAAAAAAATCAATGATGATAAAATTACCGCTTTCGTAAGTCCTGCCGTTGTATTTAACGGTTCGCAACTTGCAAGCGTAAACGGAGTGTTTAATGCCATCCTTGTCAGAGGAGATGCCGTAGGCGATGTGTGCTTCTACGGTCAGGGAGCAGGTAAACTTCCTACTGCCAGTGCCGTTGTTGCGGATATGGTAGACTGCGCCGTTCATGTTGGAAGAAGAAAGAATTTCGGTTGGGGTGCAGGCAGCGAGGACTATGTTGCAGACGAAAAAGCTGTGCTTGAGATGCCGTTTTATGTTCGTGCAAAGGCAAGTGAGAATGCCGTTATGTCCGCATTCAGCGATGTTAAATTTCTCAGCCGCAAGGGACAGCCTTCGGACGAGGTTGCGTTTATCACAGATTCGATGACCGAAAATCAGCTTGTTAAAAAGCTCGAGGGCATTGACGTAATCAATACAATTAAGGTAACAAACTATTAATTCATACAGGAGGAAAATATGGCACTTATTGTCCAGAAATTCGGAGGCTCTTCGGTAGCTAATGCCGAAAGAGTTATGAATGTCGCAAGGATAGTAACCGATACCTATAAGGCAGGCAACGATGTTGTCGTAGTCGTATCGGCTCAGGGCGACACAACAGATAATCTTATCGAAAAGGCTAAGGAGATTAATCCGACGGCTAAAAACAGAGAACTTGACCAGCTTTTGGCAGCAGGTGAGCAGATTTCCATTTCGCTTCTCGCAATGGCTATCGAATCACTCGGCTTTCCGGTTATCAGCCTTTTGGGCTGGCAGGCAGGATTTAACACAAACAGTGTTTACGGTTCTGCCAGAATAAAGAATATCAGACCCAACAGATTGCAGGCTGAGCTCGCAAGACATAATATCTGCGTTGTTGCAGGTTTCCAGGGAATTAACAGATACGATGACCTTACAACACTCGGCAGAGGCGGTTCGGACACCTCGGCAGTTGCTATCGCCGCTGCACTTCATGCCGATAAATGCCAGATATTTACCGATGTAGAGGGCGTGTATACGGCAGACCCACGTAAAGTGGAAAATGCCCGCAAACTCAAGGAAATCACATATGACGAAATGCTTGAGCTTGCAACCCTCGGCGCACAGGTTCTTAATAACCGTTCCGTCGAGATGGCAAAAAAATATTCTGTGGAACTTGAAGTTCTTTCATCACTTAACCCGGTACCGGGTACAATCGTTAAGGAGGTAGCAAAAATGGAAAAAATGTTAATCAGAGGCGTAACTAAGGATAAGGATGTGGCTCTTGTATCCGTACTCGGTGTTGAGGATAACCCGGGCGTTGCGTTCAATATATTCTCAAAACTTTCGCAAAAGAATATTAATGTCGATATTATTCTTCAGTCCTTCGGCAGAGACGGCACAAAGGATATAGTATTTACCGTAAATAAGGATAACGGCCCCGTTGCTGTTGAACTTCTCAAGGGCTCATCACATCTTCAAAATGCAAAGATCGTTTGCGATACCAATGTAGCAAAGGTTTCTATCGTAGGTGCAGGTATGGAGTCGCATCCGGGTACCGCAACCGCTATGTTTGAGGCTCTCTATGAGAGAAATATCAACATCAGAATGATTTCAACCTCCGAGATTAAGATTTCCGTTATCATCGATGCAGACGATGCGGACAGAGCAGTTTCGGCAGTTCACGCAAAGTTCATTCCAAACGACTGATTTTAATTCGTAAAGTAAAGCAGTTGACTCGTCAAAAATGGGTCAACTGTTTTTGTTTTATAAAATTTTTAATTTTATTACAATATGGTAATGCAGAGTTCACCTCTTTGTAATAATTTGATATTATAATATTATAAAAATTAACATTATTGTTTATTGACTTTTTATAACGGTTGCTGTTAATATGTGATTAAAGGATTATATAAATAATTATTAAAATAAACTATGCATATCGTTCATATTAAGGAGGGAAAGATATGAATAAAACCAAAGGTATTCTTTGGGGTTTCGTGATTATAGCACTCGGTTTGTTGTGGGGCCTTAAGGAAGCAAACATAATTGACCGCACGATTTTCTTTGACGGCTGGTGGACGCTGTTTATTATCGTTCCGTGTTTTATCGGTCTGTTTAAGGATAAAAATAAAACATTTTCCGCTGTTGGACTTGTTGTGGGCGTGTTGCTGCTGATTAACTGTTATTATGATATTTGGATGTATAAAGCGTTTATTTTACCTGCCGTTGTTGTACTTGTCGGCGTTTCTGTGGTGATTAATAATCTCACTTCCGATAAAGAGCAGGAATATATACCGCAGGGCAATACCGTTTATGATGCTTGTGCTCCCGTTACTCAGTCCAACGCAGTATACAATGCTTTGTTTGCAGGCGAAAATTATCGCTTTGATAACGGTTTTGCAGGCGGCAGATTTTGCGCCACTTTCGGCGGAATTAAGGTTGATGTGCGTAATGCGGATATAGTTAATAACTGTGTTGTGAATGTAAATGCAGTGTTTGGCGGAGTCGATATTTATGTTCCGCAGGATGTAAGAGTTATAGTTAAATCAAACAGTGTATTCGGCGGTACTTCGGATAAGAGTAATAAAAATCTTCCGCCCGATGCAAAGACAATTTTTATAAACGTAACCAATATTTTCGGCGGTACGGATATAAAATCCGTTTGACGAAAAAGGCAGTTTTTAAGGAGAGAATATGGAAAAGAAATTGTATAAATCGGTAACAGACAGAAAAATTTGCGGTGTTTGCGCAGGGCTTGCAAAGTATCTTAATATGGACCCGACGGTTGTCCGTCTTTTGTGGGCTCTCGTGGTTCTCTTCGGCGGAGCGGGAGTTTGGGCATATATAATCTGTGCTATTGTAATTCCCGACGAACCGTCTCAACCTTTTAATCAGGAGCAGGACCCGTATTATTCACCGACCAATGTCGATAACGATTAAGAAGAAAAAGGTTATCTCGTAAATGAGATAACCTTTTTTGTTCCCTTAAATATTTCTTCAAATGTTTTGTTCAAATACTTAAAATGTTCTTTCAATAACAGTGAATTTTGTGCAAATGTCAACGAGTTTCTCGCCGTCAATTTCACAATTCATAAGTTCTTCTATTGTATTTACTATAACCTCCGTATCATCTGTCACATTGAAAAACCACCAGCGTTTTCCGTCCATAGAACATATTTCGTACGATTTGTCTTTCCATTCAAAAACAATTTCCGAATGATGGTCTACAGAATAATAAAATTCTTCCATGCTTTTGTAATCTCCGTCATAATCATTATTCACATAATCTTTATTCATTTTGCTCACTCCTGTAATTTTGAAATATTTAAATTCGGGTATTTCCTCACCGTAATAATTGATTTCTTTGTTCCAATTTGGTTCCCCATTTTCTTTCCAACCGATAATATTATCATGTGGATTAGAATGGGTTTTTGAATTGCCATGATCGGTATATTGACGTTCTTTTGTAGCCCTACCGTCATGCCCTATTTTTGTTTCAACCCAATAGCCACCCTTTTTAGTTGAAATAAAAGTTCTTTTAATTTCTCCCGGTTTGCCTAAAAATCTTTCCGTTTCTTTATCTTTAGGCGTCCAAGCCTGTTCAGGTTCGGGATTACCGGAATTTTATCCGTTTGCAGACCCGCCGCCTTTATTAACATAACCGTAAAAGGTTTTGATATATAAACTGCTGTTCGATTTTTGCAAATTATTCGTTTTGGCTTAATCCACTTCGATTATATCGCCCCTCATTTCGTCAAAGGGCTTGCCATAGCAAATAATTTTATTCGGCTCAATTCTGCTTAACATCTCATTATAGCCGAGCAAAATCACAACAATTCTTCTTTTTATATCAAAATTGTATATGAATATCGCTAAAATACAGATATATCTACTACATTTTCCCAAATGTCTTTTAGCAACTCATTATCAATTTTTGCATTATTTATAAAATCTTCAATCGTATAAAACTCAACAGGTTCTTTGTAAAACTCACAAAATGAAATTTCTTCTTTATTTGACTCGTTAACAAAATATGTTACGGAATAGTTTTTACCTTTATATGAAAACTCAATTTCATTTCCTGTTTCTATCCATTTTTCAAAATCTTTAAAATTGTTCATCTGTTTTCATTCTCCTTCCATTTACCCACCTATGCCTGTGTGGTACATTAGGATGCCGTTTAGGGTTACCGCGATTTGTATAATCAATATCCATTTTTGCTATACCATTTTCATCATAATATCTTTCTTGAATCTTTTTGCCATTGCAATAACGAACTAATTTAGAGTTAGGTTTCGATTTAATCGGTAAATTGTTTGTCGGTTCGGGATTACCGGAATTTTGTCCGTTTGCAGACCCGCCGCCTTTTCTATATGTATTATCAACATAACCGTAAAAGGTTTTGATATATAAACCGCTGTTCGATTTTTGCAAATTATTCGTTTTGGCATAATCCACTTCGATTATATCGCCCTTCATTTCGTCAAAGGGTTTGCCATAACAAATAATTTTACTTGGTTTAATTCTGCTTAACATCTCATTATAGCCGAGCATAAAATGGGATTTTTGCTTTTTAACTCCTATTGTCGAAACGGCAACTATACTGCCTTTTTCAATTCCGTCAAAGCAGAAATTAAAGCTTGTCAAATCTCCACTCGTCAAAACATATTACGTGATTAAAGCAAAATGCAAGCGTTTGCTGACAATCACTCCATATGTTTCTCCTCTCACGGCAAGTACAAGTATCTTGCCGTGTATTCTGCTTAACTTTATCATAACCTATTAGGCTTACACCTTCAAGACTGATTTCTTGTTTTTTAACAAGCGGCAGTTTGAACATACCGACACTTTTGAATTGATTTCTCAAAAACATTGTATCGTTTCTGAATTCATAGCTTGTAATAAAAATTCCTCCTTTTTTGTTTTGTGATTTTTATATTAGACAACAAGTCCGGTTGTTGCAACCGTAAACAAATGACAGTACGGTTAATCGGTCACGGCGTATATATTTTATGCAGTATAATCTGCATACAAATCGGTTGAAATTAAAAAAATTTCAAATCATTAATTTGCAACTGCATTTTTTGCTGTTGACATTGAAGTTATTATAATATATAATTATTTAGTTAAATTGTATATTAATGTTAAGGAGATATAATCATGGCAGCAAAAACATTTACTATGACAGCCGCAGGTAAAGCCGAGTTAGAGGCAGAACTTGAACAGCTTAAAACCGAAGGAAGAGTTGACATTGCAGAAAAACTTAAGGTTGCACGCTCCTACGGTGACCTTAGTGAAAACAGCGAATATGACGAGGCTAAGAGCGAGCAGGCCAAAATCGAGGCTCGTATTCAGGAACTCGAATATCAACTTAAAAACGCAGTGATTATTGATAATACGGCAAGTGACAAGGTATCGATGGGCTCAAAGGTTACCGTTTTGCGTGACGGTCAGAAGTTCGTTTACGAAATCGTCGGCTTCTCGCAGAGTAATCCGTCGCAGGGCAAAATTTCCGACGAAAGCCCGGTAGGCAAGGCACTTATCGGTGCTGCCGTAGGCGAAAAGGTAGTTGTTGAGGCACCTATCGGAAATTTAGAGTTTGAAATTAAGTCTATTGACTAATCCGAAATAAAGATTCAGAGGTAGAAATGTATGGCAGGAAAGTTTGAAATCACTAAGCACGGTGACGGCACTTTCACATTTGAATTATTGATTGACGGTCAGAGCGTCGGCTCATCACCTGTTTTTGCAAAGGAAGACGAGTGTAAGAGAGGCGTTAAGGCTGTAAAGAAAAACAGTCGTATGAAGGTGCAAAACATACTTCAAAACGATGAGGAAAAAACAAATCCGAAATATATCGTTGAGGCTGACGGCGATAAAGTTAAATATACTCTTTATCTTCAAACCGGCGCAATCGCATTCGGCGGCAGTGCAGACGATGAGGCACAGGCTCTTGAAATTATCGAAAAAATCGGCAATAATGCAAATGCCGCTCAGATGACGATGGCTGAGGTTGTTCTCAGCGAAAATGAGCAAAAGCAAATCAGAATAGATAAGCTCAAGGCTCTTCAGGACGCCGACAAGGACCCGTTTGAAATTACCGTTGCAGAGCAGACTCATCATTCAGATGAAATCAAGGCTGATTTTGAAAATCTTGAAAATAAAGATGTTATCATAGCAGGCAGAATAATGACCTGGCGTGATATGGGTAAGGCTAACTTTATCGATATTCAGGACAGAAACGGCAGAATTCAGGCTTATGTCAGAATGAACGATGTCGGCGAAGAGACTTTTGCCGAGTTTAAGACTTGGGATATCGGAGATATAGTTGAAGTAAAGGGCTTTGTGTTTAAGACCAGAACGGGTGAAATTTCCGTTCATGCGAAGCAAATCAGACTCCTTTCAAAGTCGCTTCTTCCGCTTCCCGAAAAGTTCCACGGCCTTACGGATACAGATACAAGATACCGCAGAAGATACCTTGATATGATTATGAATCCCGATGTAAAGGATACATTTATCAAGCGTTCAAAGATTATTTCTTCCATTCGCTCGTATCTTGACAATCTCGGATTTATCGAGGTTGAAACCCCGATTCTTAACACTATCCCGGGCGGTGCGGCGGCAAGACCGTTTATTACCCACCATAACACTCTTGATATGGATATGTATCTTCGTATCGCAACAGAACTTTACTTAAAGCGTCTTATTGTAGGCGGTATGGAAAGAGTTTACGAAATCGGCAGAAACTTCCGTAATGAGGGTATGGACGTTCGCCATAATCCCGAGTTTACCTGTATTGAACTTTATCAGGCATTTACCGATTATCACGGTATGATGGATATAGCCGAGGCACTTATCCGTAATGCGGCAAACGAGGTTTGCGACAGCCTCCATATCGTATTTAACGGTACTGAAATCGACCTTGAAAGTCCATTCAAAAGGCTCACTATGGTTGACGCCGTTAAGGAATACAGCGGCGTTGATTTTGCTTCCTTTATGAGTGACGATGAAAAGGCAGTAACCGTTGCTAAGGAAAAGGGTATAGAGATTGCACCGGGTAAGGCTACTTGGGGCGATGTTCTAAATTCGTTCTTTGAAGAATTCGTTGAGGAAAATCTTACTCAGCCTACATTCATTATGGACTATCCTGTTGAGGTAAGCCCGCTTACTAAGAGAAAGCCGGATTGTCCTGCTCTTACAGAGAGATTTGAACTGTTCATTCTCGGCGGAGAGTATGGCAACGCTTACAGCGAACTTAACGACCCAATCGACCAAATGAAGCGTTTTGAGGCTCAGATGAAACTTCGTGAAGCAGGCGATGACGAGGCTAATATGATTGATAACGATTTCGTTATGGCTCTCGAGTACGGTATGCCTCCGACGGGCGGTCTCGGTATCGGTATCGACAGACTTGTTATGCTCCTCACCGACAGCTACTCGATTCGTGATGTCCTCCTCTTCCCGACGATGAAGTCCTTAGATGGTGTAAATAAGAAAAATGATGTAAATAATACAGCTTCTG
>UQPH01000032.1 GCA_900542875.1 uncultured Eubacterium sp. | reverse complement strand
GCGGAAAGATCACACTTTTAAGTATTCTTTCGGGCATTATTTCTCCCGACAGCGGCAGAGTTTTGCTAAAGGGTGAGGATGTAACCTCAAAACCCGGCAAAATCAGTTATATGCTCCAAAAGGACTTGCTCTTTGAGTACAGGCGGGTTATAGATAATGTAGCTTTGCCGCTTGTGCTCGGCGGTATGTCAAAAAAAGAGGCGAGAAAAAAAGCCAATCCGCTTTTTGAAACCTTTGGTATTGACGGTACGCAGATGCAGTATCCCGGTGAACTTTCGGGCGGTATGCGTCAGCGTGCGGCACTGCTTAGAACGTATCTCTCCTCAAACGGAGTGGCACTTCTGGACGAACCGTTCAGTGCTCTGGATACCATTACAAAGTCAAAAATTCATACATGGTATCTTGACGTGATGGAAAATATTAATCTTTCTACGGTGTTTGTTACCCACGATATTGACGAGGCAATTTTGCTCTCCGACAGGATTTATATTCTCACCTCCGGCAATCATATGCAGGAAATTGTGATTGATGAGCCAAAGCCACGTTCTGCCGATTTTGACTTGACCGAAAAATTTTTGTCATATAAGAGAAAAATAGTAGAAATACTTAAATAATCACATTGCGGCTTCGCATATTTTTGCGAGGCCGTATTTTTCATTGGTTTGCCCTTGAAGTTTAATGGTAAAGTGTATATAATAAATAAGGTTTTTGCATTGGTACGGTTGTCGGCAACTTTGCAGAAACTTTAAGATTTATTACAGAAAAGGCGGAATGACAGCCTTTCAGGGTTGTATGGAGTAATAAAAATGAATGATATGCCAATCGGCTTTTTGGACAGCGGAATAGGCGGCTCAACTGTTTTGTCTCGGGCGTTGAGATTGATGAAAAACGAGGATTATTTCTTTTTCAGCGACTCAAAAAACTGTCCGTACGGTGACAAAAGCGACGAAGAAATAATTAAAAGATGCGATGAAATCGTGGAGTATATGACGGAAAAGAAGCATTGTAAGGCGGTGGTTTTAGCTTGTAATACGGCTTCGGCAAAGGCTGTCGATTTTCTTCGAAATAAGTATAATACACTGCCGATTATTGCTATTGAGCCTGCATATAAGGTGGTGCATGACAAATCCTTTGATGGTTTCACTCTTGTTATGGCGACGAGAGGTACAATAGAAAGCGAAAAATTTCATCGCCTGTATTCAAAATATGATAACGGTAATACAGAACTTCTTTCCTGCGTCGGTATGGCTGATTTGATTGAGCAGTCAAGATTTGACGAACTTGATAATTATCTGCAAAATCTGCTCGGAAAATATAGGGGCATGGCAGAAAATGTTGTGCTCGGATGCACCCATTATCCGCTGGCTAAGGATAATATAAGAAAAGTGCTCGGAGATGTAAAATTTTTTGACGGCGCACCCGGAGTTGCAAGGCAACTTTATCGTGTGCTCAAGAAAAGTGATTTGCTTTCTTCTAAAAAATCGGAAGGAAAAATTTGCTTTTTTGACTCCTCCGATACGCAAGATGAGCGTGAGGAAAAGGAAAAAAGATTTTTTGAGATTTTATCCTCTTACAACTGTGAGTGACGGCTCATATTGTGCATCTTAAACGAAAGTTTTGTTTTTTATTCCCTGAATGATTATGTAAGTATACAAAATGAACAAAAAATATTGACAACGATTAATTGCGGTCATATAATGAAATTGTACTTGAAACGAGGGCGTTCCGAATAGGGACGCCCTCGCCTTTTTGTATAATGAATTATTATAATAGGAGGGGTATTTGCTATGAGTAAGTACACAAAGGAAGAAATCTTAAGGCAAGCCACAGAATGCGGCGTTGAGTTTATCAGACTTCAGTTTACCGATTTGTTCGGAATTATGAAAAATGTTGCTATTACAATTTCTCAGCTTGAAAAGGCACTGGCTAATGACTGTATGTTTGACGGCTCATCAATTGATGGCTTCGTAAGAATCGATGAGTCAGATATGTATTTGCATCCGGATTATGATACATGGGCAATCTTTCCGTGGCGCAAGCACCAAAACGCACAGACTGCAAGACTTATCTGTTCTGTTTATAAGGCAGACAATGTAACACCGTTTGAGGGTGACCCGAGAAATGTTTTGCAGAAGGTAATTGATCAGGCTGCCGAGATGGGTTATGGATTTAATGTAGGCCCTGAGTGTGAGTTCTTCCTCTTTAACACTAACGAGGACGGTACCCCGACTCTTGAGACTAACGATAAGGCAGGCTATTTCGACCTTAATCCTATTGATACAGGTTCAAATTGCAGAAGGGATATTTGCCTTGCGCTTGAGGAAATGGGCTATACCATTGAGGCTTCTCACCACGAGGTTGCCAAGGGTCAGCACGAGATTGACTTCCAGTTCGGCGATGTTATGACAACGGCAGACAGAGTTATGACCTTTAAGCATGTTGTTAAGACTTATGCCACAAAGCACGGTTTGCATGCAACCTTTATGCCGAAACCGATTGAGGGTATCAACGGCTCGGGCATGCACACAAATATGTCTCTCTATGACCTTAAAACAGGCGAGAATATCTTTGATGACCCGAACGGTGAACTCGGACTCAGCGAAAAGGCATACAACTTTATTGCCGGTATTATGGAGCATATTCAGGGTATGGCTGTTGTTTCAAACCCGACGGTTAACTCATATAAGAGACTTGTTCCGGGTTATGAGGCTCCGTCATATCTTGTATGGTCAACATCAAACAGAAGCTGTCTTGTTCGTATTCCTGCCGCAAGAGGCAAGGGAACGAGAGTCGAACTCAGATGTCCCGACCCGACTTGTAACCCTTATCTTGAAATGGCTCTTTGCCTTGCAGCAGGTCTTGACGGAATTAAAAAAGGCTTAAAGCCTGCACCGGCATATGACAAGAATGTATTTGCTCTCAGCGATGAGGAACTTGCAAAGAACGGCATTAAGTGTCTCCCCGGTTCTCTTGAGGAGGCAATTAAAGCGGCAGAGGCTGATCCGTTCATTAAAGAGACTTTAGGCTCTCATGTATTCAATAACTACATTTCCGGTAAGAAAGCCGAGTGGGACAGTTACAAGACCTCGGTATCACAGTGGGAAATCAACCGTTATATGATTAATTATTAATCAAAACGAGTTATATTAAGATATAAGAAAATGCGGATTCTTATATTGTAAGCCCTCTCTGGTTGACTTAAGTCAACTGATTATAATAAGGCAGCGTCGGATTTTTTCTTCGGCGCTGTCGAATTAGAAAGCACAATGGGGTGCGACTTACAGAGAATCTGTGCAGTCGTACCCTCTTATTATTTATTTTCTGTTTATAACAAACTATAGGAAAAAAGGAGAAACGGTATGACTGATAACATATTGTCTGTAATCACCGATAACATTTTCGGTGTGTGGTTTTTGATAGGCGCTGCGTTGGTGTTCTTTATGCAGTGCGGATTTGCGATGGTAGAGACAGGATTTACCAGAGCAAAAAATGCCGGTAACATTATAATGAAAAATCTTATGGATTTTTGTATCGGCTCTGTAATGTTCATTTTAATCGGCTACGGCTTGATGTTCGGCGAGGATTATATAGCAGGACTTTTCGGATTGCCTAACCTCGGTTTGATTAAGGGCTACTATTCATCAAGCGGCGATTGGTCGAATTTTGTATTTAACCTTGTTTTTTGTGCTACGGCGGCTACAATTGTTTCGGGTGCTATGGCAGAAAGAACAAAGTTCATCTCGTATTGTATTTATTCTGCGGTTATTTCCGCTGTTGTTTATCCTATCGAGGCAGGCTGGATTTGGAACTCAAACGGCTGGCTTGCAAAACTCGGTTTTCACGATTACGCAGGTTCGACGGCTATACATATGGTAGGCGGTATTGCGGCGCTTATCGGTGCGGCTATTCTCGGTCCCCGTATCGGAAAGTATGTTAAGGATAAAAAGACCGGCAGTATTAAGGTTAAGGCTATACCCGGCCATTCGCTCACTATGGGCGCACTCGGTGTGTTCATTCTTTGGTTCGCTTGGTACGGCTTTAACGGAGCAGCCGCAAAGGATGTTGACACTTTGGCTTCAATCTTTGTCACAACTACAATGGCACCTGCCGTTGCAACCTGTACGACAATGATTTTTACCTGGATAAAGGACGGCAAACCCGATGTTTCGATGTCACTCAACGGCTCGCTTGCAGGTTTGGTAGCGGTTACCGCTTCGTGCGACTGCGTTGACGCTTTGGGAGCAAGCATTATCGGTTTAGTAGCAGGTATTCTTGTAGTGGTTGCCGTAGAATTCCTTGATAAGAAACTTCATATAGATGACCCCGTAGGCGCTGTCGGCGTTCACTGTGCAAACGGTATTTGGGGCACCTTTGCCGTAGGTCTTTTCTCAACCGGCTATGACGGAGTGGGCAAGGGTTTGTTTTACGGCGGCGGTTTTAAGCAACTCGGCATTCAGGCTCTCGGCTTTCTTGCCGTTGCGGCATGGACTACGGTATGTATGATTATCGTCTTTACGGTTATTAAAAAGACTGTCGGACTCCGTGTCAGCGAGGAGGAAGAGATTAAGGGTCTCGACGCAACCGAGCATAATCTTCCGTCGGCTTACGCAGACTTTATGCCGGCTATGGCTTTTGCAACCTCGTCCTCCATTCAGGCGAGTGCTGAGGATACACTGGAGGTGACACCGATTGCAGCTCCCGTTGAAAAAGCGGTACCTGTTGAATCATATACTGCGGATACTTCGGAGCATAAGCTGACTAAAATTGTAATGATATTTAATCCTGCACGCTTTGAAGCTATTAAAGAGGCTATGAACGGCGTAGGTATTACCGGAATGACGGTAACCAATGTAATGGGCTGCGGTACGCAAAAAGGTCATATACGTAAATATCGTGGCGTAGAAATTGAAGAAATGAATCTTAACCCGAAGATGAAACTTGAAATGGTAGTTTCCGCCGTACCTGTCGAAACGGTTGTAAATGCGGCGAGAAAGGTACTCTATACAGGAAAAATCGGCGACGGAAAAATATTTATCTATGATGTTGATGATGTCGTTAAGGTCAGAACCGGCGAGAGAGGCTATGACGCTCTTCAGGGTGAGGATGATATATAAGTATCAGGCTTATATGTAAATTGAAAAATTAATAAAAAGCAACAGCCTTCCTTGGAAAAACAGGGAAGGCAAAAGTTGATTTTATAACAAATTGTAAGGAGAGGGAAAATGTTAAAGGAAGGCGAAATCAGAATTCCGTCGGGCTGTGCCATTGCGGCGATTATCGACCGTAAGGGTAAGCCTGTTAACGGTTCCGAAATTATTAAATCCATTGCGCTTATGCATGACCGTTCAAACGGATTGGGCGGCGGTTTTGCGGCGTACGGAATATATCCCGAGCATAAGAACGATTATGCTTTTCATGTTTTTTATGACAACAAAGAAGCCAGACAGGCTTGTGAGGAATTTCTTTTTAAGCATTTTAATATAGATGTTGCGGAGAGAATTCCGACCAAAAAGGTAGAGAGTATTAATAACGGACCCGATATTTGGCGTTACTTCGGTACGGCAAACAGAGTGCGTATGAATAATGCACGCCTTGACGAAGAGGAGTATGTTGCACGCTCGGTAACGAATGTAAATAACTCCATTGACGGCGCTTATATTTTTTCGTGCGGAAAAAATATGGGCTGTTTTAAGGCTGTCGGTTATCCCGAGGATGTCGGAGAGTTTTATATGCTTGATAAATATAATGCGTATATTTGGACCGCTCACGGCAGATTTCCCACTAACACTCCCGGTTGGTGGGGCGGAGCACATCCGTTTAATATTCTCGATTGGTCAATAGTTCATAACGGAGAAATTTCCTCCTATGATGCAAACAGAAGATATATCGAGCAGTTCGGCTATAAGTGCTCCATGCAGACCGATACCGAGGTTATCACCTATCTTTTCGACCATCTTTTGAGACATCATAAACTGCCGATAGATGTTGCGGCAGATGTTTTGACTGCTCCCGAATGGGACGAAATAGACCGTATGGACGATGAAAGAAAGGAATATTTTACTAATCTCAGAACCATATACAGCGGTGCTCTCGTCAACGGACCGTTTTCGGTTATACTCGGTTCCAACAAAGGACTTCTTGCTATTAATGACAGACTGAAACTTCGCTCACTCACTGCCGCAACAAAGGGCAACAGAGCATACTTTGCCAGTGAAGAATCGGCTATTCGCATAGTTTGTCCGAATCCCGATAAGGTGTGGTCGGTAAGCGGTGCAGAACCTGTTTTCATTCCTTTGGAAATAGAAGAGGAGGATGAATAATATGGCTGTTAATTACATTCCCCGCAGATTCACCGTTATCAGAGATAAGGAACTTTGCGTAAACTGCGGACTTTGCGTAGAACAGTGTGCAAATGAGTGCCACTATTTTGCAAAGGATAATAAAACCGTTCTTGCAAATTCAGATTCGTGCGTTGCGTGTCACAGATGCGTTGACCTTTGTCCAAAGGGAGCGTTGAGAATAGAAAAATATGTATGCGAGTACAGGGATAATTTTAACTGGACTCCACAGTATCAGCAGGAAATATGCCGCCAAGCAAACACCGGCTCGACTCTTCTTTCCGCTATGGGTAATCCAAAGCCGTTTCCGATTTATTGGGATAAGATTTTGCTTAATGCATCGCAGGTAACGAATCCGTCCATCGACCCACTTCGTGAGCCTATGGAAATCAGAACGATTTTGGGCAGAAAACCCGAAAAAATAACCGTTGAGAGAAAAGGCAAGTCTACCGTTAAAATGCCGCCGCAGGTTGTGTTGGAAACGCCGATTATGTTTTCCGCCATGTCGTTTGGCTCAATCAGCCTGAACGCTCAAAAATCGCTTGCTTGGGCGGCTAAGGATTTGGGAACCCTGTTTAACACGGGTGAGGGCGGTCTGCACAGTGATTTGTTCGGTTACGGAGACTGCGCCGTTGTTCAGGTTGCGTCGGGTCGTTTCGGCGTACATAAGGACTATCTTAATAACTGTAAATTTATCGAAATAAAAATCGGACAGGGCGCAAAGCCGGGCATCGGCGGACATCTTCCGGGCGAAAAGGTAAATGTTGAGGTATCAAACGCCCGTATGATTCCCGAGGGCTCGGACGCTATTTCTCCGGCACCGCACCACGATATTTATTCGATTGAGGATTTACGCCAACTTATATGGAGCTTAAAGCAGGCAACCGACGGTAAAAAGCCTGTTGCGGTTAAGATTGCCGCAGTGCATAATGTTGCCGCTATTGCTTCGGGCTGTGCCAGAGCGGGTGCGGATATTATAGTAATAGACGGCTTTAGGGGAGGCACAGGTGCCGCTCCTACCCGTATCAGAGACAATGTGGGTATTCCTATTGAACTTGCTCTTGCCGCAGCTGACGAAAGACTCAGACAGGAGGGCATTCGTTCTACCGTGTCCCTCGTTGCGGCGGGTTCGTTTAGGTGTTCAAGCGATATTGTTAAGGCAATCGCTCTGGGAGCAGACGCTTGTTATATCGCTTCTGCCGCTCTTATTGCCATGGGCTGTCATATGTGCCAGACCTGTCAAACCGGTAAATGTAATTGGGGCATTGCAACCCAAAGACCCGAACTCACAAAAAGACTCAAGCCGGAAGAAGCTCATCAAAGGGTTGAGAATCTTATTAATGCATGGAACCACGAGATAAAAGAAATGATGGGCGGAATGGGAATAAACTCCATTGATTCGCTCAGAGGCAACAGACTTATGCTCAGGGGTATAGGACTCAGCGACAAAGAACTTGAAATTCTCGGTATAAAACATGCGGGAGAATAATCGGTTGCAAAAACCGGGGAGGCGAAATTATGATTGAAGCAGGACTCAGAAGATACGAAGAAGTAGATGACGAGATAAAAAAAGAACTGTCAAAGAAAAATAAGGTTACCGTTAAGGACGTTAACGGTCAGCGATATATCGGCTGTGCTCTTGATAAGGGCAAGACCATAGAAGTTTACGGCACACCGGGCAATGATATGGCATGCTATCTTAACGGAGGCAGGGTTATCGTTTACGGAAACTGTCAAGACGCAGTCGGTAATACCATGGGCGGCGGAGAAATTGTCGTTCACGGTCACAGCGGCGACGCTATGGGCTACGGTATGCGTGACGGTCAGATATATATTAAGGATAATGTTGCGTGCCGAGGCGGTATTCATATGAAAGAATTCAGAGAGATGAGACCCGTTTTGGTTATCGGTCAAAATGCCGGCTCGTTTCTCGGCGAATATATGGCAGGCGGAACGATTGTTTTGCTCGGTCTTAATATGAAACGCGGCGAAAAACTTTTTGGTACTCACTGCGCTTCGGGTATGCACGGGGGAAAAATTTTTGTAAGAGGCTCGTTCCCAAAGGAAAATCTTTCGCCTAACATAAAGGTGTCCGACCTTTCCGATGAGGATAAAAAGGAACTTGATTCTTATGTAAAAAAGTATTGTAAATATTTTGATGCAGATTACGATAAGATTATGGCAAAACCGTTTAAGAAACTCTCGCCGCTGTCGTCAAGACCTTATGCAAATCTTTATACACCTAATTGAGCAGATGATTTTTGCTTAATTAAAGATTTAATAATCGGAGTTGACTTTGAGGGGGACGATAAAATATGTTTAACAGTATTCATGAGGAGTGCGGAGTTTTCGGTATATTTATGCCGAAAACCTGCAATATAGCCGAGGATGTTTACCTCGCTCTCTATGCTCTTCAGCACAGAGGACAGGAAAGTTGCGGCATTGCGGTAAATGATGACGGAGTATTTACTCATTTTAAGGGCGACGGTTTGGTGCCCGATGTTTTTACAAAGCAGAGACTTGACGGACTCGGTAAGGGCAATATTGCGATAGGTCATGTAAGATATTCCACAACCGGCGGAAAGAATGTAAATAACATTCAGCCCATTGTTATCAGGCATATTAAGGGCAATCTTGCGGTTGCGCATAACGGCAATCTCGTCAATGCGGATGAAATTCGCCGCAGTTTTGAACTCAAGGGCGGTATCTTTCACGGCACCAGCGATACGGAATCCATTGCATATACCATCAGCGCAAACAGGCTGAATTCAAAGAGCACCGAGGAGGCAATCGAAAAATCGCTCTCACAGATTAAGGGCGCATATTCCTGCGTTGTTATGACCGCAACGAAATTGATTGCTTTTCGTGACGAAAACGGATTCAGACCTCTGTGCATAGGAAAAACGCAGGACGGCGGCTGGTGCGTGAGCAGTGAATCCTGTGCCTTGGATACTCTCGGTGCAGAGTTTGTGCGTGATGTTTTGCCGGGCGAAATCGTAACGATAGATTCCGACGGCGTACATTCAAATAAGACTCACTGCAAAAATAAAGGCAATGTATGCGTATTTGAATACATTTACTTTGCACGTCCCGACAGCATTATTGACGGTGCTTCGGTGGAGCAGGCAAGAATAAGAGCCGGAGAGTTCTTGGCAGAGGAAAGCCCTGTTGATGCGGATATTGTTATCGGTGTCCCCGACAGCGGACTTGATGCGGCTCTCGGCTATTCGAGACAAAGCGGAATACCTTATGCCATAGGCTTTGTGAAAAACAGATACATAGGCAGGAGTTTCATTCAGCCGTCCCAAAAGCAAAGGGAAAGTGCCGTAAGAATTAAACTGAATGTTATCAAAGAAAATATAAAGGGCAAGAGAGTAATTATGATAGACGATTCTATCGTAAGAGGAACCACTTGCGCAGCTATTGTAAATCTCTTGCGTGAAGCAGGGGCAAAAGAGGTGCATATGAGGGTATCCTCTCCTCCGTTTAAGCACCCGTGCTATTTCGGTACCGATGTTGACGACGAGGAAAATCTCATTGCCTGCAAGTATCCTACCGTTGACGAAATCGCAAAGGCAATAGGCGTTGATTCTTTGGCTTATCTCTCGGTTGACGCTACGTATAAATTGGCAGAAAACGCTTCTGTCGGATTTTGCAACGGTTGCTTTACAGGCAATTATCCCATTGCCGTGCCTAAGGTAAAGTTTAAGGATAAGTTCGAGCAGAAGATGAACAGAATGTCCGTGCTTGATTAGAAGTATATTAATGTTGCTTTTGTTTATAATTAAATGTTAAAAGCAGGCTGACGAAAAAAGGCTTCCGTCATATTCAGACGGAAGCCTTGATTTTTTTATTCTTGTTTGTCTTTTTTATGATTGTTTCCGACTCTTGACCAGTCTACAAGAACGTGGTTATTGTAGAAGTTACTGCGTTTTTCAAGTTCCGTATTTACAAAATCCGTGCCGTCATGCTCGAATAATGTCGGCGTTTCGGAGAAAAGATTTGTACCGATACCGAGTCTGTCGCCCGGAATATCAACGCCTATGCTCGCAAGCATTGTCGGGAACATATCAAATGTTGCCCACTCACGGTTGTTAAATCTGTCGGCCTTTGCTGATGTGCAATTCGATGACGGATTGAGAACGAGATTAAAGCAGGTGCGTCTGTAATCGGGGTCAAAGTCCTTAAAGAAATTCTGGTCCATGCTCAAGTGGTCGCCGTTAATAACAATAGTGGTGTTTTCGTAAAACGGCTGTTCCTGAATCCAACGAACGAATTTAGTGGTTTCAGCCTGACTGTAAAAGATAACATTTGCATATTGCTTATCAAACGGCGTTTCGGCATTTTCTGAAAGATAGCCGTCGGGGAAGTGCGTGTCTGCGGTTTCCATAGCGAAGTAGAACGGCTTGTCCTCGTTTGCAAGTCGGGTGATTTCATCCTTTGCAAATTCGTATAGTTTGTCGTCCTCATAGCCCCACCAAACATGGTAGTCCGGAGGAACAAGACCGTTATCCCTTGCATATTGTGCGTCCATTATTTTGTAGTCGCCGTGTTCTTCAAAGAGGTATCTGAGTCCGCCGAAATTTGCGTCTGCGCCGAACATTACAGTTTGATTATATCCTTGCTCCTTGAGTATGTCGCCGATTGTTGTGGCACCCGGAAGGAAGTTGTTTGCAGTACCGTACTGGTTACGGTCTGCCGGAACTTTCATAGGCATACCGCTCGCCATATTAACCATTGATGCGATTGACCAGTTGGCACCTGTTGAATGGCCGTTACCGCCGAATTGTCCTTCGGGACGGTCTGAGAAATTGTATCCCTCTTTTGATAATTTTTCAAGGTCGGGGAGCAGGTTAGTGTCCATATATCCGCCGAGGTCCTTTGAAAAATACGAGTTCTCCATGGATTCAAGATAAATGTGGATAAGGTTACGCTTCTTTTCGGGGAAGGTAATATTTACGGTGTTCGGGTCTGCAAAATTATCCTCAATATATGTTGAACTGTCTGTGTAAGCGGAAATTAGTTTTTGAAGCGAAAGTTTTTCAACACCGAACATAACGCCGCCCGAAAGCATTACGATTGATAAAACAAGCGCCGTGACTCTTCTGCCGAGTCCCGAGAAAACGACCTTTGACTTTTTGCCGAGGGTGTATGTGATTTTTCTCGGCGAAAAAGCAAATATCGCAAATAAAACCGTTACAGCCGCTGTTGATAAAACAGGACCTTGGAACATGGTTATCATAACCTCTTCGCTTGTTCCGCCCGTGTCCGAATTAAGGTTTATCAGCATTTGGTCGGGTGTAAGACCCGCAAATGTTTGCGTTGACCAAATCGATGCAGAAACTGCTGCGGCGGAAAGTGCCGCAAATAGGGTAGCGATAATGCGGATTATCCATGCGCCTGCTTTGCGCTTTGGCTTGTCCTCTTTTGAAAAGGTAAGCACTCCGTTAACAACGGCACTGCAAAACAGAAATACTAGACCTACCGCTATAACCAGTGCAAAAAATTCAAACGGATATTTTTTGCTGTGCTCGGCAGGCAAAAATAAATTAGGTATTTTGAATACCAAAGACATAAGTGCAAGTGATGTTATGTTGCTCACGATTATGTCTCTTATCATTATGCCGATACAGTTCTTTACATTCTTTTTGTGTATGAGCCAAACTATGTCGGCAACGCCCAAAAGGACTCCTGCCAAAATTCCCATAAACCAAAACATATTAAATCTTCCTCTCTCATTGTTTTACTAAAATTTAACACACTCTTGTACTGGATTTTAACATATATATGTTCTGTTTGCAAGTGTATAAAATAATTGTATGATTACAATTTTGTAAGAAGTTGTTTTTATCTTTGCGTTTCTCTGCTTTTTGCGGCAGTATAATTTACAATTTATTCTTTGAATAAAAACGGTTATTATGATAAAATGGAAAAAAGCCGAAAGGATATTTTATGAAATTTATTAAGCAATTCAGTATAAAAAATTTTATTATGCTCTTTATAGCCGGTGTGATTAATTCTGTCGGGGTTACTATGTTTCTTCAGCCCGTAAGGCTTTATGACAGCGGAATTTCGGGCACTGCAATGCTTTTGTCCCAAGTTACGCCCGATTGGATGTCGCTGTCTGTTTTTCTTATTGTACTGAATATTCCGATTTTTCTCTTCGGCGCAAAAAAGCAGGGATGGGTTTTTACCGTTTATGCTCTGTTTGTTGTTGCAATTTATTCGCTCAGCGCATGGGTGATTACGGATGTTTTGCCTGTTGATGTTACGAGTTTTTCGCCGCTTGCACGGGACGACTTGTTTTTGTGCGCTGTGTTCGGCGGTTTTATCTCCGGTGTCGGCAGCGGTCTTGCCATTCGCTACGGCGGAGCCATGGACGGTATCGAGGTACTGTCCGTTATATTTGCAAAGCGGCTCTCAATGTCGGTGGGAACCTTTGTAATGATATATAATGTTATTCTTTATGTTATCTGCGGTATAGTGCTTAAAAGTTGGATTTTGCCGCTGTATTCGATAGTTACCTATGTGGTCGCTCTGAAGGTGATAGATTATATTGTTGAGGGCTTTGACCGCTCAAAGTCCGCTATGATTATCACCACAAAGCATGACGAGATATGCCGTGCTTTGTCTGAGGAATTCGGAAACGGTATAACATTTTTTGATGCAAAGGGCTATTATTCCGACAAAGAACGCACGGTAATTTACTTTGTACTCAACAGATTTCAAATCGGACAGATGAAAAATATCGTTCACTCGATAGATAAAAATGCGTTTATTTCCATAAGTGAGGTCGCCGACGTGTTCGGCTCATCGCTTAAATCGGATAAGTAATAAAAATACCCAAGCGGCTTGTTGCACTTGGGTTTAATATATTATGTATGTGATTTGTTAATCCGTAAAGTATTTGTTTGCGCTCTCGCTCATGGAGTATTCCGAGTCCGAGCCTATTATGACATGGTCTATCAGCTTAAAGCCGACAGAGTTAAATATCTCCTTGGCATTTACCGTAAAGTTGAAATCCTGAAGCGACGGATTGGAGTTGCCGTCCGGGTGATTGTGCATTATGATTATGTATTTCGGTTGTTCGTACATTACCGCCTTAATCAGTTCCGACGGACTTACCTGAGAAAAATTCGCACCGCCGTGCGAAATAACGGAACTTGAGATGATGTCCATATTTTTATCGAGATTTATTACGGCAACAGCCTCCGTTTTTTGCGTTCTGAGCAAGTTTGCACCGTATGCTTTTCGTGCGACAAACGACGACAGATTTGTAATTTTGAAATTTCTCTCGCTCATCATCTTTTGTCGCAGTGAGTAATGTAAGGAAATAAAAACCGCCATCTGCTCGTTTATTCCGTCAAGTTTAAGAAGCGACGGAACGTCAGCTTTGACTATATTACCGAGAGTGTTGTATTTTGCAAACAGCGAATCGCTGATTGCTTTAGCGTCGTCGCACGAAAAAGCAACAGCAATAATGCCCTCGAGCAGTTCCCTGTCACTTATTTCTTCGGTGGATTTGGAGAAAAAACTTTTCTTTATTTTTTCCTTTTTGTCTTTTATATCCGTATTCAATCCCTGTCCTTATTTACTCCCATATTTGAAGTGTATCATTGTGCTTGCAATTTGTCAAGAATAGTATTGAACCGTATTATTTATTATGATAAAATAGAAAAATGAAACGGAGGCAGTTATGGATATTTTAAGCAGATACGGTCACAGATCCAGAATGAGGCAGACTTATATTAAAAACGGCGATGCCTCTTTTAACAGTTGTAATATTCTCGAACTATATCTGTCTATAATCATTCCGCAAAGGGATGTTAAGCCCGTTGCCTATGCTTTGCTTAATGAATTTCACAGCCTTGAAAATGTGTTTTCCGCAGATTTTAACGATTTGCAGAAAGTTTGCGGAATAGGTGAGAATACCGCTTTTTTAATCAAAGCGTGTAACGAACTGATGAAAAGAGGTGCAGATCCCGACAGAGAGGGAAATGTGCCGCTTAATGACGGCAGAAGTCGCACTGTTTTTGCTTACTCTCTTATGAACGGGAAGGACAAAAGTTATGCTGTCGTGTTTTTGAATAATAAATGCGAATGTATCTCATATTTGTATTTTGATGCGTATGACAGTGTTGCAGATATTCGCTCTGCCGTAATCAAAAAGGCTTTGGCTATTCATTCTCCGATGTGCTATTTGGTTCGCAGGGATTCGCAGTGCGATGCCGATATTTTTGAGAGGGATGTAAAACTTTTGGTTGACCTTAAATCGTTTTTGCTTAAATTCGGCGTTTCGATTTGTGATTATATAATTATCGGAATGAACGATGCATATGTAATATCGCAAAGTCCTAATAAGAAGCTCTTATACTGCTAATAATATAAAAAACAAACAGGATGGTCTTATGAGAAATATAAAGAATATTAATGAAAATTGGGTTTTTGTAAAAGAAAACGAAAAAAGCACGGTTAATCTTCCGCACACATGGAACGGTATCGACGGTCAAGACGGCGGAAACGATTATTACAGAGGTAAGTGCACCTATATAAAGGAAATCGCAAAAGTCGATATGCCGCAGGGCGAGGAAATTTATTTGCAACTTGACGGCGTTAATTCCTCTGCCTTTGTATATTTTAATTCTAAACTTGTGTGCACCCACCACGGCGGATATTCCACCTTTAGGGTTAAACTTGAGAATATTAAGGACAATAACGAAATTAAAATAGAGGCTGACAATTCGCCGAACGATTTTGTTTATCCGCAGCAGGCTGACTTTACCTTCTACGGCGGAATTTACCGTGATGTTACTCTTATCGGAGTGGAAAAAAATCATTTTGATTTGGACTTTTTCGGCGCACCGGGTATACAGATTACACCTATTGTTAACGGCGACAAAGCAGATGTAAATGTTAAGACCTATATTACCGGCGGCGGAGAAGTAAGAGTTACGGTAAACGGTGAGACAAAGACAGGTACGGAAGTTGATTTTATCGTTGATAATCCGCATCTTTGGAACGGCGTTGCCGACCCTTATCTTTATAATGCCGTTGCAGAACTTATAGTTGACGGTAAGGTTGTTGACAGAGTGGAAAGCCGCTTCGGTATCCGCTCGTTTAAGGTCGATCCTCAAAAAGGATTTATATTAAACGGAAAGCCTTATCCGCTTAGAGGAGTTTCACGCCATCAGGACAGACCGGGTATAGGCAATGCTCTTCTTCCTGAGCATCACAGAGAGGATATTGAACTTATCTGCGAAATGGGTGCTAACACCATTCGCCTTGCTCACTATCAGCACGCTCAATATTTTTATGATTTATGCGACGAAAAGGGACTTGTTGTCTGGGCTGAAATTCCGTATATTTCTTCTCATCTCGAAAAGGGAGTTGAGAATACAAAAACTCAGATGACCGAACTTATCGCACAGAACTATAATCACCCGTGTATTGTTACTTGGGGACTTTCAAACGAGATTACAATGAGCGGTGCATCTCCTGCCGTTGTCGAAAATCATAAGATGCTTAATGACCTTGTTCATTCTATGGACAAGACCCGCCCCACAACAGAGGCGGTTGTAACCATGTGCAGTATGGATAATGAATATGTGCACATCAGCGACATTGTGTCCTATAATCATTACTTCGGCTGGTACGGCGGTAATGTTAATATGTACGGTCCGTGGTTTGATAAGTTCCACGAGAAGTATCCAAACAAGGCTATCGGCATAAGCGAGTACGGCTGTGAGGCTCTTAATTGGCATGCAACGGATATTGCTCAGGGAGATTATACCGAGGAGTATCAGGCTTACTACCACGAGGAACTGATTAAGCAGATTGCCGTTCGTCCTTATCTTTGGGCAACTCATGTATGGAATATGTTTGACTTCGCCGCAGACGCAAGAGCCGAGGGCGGAGAAAACGGTATGAACCACAAGGGTCTTGTTACCTTTGACAGAAAATATAAAAAGGACAGTTTTTACGCTTATCAGGCATGGCTATCCGATAAGCCTATGATTCATATTTGTTCTAAGAGATATATTGACAGGGTAGAGGATAAGGTTAAAATTAAGGTTTATTCAAATCAAGACGAGGTTGAACTTTTTGCAAACGGAGAGAGCGTAGGCGTGCAAAAGAAAGGCGAGTTTCCATTCTTTACCTTTGAGGTGAAAAACGAGGGTGAAACTATCCTTACAGCTAAAGCGGGCGACCTTACCGATGAGAGTAAAATAAGAAAAGTTGACTCCTTTAACGAGGATTATCGTATGAAGGAGGAGGGCGCCGTAATTAACTGGTTCGAGATTAATACGCCTGTCGGCTATTATTCCGTTAATGATACCATCGGCGATATTATGGGGTCGTTTAGGGGAAAACTTGCTATGCTCAAAATCGGAGCAATGCTTTTGAAAGTGTTAAAGGGCGATTCTCAGCCGTCCGATGAGCCTAAGAAAAAGAAGTCAAAGGGCGCAAGCATTATGGGCTTTAAGCCAAGCAAGGAAATGCTTCAACTCGGATACGGCTTTACCGTAAAGCGTGTTATCTCAATGCTCGGCGGTAAGTTTACAAAAGAGCAAATTCTTAAAATCAATGCAATTCTTAATAAGGTGAAAAAGCCTAAGAAGTAAAGTCTAACGCCTCCCTTTTTAAGGGAGGTGTCACGCCGTTAGGCGTGACGGAGGGATTTACGCCGATAATTCAATAATGTTACTGCAACACAATTTAGTGAATTATGCAAATCCCTCAGTCAGCTGAGCTGACAGCTCCCTTGAAAAGGGAGCCGTGAGATTTTACTTCAACCTGAAATAAAAACAAGCACGGAACAAAGGGGCGCACTTCATAAGGAATAAATGCTTAAAAGCCAAATAGACAGCGAAATACTGCGTTA
>UQPH01000031.1 GCA_900542875.1 uncultured Eubacterium sp. | reverse complement strand
ACGCTGAGGATTATTATAGTTTTTCGTTATCGCTTCGCCGAGTCCCTCAGCGGAATAAAAACAATCGCCGAAAGTATTATTTTCATTCAGCATAAGGCGAGTGGACGGACCGTACTTTGACATACAAAAATCCTTTTCCTCCCAATAAAAAATAACCCGAGAGCCACGGTAAAAAGCGTCATACGCAATAGACGAATAATCGGTAATGAGAAGTCTTGTTTGACGGAGCAAGTCATCATATCTCACACCGAGTGCTATTCTGCTTTCCATATCACGTGGGATGTTTTTCATCTCGTTTGCTATAAGAGGATGAGGCAAAATCACCGTCTTTTCCTTTAATTCGTCGGGAACGGCGTCAAATATTTTTTTAATCATCTTATAATAAGGAGTAGAGAGGAAGTCAATCCTTGCCTCGCTGAGTTCCCACGGTCTCCAGGTGGGCATAATAATGATTTTATCAGCGTCGGGAAGAAGAATATTTCTGTCATACTTAGGAAGTCCGCAGACATATATATCCTGCTCGCCGTGATTTCCGAGTTCGATAAAATGGCGTTTTTCAAGTTCGCCGGAAACAACAACACGATAATTTCCCTTTATTCTGTCTCGTGAAAACATCTTTCTCGACTCGCTGTTGAGGGAGACCATATACATTACGCCGTGCTGTAAAAAGATAAAATTAATGCCCTTTGACGAAATCTTATAAAGTGCAAAAGGATTAAAGGTTTTAAGTTCAAAAGCGTGAACCGGTTGTTCCGTACCGATAAAAGACTTAGCCCTGAAGAAATTGAGGTAATGCTTAAACGAATATTTATAAAGCAGATTTTTTCTGTATTTCTCGGGAATTCGAGATAGATATTTATAATCTCTGTCGATTACAAAATAAGCGTTATCATAACCGTTATCAATGAGTTTTTCATAGGTAACGCTTGCACTTTCCTCGTACTTTGCGCCGTCCTTTTCGTAAAGAAGAATAACATTATTTCCTTTCTTGACAAAAGACAAAACAAAGGCAACAGCGACCTTTATATGCTCGATTATTTTGTCGCCTCTGAGATAGGGGCGGTAGTAAATTCCGAGTTCATTACCCGTCATTTGGCGAAAAACGGCGGCGGTATTGTCACGCCTGTCACGCATAATCGCACTTCTGAGTCCGAAAGTCCGCTTTAAGAAAAAGGAATTATAATAAACTTTTGCCGTAGCATTGTGACCGAGCGAATCGGAGAAAACGGCTTTAATAAGATTAGCGGATTCCATGGTTTTAAGTTCGTCTTTTGAAACGCTCAGGGTAAAAATGCCGAAATGTTTTTTTGACATCTTTTTCTTATTTATATAAAAATGCGATTTAAGCATTTTATCATCTGTATAAAAAGCAAGGTCGGCGCAGGTAAACGGAGTGATACCGCTGATTTTGAAGAAAGAAACAGCTTTTAGTTTATTGCCCAAAGCAAGGTACAGCGGCGCACACGGAGTCAGGAACGCATTTTTTGAATAAGTATCGGCGCACACGGAATCGTCCGATGATATATTATAATTCTCATTAGGTAAAAAGCCCTTTGAGAGTTCAAAGGATTTTATATTTCTTATCAGCGACTGCTTTGTGCGTGAAATCCTATGATACGAGCCGTGCTCGATATATTCCTTATCGCCCGAGAGGCAGGACAAAACGCCCGAAACAAAGGCGTTATCGCATACAAAGTCAACAACTCTTTCGGGTTTTACCGAATAGAAAATTCTCTTTGCTTCCCTTTCAAAAAGAGAGTTAAGTTTATCAAAGTCCTTGCCTTTTATTATGTTTTTTAATAACTTAAATGTCTCGCCGTTATAAAAAAGCGGAGCGGTAACAAGTCCGAGACTGTCCGCCTTATCCGAAAGCGAAACAAGAAATGCTTTATTTTTTTCATTAAAATTACCGGAATATGCAAGTACAAATTTGTACTGCGGATTTGAGCCGATATACTTCCTTACGCTATCGAAATCGCACTCGGGCATTCTGCCGAGATACAAAAGACAAAGCGGTTTTTCGTCAGGCGAATTTCTCTGAGAAAGCAAATCGGTTGCCTCACCGAGCATTAAATCAAATATCTCGCAGCAAATATTTTTACTGCCGTCGGGGCAATATTTTCGCATAAAATCAGGGTAAGGTTTGAGCGGCTTGTCCATCTCTTTTACGGTCTGCTCCACGGTCTGTGTAATAGGAAACGGCAAAGACTCAAAAGGCATATAAACGCCTCTGTCCGACATATAATCAATCTTATCATAGGCGAAAAGAATAACTTTTTTACCCGTAATCGCAAAATCAAAGAACACGCTCGAATAATCAGTTACAAGACCGTCGCAGGCATTAAGCACCTCATAGGTATCGTAATCGGGCGAAAAATATTTTATATGCTTATACTCTGTGCAGTCGATAGAGGACGACAAGAGAAAGTGAAAATTAACTAAAAGAAGTTGATTATCGCCGAGAAGTGAATCAAATTCATCGAGGATACGTTTTGTAATTTCAAGTTGATTTTCGGTATCTGCACTTCTGCCTGTGCCACGCCATGTGGGCATATAGGCAAAAACCTGTTTATCCTCTATGCCGAGAAATTTTTTCATTTGTGCTCTCTGCTCGTTATCATAAAAGACATAGTTTCTCGGATATGGTGCAATAAGGCTCTTACCCTTAAAAATATTCTTTATGTCATAATCCTCAAAGAAAACATTTTTTGTAAACTCATTCGGAAACAGGGCAATATCGGACATAAGGAAATTTTTTTGGATATTGGCAAGAGAGGCGGGGTTAGACTTATCGGACATACCGAGAGTTTTCAGCGGAGTGCCGTGCCAAGTATTGAGAAAGACTTGTTCCTGTCTTTTGAAAAAATAAGGCGGAAACGAATTATCCGTCATAAGATACTTCGCAGTCGCAAGATATTTTTTATATTCATTTGAATTTCTGACAACAAGAATAACCCTATCAAAGCCGTAAAAGCTCATTCGCTTTTCAGCCTTAGATAAGGTATTTTCGGTAACGGTAAACACGCATGTATAATCCGTATACTTAGGATTTTTACATATTTCTCTGAGCATAGAGAACATATTACCGTTAATATTTTTTCCCTGACCGCCCTCAAGCAAAACAAGTTTTTCGTTTACGGGCAGGTCAAGATATTTCAGATAATTTTGGTTAAAACCGCCTTTAATTTTTTTAGGCAGTTTTTTTAATGAACTGATACTCGGCAAAGCTAAAACTCCAAAATAAAATTATTCGGGAAGCTGATCCTCGTTTTTAACTGCTTCTTTAAGTCCCAAATCGTGCTTAATCATAGTGGTTGAAACGCCGGGCGTTCTCTCGAGAAACACAAGGTCGCAGTAATCCTTCAGATAGTCAAAACGATCGGAGCCTGCCCAGTCAGAGCCCATAACAACGACGTCTATATGATATTCCTTGATATCATTAATCTTTTGCTCCCAGCTGTTTTCGGGGATAACAAGGTCCACATATCTTATAGCCTCAAGCATCTTCTTTCTTGTCTCATAACTGTGATATGCGGTCTTACCCTTTGACTCATTGAACTCATCGGTAGAAAGAGCGACAACAAGATAATCGCCGAGAGCCTTTGCTCTTCTTAAAATCTCGATATGGCCGTAATGAAGAAGGTCAAATGTTCCGTAAGTTAAAACTCTTTTCATAATATTATTCTCCCAACAACTTCACAATGAACGAGGCAAGCAAAGTCGTTGCCTTTTCATCGGTAAGTTTAATATATTTATTCTTAAATGAGTAAAGCTCATTAAAATCATAATGCTCGCTTCTGACAGCGTCGGAAAGGCTTTCTGCGTCGTAAAAAACGGCACCGGGAAGTTCCTTTCTGACATCTACATTAAGTCCCCTATCCTTAACATATTCGTCAAAATCAGGGACAAAAAAGTAAAGCGGCTTCATAAGCAGCGACGCCTCATAAGCACAGGCGGAATAATCGGTTATAATAACATCCGCAATTTTCATCAACTCAAAAGTGGTAAAATTTCCTTTAGCGGTATATTTCTCGTCAAGATGCATCTTTGACAGCGGATGAGCCTTAACTATAAGAGCGTAACCGTCCTCATTATTAAATTCCGTTTTCAGCATTTCGGAGCAATATGCGTCACGCTTTCTGAAAGTGGGAAGATAAAGAACGATTTTTTTATCCGCAAGGAAGGGATTGAGATTATAAAACTTCTCGATAGGTGCGTTGCCGTCGGTAATAAAATCAACCCTCGGCATAGGACATATCTTTATATGAGATGATTCAGTATTAAAAGCCTCTTTATATATCAAGGCCGTTGCATCAGACGGAGCGATAACAAAGTCGTAATTTTTATGCATACACATGGCACGGCTGAGTTTTTCGTCTCTGCCCTCTTTAGTGCCGAACGCCTGATATCCGAATTTTTTAACGGCACCAAGAGCGTGCCAAATCTGAACAATTTTAAGCGATTTCTTATGTTTAAGGCACGAAGCGGTGATGGAATAGGTATCGAGTATTGCGACCTTTGAAGTGGCAAGATAGTACATATCCCCTATCACATAAAAACAATATTTTATCTTTGATACGAAACCGTTATCTATCATCTTGAGACGAAAGACCTGCTCGGTATCGGGCGTAAGGCGTTTAAGCTCGTTTTCCAAAAGAGTAAAGTCCTCGTCCTTTGTATTTCTCTGTCGAGAGAGGTAGACTATTCTGTTTTTCGTTTTAAGAAGTTTCAGCGGAGCATAAATAATCCTCAAGCCGAACTTTAATATTGATACTAAAAATACTTTCATAATCAATCTCATTTTACCATATTATATTTTAATATACAATAGTTAATTAAAAATGCCTCTCCGACAGAAGTCGGAAAGGCATATATTACTTTATTAATCAGTCAAGACCTTTTTCGTCAAAATTAAAGATTGTGGAAAGGATTACATCATATCCCGCTTTAATTGCTTCGGGTACGAGTCTGTCATAACTGTCACGGATATTATGATAATAGTCGGCAGGAGCCGGGTCCATAGCGGCAAGACAAGTAGCTGTAATGCCTGCCTGCGAAAATGCGGCAGCATCAGAAGCACCGAAAAATACATTTGCAAACTTCAAATCGTCATGACCTGCTTCAACAGCAGAATCCATAACTAGTTGACTGAATTTTTGATCGTGCTTAACAATACCTGTCATATCACGGGAATATACATTAAGGTATTCAAGATCTGTAAGAGTATCAACACAGAGAACAGCAGTTTCAACGCCCTGATTCATATACTCATCCTTATGGTCCTTAGCCCACTGCTTACAACCTCTGAGTCCTGCTTCCTCACCGTCGGTAATCATAGCAACAACCTCGGTGTTTTCAAATTCAACGCCCGCCATATCAAGCATACGAAGAGCACAAACAGCGGCATATGTTCCGGTAAGGTTATCGTTTGCGCCCGGTGAAATGGTCTTAAAGTCTACAAAAAGGAACAGGGTAATCATAAAGAGACCGGGAATAATATGGAAATAATAGCTGTAATTAAGCATAAAATCTCCGAAAGCACCCATATCGACAAAGTTTGCAATAATAGTAATAAGAGCAATAATTACGGAAATTATAGCACCGCCGATAGTACCACCCATACAAATACCCATAAGAGGAAGCTTCTTTCCGTAATAAATATGTCTCCACTGATAAGCGGAGTCGCAGTGACCCGAGATTACGATTCTCTTCTTCACCTCGCCCTTAGGCTTACGAACGGCATAATAGTTATTACCGTCAATTTTCTTATAAAAAACATCGCAGAACTGCTTATAAAGCAAAAATTCAAGAGCGGTGATAATAAGACCCACAAGAATAACTCCGCCTACAATACACTGTGGAAGGAAGAAATCGCTCTTTCCTATTCCGTCAAACACGCCTGTATACACAAGAATAAGGCAAACAAAGATTGCCAAAAACACAGAAACCGAAACGGTCTTTGTAAAATGCAAAAATGCCTTTGGTGCCATTTTGTAAGTTTCAAAGCCTGTCTCATCACAAAACGGCTTCATTTCCTTATCGATATGCTTTTGGGTTGCAAGGCAATTTTTATTACCTGATTCACGAGGGCCATATCTTTTAATTACGCTCGTGATTTCCTTAACTGTGTAATCAACATTTTCGTTAATAACAGCCTGGGGAAAATCTTTGAATTTCATATTACTGTCTCCTTTATGTCAATATCATAAACAACAATTAGTTATTATAACAAATACACGGTACAATGTCAATTTAACAAGTGATGAACAATCGGTTAATTTTCATTTTCCGATTTTATTTCATCGGCGGTTTTGTTATAAATATTATCGATAAGCATTTGCTTATTCTTATCTGCATCAACAGTAATAACACTGTTGCCTTTAATTGTTTCGTATTTCCATGTACCGTCAAAAGGTACACGGCTCTCTACCATTGTATCCATACACGGCAGAGCAGAAACTGCGGCTGACATAATGTATGAATTTGAAAGATTTGTTTGGATATAAGGCGCACACTTAGTTGCCATAGAAGCAAGTTTTAACGGATTTGCCGACTTAATGCTTTTCATAACAGCCTGCATTACCGTTCGCTGACGGTACGCTCTTTGGAAGTCGGTATCTATCTTACGAATACGACAGTAAGCAAGAGCCTGCTCTCCGCTGAGTTTGTATTTACCCTCATCAAGTTTAACTCCGTCATAGCGATATTCGTGGTTTGTAACCTCGTCCGCCTCCGCTTTGGTGACATCAACCTCAACGCCGCCGACAGCGTCAACCAAAACCTTAAACATCTCAAAATCGGCAACGACATAGCCGTCTATATCAACGCCGAAATTATATTCTATGGTGTCAACAACGCCGTTATAACCGTCATAACTGCAAGCGGCATTAAGTCTCTGCTTTGAGTCGGCAGACGGTATATAAACCCAAGTGTCACGCAAAAACGATGTCATCTTAATACACTTATGCTCGCTGTCTATGGATATGAGCATCATAGAATCGGAACGACTCTTTGTATCGTCATCGGGGTCACGGGCGTCTACGCCGAGAAGAAGAATGTTCTTCACCTTTGAACTGTGCTTTAGCTCCGACGAGGAGACATACTCATTTTTCCTTTTATCGTCGTGCGTAATCTTTCCCATAGCCGAAAAGACAGTGCCGAAAAGAGCGACCAGCACAGCCAAAACAATCGCAAGAATACCGAATCCTATTTGTTTACCCTTATTTTTGGCGTGCGGCTTTTTATCCGATGAACGCTTATTTTTCGGTTTATCGGAATGCATTTGCCTGTTTTGAGTGTTTCTTTCAGTTCGACCTGCCTCAAAAGAATTAAAATAAGAGTCTTTATTTTGAATCCCGTTTTGACTTTTGTTTGGGTAAGACGGATAGGAATAATTATCCTCGTCCTGATTATCCACCACACTGTTGTCAAAATTATAATTTACCTTGCCGTAATAATTTTCGTCCTCGGGAACGCTTCGATCACGAGAGTCATTGTCTATTCTCTTTTTGGGGTTAAAGCCCTCATTGTCAAATCTGGGCACACAATCACCTCAATGCAAAATTCAAATTAACATTTTAATTATACAGTTTCTTTGCACAGTTTACAACATAATCAAAATATTTTCAACTTTTTTTAATAATTGTTGACAAGTGCGGCACAAATATTTTATTATATTAATCGGAGTTGTCCGGACGATTGCGCAATTTATTGTGAGGAAAGTCCGAGCAGCACAGAGCAGGATAACGGCTAACGGCCGCCGAGGGGGACCTTAGGGAAAGTGCAACAGAAATAAACCGCCGTATCTTTACGGTAAGGATGGAAAGGCGAGGTAAGAGCTCACCGAGGGAGTGGTAACATTCCCTGCCATGTAAACCCTATTCGCTGCAACACCGACTGAAGGGCTGGTTGCTCGCCACATAACTTCGAAGGGTGGCTTGAGCAGGTCGGCAACGGCCTGTCGAGATAGATAATCGTCCACGACAGAACTCGGCTTACGGGCAACTCCGCATAAAAAAGTAAACAAAGGCATAAAAGCATATAAAGGGGTAAATATTATGCAAAATTATGTTACATTCGATATGTCAAAACCGCTTGATTTCATACCGATAGGCAGAATTGCGATTGACTTTAATCCTACGGATATGTACCGTCCGCTTTCCGAGTCCGCTAATTTTAACAAATACGTGGGCGGCTCGCCTGCAAACATTGCGGTGGGTCTTGCAAGGCTCGGTTGCAAGGTCGGCTTTTGCGGATGCGTAAGCGACGACCGTTTCGGCGATTTTGTGGTTGATTACTTTGAAAAAGAAGGCATCGACACATCAAAAATCACAAGGGCGAAAAACGGAGAAAAAATCGGTCTTACCTTTACGGAAATACTTTCAAAAGAAGAATCCTCAATTTTAATGTATAGAGACAACGTAGCTGATTTTTGTATGACGCCGGAAGATATTGACGAAAAATACATTGCATCTGCCAAGGCAATCATCATCAGCGGCACCGCTCTTGCAAAGAGTCCGTCGAGAGAGGCTTGTCTTAAAGCTATGATGCTTGCAAAGAAGAACAACACAAGAATTATTTTTGACGTAGATTACAGAGCCTACACCTGGAAAAGCAAAGATGAAATTGCCGTTTATTACAGTCTTGTTGCTCAAAATGCAGATGTCATTATGGGTTCAAGAGAAGAATTTGATTTAACCGAGGGCATTGTCGGAGTTAAGGAAAGCGACAAGGCGTCGGCTGAATATTGGCAAAGTTTCGGCGCTTCAATCTGTGTAATCAAGCACGGCAAAGAAGGCTCGACGGCATATACAAACGACGGCAAATACTACACCATCAAGCCGTTTCCCGCTGTTATGCTAAAGGGCTTCGGCGGCGGTGACGGTTACGGCTCGGCGTTTCTTTACAGTCTGCTCGGCGGTAAGGACATAATTGACTGCTTGGAATTCGGCTCTGCTTCGGCAAGCATACTCATCAGTTCACACAGCTGTTCCGATGCTATGCCGTCCGTAACTCAAATAGAGCAATTTATCAAAAAATCAAAAGAGCAGTACGGCGAAATGGTTGCCAGAGCGTAAAATCGTGTCTTTTTACGTTTTTCTGCGTTATTTGCTTTGAGTTTGTTCGATCATATATCTTTGTGTGCCGATTGGAGTACACAAAAAAGAGTCTTGAAAAGCAAAAATCCAAAAATTCTAAATGACATATTCTGCGACATTTTCTGCGACATTTGTTGCCTCATATTTCATTGAAAACAATTGACGCGGTTCATTTAGATGGAATTTGTCTTTCAACTTATTTAATTTTGTAATTATAAACACATCACAAATATTGCACGGTCCCTCAGCGGGTACCGTGCATTACTTTAGGAGAAAAGATGAAAAACACATTAAAACCGGCAAAGCAGTCCAATCGAAACTATGGTATTGACCTTTTACGTTGCGTAGCAATGGCGTTAGTGGTAATGCTCCACACACTGTCACGCAGCGGACTTTTGAATAACACGCCTACTCATTCGCTCAAATACGAGGTTATGTGGGCGATGGAGATTGTTGCATATTGTGCAGTCAACGTATTCATTATTATCAGCGGATATGTTGGGTTGAAATCAAGATTTAAATTATCAAGAATACTCTTACTTTGGCTTCAGGTGGTTTTTTATAATGTTTTGCTTACATTGATTGTCAGTGCAGTTAACGGTTCGTTTGACAAGGCAACGATTATCAAAGCGTTTTTGCCAGTGTCAACCGATGCTTATTGGTTTTTTACGCAGTATTTTTTGTTGTGCTTTATTATGCCGTTTATCAATATGGCGATTCTTCATTTTAAGCCAAAACAAAATGTCTTTCTTTTATCGATTATATTATTTTTCACATCTGTAGCACCGATGATTTACAGCTTATTAAAATTAGCAAGAATTAATTACTTTAATTGTGATCTCTTTTTTGAGAATAACGGATACAGCATTTTGTGGCTTGCTATTGTTTATACAGTCGGCTGTGTGCTTAGGCAACTCAATGACTGCGGATATCTAAAAAAGCTTAATTCATTTATTTGTTTTATAGTTTTTGTATCAATTGATGCTGTTACTTGGGCAATCCATTATGCTGTTGTTTCCGAAAAAGCGCCTGATGCTCACAACTTTGCAATCAGTTACACATCACCGTTTGTATTGTTTGCAGGAGTATTTATGGTTTTGTGCTTTTCCAATCTGAAAGTTGGCAAGGCATCGTCAAAAATCATTGAGTTTGCAGGTTCATCTGCTTTTGCTGTATATCTTATCCATTCACAAGAAGCAGTTTATCCTATTTTTAAAGATAAAGTTGAACCGATTTTGCACTATCGTACTGCAATTGCAGTACCATGTGTTCTATATGTTATTGCTTTAACTTTTATTGTCGGAATCTTCTCGGACAAAATCCGACTTTTTTTGGAAAAACTTTTACATATTGATAAGCTTTGTAAACTGTCCGATAAATTAACTGACAGGATTTTTTCAAAAGAAGATATCAAATAATTTTTTCAATCAGATGTGCGGTTAAGATTAACAAACCAATATTGCAGACCATAGAAAAATCCGGAAAATATCAAAAATATCAAAAATATTAAAATTATAATACTTAAAAAAATAGAAGTTACACCTTCACTACTCTAATAATTCGTGCTGATTACAGTAATAAAAAATTCACAAAAAAATAATCGGTTAGTCTCTATCTAACAAACGTATTTTAGGGACTTTATCAACAGACTAATCCCTTGTTCATCACGAACAAGGGATTTTTATTTAGCGAATTATTTACTTGTTTTTCTCTGAATCAGTTTTACGATTTCGACGATTGGAATAACAAGAAATGCAAGTACGAGTGCCGTAAAGTATTCTCTTGCATCAATCGGAGCAAAGTCGAAAGCCTCGGAGAGGAACGGAACATAGATAACCACAGTCGAAAGAACAAGCGAGAGTACCATAGCACCGAGCAGATACCAATTCATACTGCCCATTTTAGCAATAGACTGTCTGCGTGAACGCATATTGAACGAATGGAAAATCTCTGCCATAGAAAGTGTAAGGAATGCCATTGTCATACCGTTTTGGTGAAGAAGCGGTGCTGTTAAATCGTTAACGGCAAAAACTTCTCTAAGGCTCATAGGCGAACCGTTTGCCATAATGATACCGAGAATATATGCAACGAGTGTAAGAACCGTTACCATTATTCCCTGGTATGCACAGTCAAAACCCATACCGCCTGCAAAAATGCCCTCTTTTGAGTCACGGGGCTTACGTTTCATAATATCGGGGTCGCCCTTTTCAAGACCGAGAGCAAGAGCCGGGAAACAGTCCGTAATGAGGTTAATCCAAAGAAGATGAACCGGCTCAAAGAGAGTAAAGCCCAGCATTGTTGCAAAGAAAATCGAGAGCACTTCGGACAAATTTGAGGAGAGCAAAAACTGAATGGAGTTACGAATATTATCATAAATTCTTCTGCCCTCATCAACTGCGGAAACGATAGTGGCAAAGTTATCGTCGGCAAGCACCATATCGGCAACATTTTTTGTTACATCGGTACCGGTGATACCCATACCTACACCGATATCGGCATTTTTAATTGACGGAGCGTCATTTACTCCGTCGCCTGTCATGGCGGTGATTTTGCCCTTTAGTTTCCATGCCTGAACGATACGAACCTTATGTTCGGGCTGAACTCGTGCGTAAACGGAGAATTCCTCTATTCTTTCATCAAGTTCCTCATCGCTCATATTATTAAGTTCTGCACCTGTTATAGCTTTATGATTTTCATCGATAATGCCGAGTTGCTTTGCTATTGCGACAGCCGTATCCTTATGGTCGCCCGTAATCATAATCGGGCGGATACCTGCATTCTTGCACTCCTTAATGGCATCGATAACCTCGGGTCTTACCGGGTCAATCATACCAACCAAACCTACATAACAAAGGTCTTGCTCAAGTTCTGCGGCATCATTTGACGGCTGAGTTTTATATGTTCTCATAGCGGCGCAAAGAACACGCAGTGCCTTATCCGCCATTTCTTTATTTGAATCGATAACAGCCTGACGGATTTCGTCGGTCATAGGAACCATTTTGCCGTTAAGATATGCGCTTGTGCAAAGCGAAAGAACGACATCGGGAGCACCCTTTGTATACTGAACAAAGCCATTCGGAGTTTTATGAACGGTGGACATCATCTTTCGTCCCGAATCAAACGGAGCCTCTCCCACTCTGTTAAAATCATGCTCGAGTTCATACTTTTTAAGCCCGAGAGAATCCGCATAAGAAACGAGAGCAGCCTCGGTAGGTTCGCCCTTAACGGTACCGTCCTGCTGAAGTTCTGCATCACAGCAAAGAGCCATGGCGGTTGCAAGTAGTTTTTCGTCCGTTGACCTATGTTCGACAACGGTCATCTTATTTTGGGTCAGAGTACCTGTCTTATCGGAGCAGATAATCTGAGTACAGCCGAGAGTTTCAACCGCCGTAAGTTTACGAATAACGGCATTACGCTTTGACATCTTTGTAACGCCGATGGAAAGAACAATGGTAACGACTGCTGCAAGTCCCTCGGGAATTGCGGCAACGGCAAGCGATACGGCAACCATAAAGAAGCTGAGAACCGACGGAAGTGTGAGAGCATCGCCCACAATAAGCGAACGAACAACATCAAAAGCAAAAATGAAAACACATATTCCTAGAACTATGAAGGACAAAATCTTCGACAACTGATTAAGTTTAAGTTGGAGCGGAGTTTCATCATCCTTTGCCTTTGTAAGAGCGTCTGCAATCTTGCCCATTTCGGTATCCATACCCGTTGCGACAACCACAGCCTTACCTCTGCCGTATGCAACGGAAGAGCCCATATAGCACATATTTTTTCTATCGCCCAGGGGTACGTCATCGGAGCCAAGCGGGTCTATTACATTATCTGTCTTTGTTACGGGTACAGACTCGCCGGTCAGTGCGGACTCCTCGATTTTAAGCGATGCATTTTCTATGATACGGCAATCCGCAGGAACGCTGTCGCCGGCCTCAAGAACAACTATATCACCGATAACCACATCTTCGCTTTTAACGGTAATGAGTTTACCGTCACGAATAACCTTTGAAGTGGCGGCGGCAATCTCCTGAAGTGCCTCGATAGCCTTCTCCGCCTTACTTTCCTGATATACTCCGAGCACAGCGTTTACTACAACAACAAACATAATAATGATTACATCGGCGTAACCTTCGCCCTCACCGCCTACCGTTGCGGTTACGGCGCTGATTACTGCGGCTACGATAAGAATAATAATCATAGGGTCGGCAAGTTGCAGCAAAAAGCGTTTGATAAGGCTATCCTTTTTACCCTCGGCAAGTTTATTCTTGCCGTATTTTTCAAGCCTTTTTGCCGCCTCATCGCTCATCAATCCTGACGGCGTAACGCTTTGTTCGGACATTACGGTCTCTTTAGTTTGAAGATACTCTTTCATAAAAAACTCCTTTACGTAAAATTTTCTATATAAAAAAGACTCATACATAGTATTGCACTATGCACAAGTCTCATTCTTAACAGTTAAACCAGCCTTTTCGGCAAGGTGTTGATTTAACTCACGCCGTAAAAATACTGCGTGGAACTACTCCCTCGTACTGCATTCAATATAACATATTTTACCGAAAAAGTCAATTATCCAAATATTAAAAAACAGTAAACAAAACCATAAAATTTGCCGATTTACATCAGTCCGTACCGTTGTATTTTTTGAGATGCTTCTTAAACGCAAGAAGAAAAGGAACAGAAACAGCCGCCGCCATTACATACGCAACCGGCTGGGAAAGTTCCAGACCGGTAAGACCAAACAATTTCGGCATTACAAGAACAAGCGGAATGAAAAAAAGTCCGTTTTGACAGCAGGCAAGAAAGAACGCCCTACCCTTTTTTCCTATACTTTGAAACGACATATTAGCCGTCAGCGCAGTCGGCAAGAAAGCCAGCGACACGCACAAAAACCTTAAAACAACACTGCCTATTTCAACTACTTCTTTTTCATCTCTGAACATTGAAATAACGCTCGGTGCAAGAAAAAACATAGCACCTGCAAACACCAAAACGACAAGCGTTCCGTACAACCAAAGGAAATTAATGCTCTTATTTACACGCTTAAATTTCTTTGCTCCGTAATTGTAGGCACACACAGGCTGAAAGCCCTGACCGATACCTACGCACACGCTGAATATCAGCATACCGCATCTGTTTGCAACGCTCATTGCGGCAATACATTCATCGCCGTAAGGAGAGGACATAACATTAAGCACCATTGTGGAAATGCTGCTCAGTCCGTTACGGATAAAGCTGGGAAAGCCGGTAGCAACAATCTCCCATACAAATCTGAATTGCATTCTTGCGTACTTAAATTTTATACAGCACTGACTCTTTTTTAGCACAAACATCATAAAAAGAATAATGACGCTTATATACTGACTCAGTGCGGTTGCAAGTCCTGCTCCGGATATACCCATTTTAAAGGTAAAGATAAACAGCGGGTCAAGAAGTATATTCAATATTCCTCCCGAGGTCAAGCCTATCATGGCAAGTTTTGCAAGTCCCTCATATCGCAAAATATTATTAAGCACACAGCCTACGGTCATAGCAGGTCCTGCAATAATTATATATATTCCATACGCCTTTGCATAAGGCAAAATAGTGTCGGTACTGCCCAAAAGGCGCATAAGCCTATCCAAAAAGGAAATACAAATTACCGAAATAACAACGCTCGTCAAAAGAGAAACCACAAAGGCTGTCGAACAAAACTGATTTGCACCGTCCAAGTCCTTTGCACCGAGCCGCCTTGCAATATTTGAACCTGAGCCTTGCCCGAACATAAAGCCGAACGCCTGAAATATAGCCATCAATCCGAAAACGATTCCCGTAGCACCGGAGGCGGAAACGCTGATTTTAGATACAAAATAAGTGTCAGCCATATTATATATCATAGTTATAAGCATACTTATAACTGTCGGCACCGAAAGAGTGAAAATCAGATTTCTGACCGGAGTGTTAATCATTTTATTATATTGTGCGTCAGCCGTCTCATTCGAGTTTGAACTCATTTTATCATCTTCTTACGCTAATATTATTTTTTGCCAAATATTCTTTTAGTTCAGGAATAGGCAGTTCGTTAAAATGAAACAGGCTTGCGGCAAGAACCGCATCGGCTTTGCCCTGAGTAAATGCATCAAGAAAGTGCTCCGCCTTACCTGCTCCGCCCGATGCGATAACAGGAATGCCGACGCTCTCGCTGACTGCTCGGGTAAGTTCGATATCGTATCCGGATTTTTGACCGTCCTTATCCATCGAGGTCAAAAGGATTTCGCCTGCTCCTCTTCTTTCTGCTTCCTTTGCCCATTCTACGGCATCGATACCCGTAGGTATTCTGCCGCCGTTAAGATATACTTCCCACGAATTTTCATTTTTCTTTGCGTCGATTGCCACAACAACGCACTGTGAGCCGAATTTATATGCCGCCTCGTTAATTAAGTCGGGGTTGCGTACAGCAGCAGAATTGACCGATATTTTATCGGCTCCTGCCCTGAGCAGTTCCTTAAAATCGTCTACGCTCTTTATTCCTCCGCCTACGGTAAACGGAATGAAAACCGTATTTGCAACTTTTGATACTATATCTATCATTGTGCTTCTGCCCTCGTGGGTAGCGGTTATGTCAAGAAGCACAAGTTCATCCGCTCCCTGTTTATCATATGCGGCGGCACATTCTACGGGATCGCCCGCATCCCTTAAATCAACAAATGAAACGCCCTTAACCACTCTGCCGTTTTTTACATCAAGGCACGGTATAATTCTCTTTGCGTACACTGCCTACACCTCCATTTGTACGAAATTACGAAGAAGTGCAAGACCCGCATCTCCGCTTTTTTCGGGGTGAAACTGAGTAGCGCATACCCTGCCCCTTTGAACGGCGCACTGAATGGGTACTCCGTATTCGGTAACGCCGGCGACAATATCGTCGGGAGCATTTTTAAGATAATAACTATGCACAAAATAAAAATAACTGTTATCCTTAATACCGTCGAATATGCCGTCTTTTTGTTTAAGTTCAACGCTGTTCCAGCCGATATGCGGAACTTTAAGTCCGTTATCTCTCGGAATAGTAACTATTTCTCCGTCGAAAATGCCCAGACCCTTTACACCCGGAGATTCTTCGCTGGAGGAAAAAAGAAGTTGAAGTCCGAGGCAAATTCCCAAAAAATGTTTTGAGCCGTCAGCGGCTTTTTTTATAGTATTCTCCAAATCGTGCTCTCTGATACAATTCATTGCATCCTCAAACGAGCCGACTCCCGGCAAAATAATATGAGACGCCGCATCTATCTCATTCTTATCGCCTGTAATTACATTTTCTGCGCCGATAAAATCAAGCGCCTTTTTTACGCTTTGCAAATTACCTGCGCCGTAATCAATAATCGCAACCATATAATTCTCCTATAATTTGTTTAATTTCATAATAATTATAATAGCACAATTTTTTTTAATTGACAAATACTATTTATAGTGCTAATATATACCCACGACAAATTATTTCGGGTGAGTATTATGAACATATGGCACGACATATCACCAAAGAGAATAAAGAGCGAGCAGTTCTACGCCGTTATTGAAATTTCAAAAGGCGGCAAGAACAAGTATGAACTTGACAAAGAAACGGGTATGCTTAAACTCGACCGTGTTCTCTTTACGTCTACTCATTATCCTGCAAACTACGGATTTATCCCCAGAACATATGCAAGCGACAATGACCCGCTTGATGTTCTTGTGCTTTGCAGCGAGCAAATCAGACCGATGACCATCGTTGAATGCAGACCGATAGGCGTTCTCATTATGGAAGACAGCGGAGCAAAAGACGAGAAGATTATAGCAGTTCCAGTAAACGACCCGAACTATAATTGCTATACCGACATCGACCAGCTCCCGAGCCACAGATTTGACGAAATAAAGCATTTCTTCGAGGTATATAAATCTCTTGAGCACGATAAGAGCACAAGTGTAACAGAGGTTAAGCCTAAGGCAGTAGCTATCGAAATCATTCAAAATTGTATCGACAGCTACATAGAGAACTTTCAAAGATAAAAAACAGAAAAAGTACGATAAACTAAAAATCTAAACCCTGCTTTACGCATTTTCAAAAGCAGGTTTAGCATATAAGGAGACGTATCGAAGTGGTCATAACGGGGCGCACTCGAAATGCGTTTGCCTTCACGGGCACGAGGGTTCGAATCCCTCCGTCTCCGCCACATCGTCGTCGCAAGCTTCATATCGCTTGTGGCGGCTTTCTTTTTGTCCTTTTATATAAAGTCACCCCGCACTCATTATGCTGCTCCTCCTCTCCC
>UQPH01000030.1 GCA_900542875.1 uncultured Eubacterium sp. | reverse complement strand
GAGGCACACGGAGGAAACGATAACTGCCGCCGCTATCGGCTTAACCTGCGGAATCAGATAAAACGCCGCTCTGCCGACTACCGCAAGAGCAATCAACGTAGCCGTAAGTGTTATCTCTCTTGCACTTATTTTTTTATGCTCAAAGGAAATGAAAAACGGCAACAGCGACAGCAAAAGTATTGCAATGCTCGTGACATAAAAGTTTACGCTGTCACTGAAAAACAGTTCTTTAATCACCAAAAGCATCAGCGCAAAAACAGCGCACACCATGGACAGGGCTGTTCTGTTCTTTTTCATTCCACGCCCTCCAAATCTTTCTCGCAGACATAGCCATCAAGTATTCCGTGCGTAATCTTAAAAGCTGACGATGTAAAGAAATCGAGCGAAGAAAAGAACGCACGCTTAGGCTGAGTTGTAATAATCTCACCGTTTGAAAGAAAGGAAATGTAATCTCCGTATTCTGCGGCAAAATTGACATCGTGAGTTGTGATTACTATCGTTTTGCCCATATCGCAAAGCGACTCGAGTTTACTTGCAAGTTTTTGCTTAAAGGCAGAATCTAGTGCCTTGGTAGGCTCGTCAAGAAGAATAATATCCGCTCCGGTTTGAAGCACCTTGGCAAGTGCCAGTCTTTGTGCCTGACCTTCCGAAATATCATAAGGGTGGCTGTCTTTTATTTCATCTATTTCGAGAAAGGCGGTAAGTTCGCCGAATTGAACCTCATCAGAACATTTTTCCTTTGTAAACAAATCCCTCGGATTTTGGCAGAGCATTGACACGGCTTTGTCTTTTTTTATTTTGCCGTACTGCTGTTTAAGCACACCCGACATTAATTTCAAAAGGGTGGACTTGCCCGACGAATTTGCTCCTAAAATTACATTTATTTTGTTTTCATATGCTATAAAAGAGAGATTTCTTATAACCTGCGTATTTTTCTTATAAGAAAAGATGAGTGATTTTGCCTTTATTGCCGCCTTGCATTTTTCATTCTTATCCCTAAGCGGTGGCAGATTTTTTTGAGTCAGTTTTTTTCGGCAGAGAGATATATCGCCCATTGCGTCAAAAAGTCTGAAAGAAAGCGGAACGGATTCAAGCAGAGGATTGCAGCTTTTTTTCAGATATTCTATCATTTTTTCGGGTGAGGTCTTAGCCTCAACCGTTCCGTTTTCAACAAGCATGACACTGTCGGCGCAGTCATACAGTTCGCCAAGCAGATGCTCCGCTATAATTACTGTTGTGCCGAAATCACGGTGAAGTTTTTTTATAACATTAATAAAACGCTCTGCCCACACGGGGTCAAGTTGGCAGGTAGGTTCATCCAAAACGAGTACCTGCGGCTTTGTAATCATAACCGAAGCAAGATTAAGTATCTGCTTTTCACCGCCCGAAAGCGACGAAATCTCGCTGTCGAGTTTTGACGAAATATTAAAATAGCCTGCCGTCTCGTTTACCTTTAGTTCGATATATTCCTTGGGCAGTCCCAAATTTGTCAAGCCGAAGGAAAGTTCGCTTCTTACTCTGTCGCAAACTATGGACTCCCCCACATTTTGGGACACAAATCCTATACCGTCGGGCACGGTGATTTTACCGCCGAGTTTACCCGCAGGGGCAATCTCTTTTTTTATAAGCCTGAGCAGAGTCGATTTGCCTGCCGCTGATTTTCCTATAACAAGGCACATCTCGCCCTCTTTTACGGAAAACGAAACGTCATTCAATGCAGGTCTGTCGCCGAGAGCGTAGGTGAAATTCACTTTTTCAAAGCAGATATTTTCCATTTTATCTCCTCAAATAAATCAACTGCTGTCGGCAGAAAAAAGAGTGCGCAACACAGCACCATCGCCGATATGTCAAAGGTTTTCAGATAAATCTCGGGATTCATAACAAAGGTTATTCTTCCGCTTATTTTAGCATACATAACATAAATAAAAACGAACAAAGTAAACGCCGTCAATATAATATCGCTCGCCGTCATTTTATATCTCGAATATCTCACTGCGTGCGGATTATACCCCCTCGCCTGCATGGAATCCGATGTGATTATACTGCTCTCGAGCGAATAGGTAATAAGAGCGGAAAGGTCATTTATGCCGTTCTTGAACCGTTCCTTTTTACTGCTCGCCCTCCTGCCGCCGTTTAATCCGAGGCGTGCGTTTCTTATGTCCTCAAGTTTAGCGTTAAATCTCGGAATAAAGCCCAAAACCATAGAGAAAATCAGCGCACATTTAGGGGCAAAGCGAAAGACGTATATCACCTTTTCGCTGTCAATATTTCTTGAAAAAATGCCGAACCATATCAGCGTGGCGGATAGCATAGTGCCCTGATAAATTCCGTAAAACAGCGCTTCAAATGTAAATCTTGTGTCCTTTATTTGAAACAGCAAGGTTACGCCGTAATGTGCAAAAATAAAATTAAAAAGGCTGACAACAAATATTATTGCCAGCGTCAGTTTAAGACAGGAGAGAGCCTCTCTGCCCCTAAGTATAAATTCATATATAACTCCGAAAACAAGCGCAGGCAAAACAAAAACAGGATTGGACAGTGACACGCTGAGCAAAAAAACACATATGAAAAATGTAAATTCAAGCACGGGGTGCATCTTTGAAAATCTGTCCATATCTTGCCTACACATACCTTAAAACATCAATTATATCAACTATAACAGGGACGTCGGCTCTGAGTTCCTTATCCTTAAACCAGCCCCAATTCATTCTTATTGCGCTCATACCCGAATCGAGTGCGCCTTGAATATCGTTAATCGGATGGTCTCCGACATAAACGCACTCCTCGGTCTTTAGTCCGAGTTTTTCGGCTGCAATTTCAAAAATACGGGGGTCGGGTTTATGCACTCCGACATCACCGCTCACGAGCACCAAATCGCAATACTTTCTCAGTCCGCTCATATCCATCTTATGATTTTGCAAAACAGACGGACCGTTGGTAATCACACCGACAATATAGCCTCGCCTTTTCAGTTCGGCTAAAAGTTTGGGCGAATTATCAAATATAACATTATGGTCGCCGAAAGTGGTGTCGTAATGATTTGCAAGTTCCTCGGGCGACGGAGCATTCTTCCAATTCCACTTTTTTATAAGTGACGAATACCATTCGACACGGTTTACATATCCGCCCTTGCCCGTAATTACCATATCTACTTTATATTTTTTCTTTGTTTCTTCGTCGAGGTCGGACAGATACTTTTTCAGAAAAGCGTCCATATAGCCCTCAAACGCTTTTGTCCTGTCCTGAAGCGTCTCGTCAAAATCAAACAATACTGCTTTTATCATAATTAAGCTGTTCCTTTAATTCCTCCACAGAAGCGAAAACCTTTTCCTGCCGCATATATCTTACGAGTTCTATTCTGACCGTCTTACCGTATAGGTCGCCGTCAAAGCCAAAAATATGCGTTTCGCACAGGGTCTTGTCCACTCTCCAACTCGGACGAATTCCTATATTTGTAAACGCCTTATACTCTCTCTCACCTACAAATGCACGAGACTCGTACACTCCGTACTTCGGCACTGTAAGTCCCTCGGGCAAATGCTGATTTATTGTGGGATAGCCTATTGTTCTGCCTCTTTTATCACCCGACATAACCTCACTCTCAAAAGTGAAATTATAACCGAGCATTGTGTTTGCCTCCTCTATCTCACCCGATTTAACGCATTCCCTGATACGAGTCGAACTGATGGGAAGCCCCTTGTAATCCTGATGGTCGAGAATACGAACCCAAACATCTTTTTTTTCAAGGTAATTTCTCATATCGAGTGCGCTCCACGAAGCGTTTTTGCCGAATTTGAAATTAAAACCGCACAAAACAATACCTGCATGAAAACGCCCAAGCAGAATATTATTTATAAATTCCTCGCCGCTGCAATTTTTTATCTCGTCAAACGAAGCGAACACGACGTTTGGATATCTCTTTTCAAATATACTTTTTTGAAGCAGTGAAAAACGGTTATTAACACAATAAATAATTACCTTGCTTGCACCTGTAATAACGGTTTTGTGTGCCAAATGCATACCGTCAAAATCACCGAGAGCAACAGCGATTCTTTCATTGTCTTTTATATCGTTCATAATAGTCAGTCTCTTTTTGAAAGCACTCTGAGCACTTTCAGTTCTCCGTTTGAATTTTGACCCAAACCGAGAAATTCATCTTTATCGTCATAAACAGAGCATATCTCATTCGGCTCTGTTTTAATTCTGATTCTGTTAATATCAAGTGCGCCGCCGTTAAAAAATCGCTTTGCCTGAGCGGCTGTAACATTCACCCTTTTATAGCACGAAAACACCTTTTCAATCTCTAAAAGAGCGGATGAAAAATCACCGCCTGAATCTCTCATTTTTTGCAATTCGTCAAACGTAACGCAATCATCAAGCGTAAAGCCCATAGCCTGAGTACGCTCGAGTGCCGTCATAACGGCACCTACACCGAGTTCTCTGCCAATATCATCAATCAGCGAGCGAATATAAGTGCCTTTACTGCAAAGCACATCAACTGTATACTCGTTCGTTTTTTCATTATATGACAAAAGTTGAAGGCTTTTTATCTCAACCGTGCACGGCTTACGCTCAACGGTTTTACCCTGTCTTGCAAGTTCGTAAAGTCTCACACCGTCAATGCTCTTTGCACTATACATAGGAGGAACTTGCTCAATAACACCACGAAAATGCGACAAGGCGTTTACCACCTCGTCAACGGTGCAATTCACTTCACACTCGGAAAGCACCTCGCCCGTAATATCGAGCGTATCGGTGGTTTGGCCTAGGCGAAAAGAGGCAGTATAACGCTTATCGCTGTCGGGAATAAAATTCAAAAAGCGAGTCGCTCCGCCGAGCATAACAGGCAGAACCCCTGTCGCCATCGGGTCAAGAGTGCCGGTATGTCCCGCCTTTTTCTCTCGGGTAACGCCACGTACCTTAGCCACAACGCCGAACGAGGTTATGTCCTTTTTCTTATTAATACAAATAATGCCTGTCATATTATTTCAGCAATTCCTTGGATTTTTCAACAAGCATCTTCTTTGCCGTTTGAACATCGCAGTCAAAGCGACAAGCCGCCGCCTGCTTATGTCCGCCGCCGCCGAATGCTCCGGCAAGTTCAGCCGCATTTACGCTCTCAAAGGTTCTGATTGAGCACTTGCAGGTCTTGTCATTTTTTTCACGAATGGTAAGACCTATCTCTACGCCCTCAATCTGCCTGGTAAGCGGAGGAAGAGCCTCCGTGTCCTGCTCATCTGTTCCCGTTTGCTCGTACATCTCATTTGTAACGGTAATAACGCAAACACGCTCGTTCAGGAAAAACTCCATTCCCTGAGTTGCGAGACGCTCCAAAGCTGCAAATTTCTTAGTCTTTGTTTCAAACATAAGACGGTTGATATATCCGTTATCCGCACCGAGGTCGATAAGTTCCGCCGCACTTCTGTGAGTGTTCGAGGTAACGCTCGAATATCTGAAACAGCCTGAATCCGTGGTAATTCCCGTATAAAGGCAGTCAGCCATTTTCTTATCAATCTCAACTCCCATAGCCTTAATGACTTTAAGCACAACCTCACAGGCTGCCACCGCATCGGCATTAAGAAGCAGATATTTTGCGTAATCGGTATTTGTTCCGTGGTGGTCTATGCACAGGTCCACCCTGCCTGCATATTTCTCCTCAAGTGAGCCGAGCAAATTTTCCGTTGCGACGTCTACGGCGATAACATACTCCTCATTAAAATCGGAGACGGTAATATCATCGTACAAATAACTGTACTTTTTCGGTATTTCGTCCGCACATTCGAGTCTTACGGTTTTTCCCTGCTTTTGCAAAGCTCTGAGCAGAGCATAGCCGCAGCCGAGTGTATCTCCGTCCGGATGTGCATGGCACAAAATAAGAATGTTATCTCTGTCTTTAAGCAGTCCGGCACACTTTTCAACATTAATTTTCATCGTTAATTTCTATACCCTTTAACTTATCAAACAGTTCCATACCTTTTTCGATAGAATCGTCCGCAACAAATTTAAGTTCCGGAGTTTTACGAAGGTGCAGCGCAGATGAAAGTCTGCCCCTTATGAAGCCCTGCGCCGCCTTTAAGCCCTTAACAGCCTCCTTTGCGGCGTCGGTGCCCTCAAGTGCACTGACATAAACCTTACAGTAACTTAAATCGCTGCTGACATCTACCTTTACAATACTGAGCATCTTACCGCCGACCCTCGGGTCTTTTACATCTCTGAGAACGGCGATAAGTTCTCTTTTTATATCCTCTGTAATTCTGTCTATTCTGTATCCTGCCATAGATTAATCTCTGTATTCCTCAACAATATAAGCCTCAAAGACATCGCCGGTCTGAATATCGTCAAAGCCTGTAAGGCTTATGCCGCATTCGTATCCCGAGGATACCTCTTTAACCTCATCCTTAAATCTCTTAAGGTTTGCGATTTCAACATCGGCAATTTCCTTATTGTTTCGCATAACCTTAACTTTACCGCCACGCTTGATATTACCAGATGTAACAACACATCCTGCAATAGTACCTGCCGACGAGATTTTGTAAACCTCACGAACCTCTGCCGAGCCGGTAGGTACATCTCTGTACTTAGGTGCTCTCATACCACGCATAGCGTTTTCAATATCCTCAATGGCGTCATAAATAATGTCATAGGTTTTAATCTCAATTCCGTCACGGGAAGCTGTTTCCTGAGCAACCGGGTCAACGCCGATAGCAAAGCCTACGATAATAGCGTTTGACGCATTTGCAAGCATTACATCGCTCTCGTTAATTATACCTACACCGCCGTGGATAATCTTAACACGAACCTCGTCGTTTTCAATCTTAAGAAGTGACTGCTTAACAGCCTCAACGGAGCCCTGAACATCAGCCTTAACGATAATGTTAAGTTCCTTCATCTCGCCGTCCTGAAGAGTATCAAAGAGAGTATCGAGAGTAACTTTCTGGAATGCCTTAAATTCTTCCTCCTTAGCCTCTTCTCTTCTCTGCTCAACAAGCTGACGTGCAAGTTTTTCGTCCGATACGGCATTGAACAAATCACCGCTCATAGGTGCCTGATCAAGACCCATAATCTCAACAGGAACCGACGGACCTGCCGAATTAATCTTCTTGCCCTTATAATCGGTCATAGCCCTAACCTTACCTACGGCAGTGCCTGCTACAATAACATCGCCCGAACGAAGCGTACCGTTTTGAACGAGAAGAGTAGCAATAGGACCTCTGCCCTTATCGAGTTTAGCCTCAATAACAACGCCCTTTGCGCTTCTGTCGGGATTTGCCTTGAGTTCGCACATCTCGGCAACAAGATTAATGGTTTCAAGCAGCTTATCTATACCCATCTTGGTCTTTGCCGAAACAGGAACACAGATAACATCGCCGCCCCATTCCTCGGGAACAAGTTCGTGCTCTGTAAGTTGCTGCATAACCCTGTCGGGATTTGCGCCCTCTTTATCCATCTTATTGATAGCAACGATGATTTCAACGCCTGCTGCTTTTGCGTGGTTAATAGCCTCAACGGTCTGCGGCATAATACCGTCATCCGCAGCCACAACAAGAACGGCGATATCCGTACTCATTGCACCTCTTGCACGCATAGCGGTAAATGCTGCGTGTCCCGGAGTATCAAGGAATGTGATAGTCTGATTGTCCGGAGTGGTAACCTGATATGCACCGATAGCCTGAGTAATTCCGCCTGCCTCGGTCGAGGTAACGGAAGTATTACGAATAGCGTCAAGAATTGAAGTTTTACCGTGGTCAACGTGACCCATAACACAAACAACGGGAGGACGGGTTACTGCGTTTTCGTCATTTTCGTTCTCTGCCTCGATAATCTGCTCCTCGATAGAAACGACAACTTCCTTTTCTACCTTTGCGCCAAGCTCGGTTGCAACGATTTCTGCAGTGTCGTAGTCGATAACCTCGTTAACGGTTACCATCATACCGAGTTTCATAAGAGCCTTAATTACCTCGTTTGCGGACATACGAAGAAGAGAAGCAAGTTCACCGACGGTAATTTCCTCGGGAATGGTAATTTTAATCTTCTGGTTCTTTCTCTGCTCCGCAATACGAGCAAGACGCTGTGCCTCTGTCTCTTTCTTTGAGCGGGCATGCATACCCTGCGGTCTCTTCTTTCTGTACTGCTTAGACTTTTGGTTAAGCTTTTGTTTCTTTTGGTAATCACCTACGGTGTTTGCAGGCGAAATATCCTCGTACTTCTGGTTATACTTCTCGAGATCGACATTATTAACTCTCGTGTCAATATGACGAGCCTCGCCCTTTGTTCTTGCCTGCGGTACCTGCTCGGCTTTTTTCTTAGCCTTTTCTTCGGCTCTCTTTGCAGCTTGCTCCGCCATTTGAAGAATGGCAGCCTGGCTCTGATGTTTCTTTGCCTTTGCATCGTCTTTCTTATCCTTAGGAGCCGATTTCTTTGCGGGCTTCTTTTCGGATACGGGCTTTGCCTTCTTCTTTGCATAGTATGAATCAAAATTGCTCACACTGCTGTCCTGTGTAATCTTATCGAAAATTACATTAAGTTCCTCGTCACTAAGCGCCGTGCCTGCCTTTTTTGCGGGTCCGTCGCAGTATGCGTCGAGAATTTCGATAATGTCTTTATTTGACTTTCCTAAATCCTTTGCGATTTCGGAAACCTTAATCTTTATTACCATAAGCGTTTTCCTCCTGAATAATTAATTCTTTAATTCTGCCGGAAAAATTGCTGTCGTCAACAGTTATAACTCCTGCCCTGTAACCCAAAGCGTGATGAAGTTCATCTATCGTCTCCTCAATTTTCACACATTGAAGAGAGGGATAATACTTCTCCGACGCATACTCAAATTCCTCAATGAGTCTTTCGGATATATCGCCTGCAAAAATTATAAGCTTTGCACTGTGATTTCTGAGTGCATTCATTGCCATATCGTGGCCCATCGACAGCTTACCTGCTCGCCTTGCAAGCCCCAGCATAGATAAATACTTCTTAGGCATTTGCTATTTCTTCTTCCATTTTATCATAAACCTCATCCTCAATCTGCATGGAAAAAGCTCTTTCAAAAGCTCTTTTCTTTCTTGCTTTCTTGAGGCATTCGGCATTTTTGCATACATAAGCACCTCTGCCGGATTTCTTTCCGGTCAAGTCTAAACTTACCTCGCCGTCAGGGCTTTTAACCACTCTTACGAGAGTACGCTTATCAAACATTTCACCGCAGCCGGTGCACATTCTCATAGGTACTTTTTTTGCTTTCATATTACTCACCCTCATAGAATCCCGATTCAGGCTTAATATCTATCTTCCAAGATGTAAGCTTAGCAGCGAGACGAACATTCTGTCCTTTGTTTCCGATAGCGAGTGAGAGTTGGTCGTCGGGTACGGTTGCTCGGCATGACTTAGCGTCCTCGTCAAGAATTTCAACAGAGAGAACATCGGCAGGAGCAAGAGCCGCAGAAACAAATTCCGCCGGGTCTGTACTGTACTTAACAATATCAATCTTTTCACCGCCGAGAGCGTCAACAACATTCGATACTCTCTGTCCTCTCGGTCCGATACATGAGCCTACTGCGTCTACGTCCTCATCCTTTGACATAACGGCAATCTTTGTGCGGGAGCCTGCCTCACGGGAAACGCTCATAATCTCGATAGTTCCGTCAAAAATTTCGGGAACTTCCGTTTCAAACAGGCGTCTTACAAGACCCGGGTGCGTACGGCTTATCATAACCTTAGGTCCCTTGCCGACATCCTTAACATCAACAACAAAAATCTTAATCATCTGTCCCTCAACAAGAGTCTCGCCCGGAACCTGCTCTGCCTTAGGAAGAATAGCCTCACTCTTACCTATCTCGAGCACTGCGTTTCCTGTAACAGGGTCAACCTTATTAACCTTTGCGGTAATAAGTTCCTGATTCTTGCTCTGGAATTCCTCAAGCATTTTTCCTCTTTCTGCCTCACGAATACCCTGACGGATAACATGCTTTGCAGTCTGAGCAACGATTCTGCCGAACTCCTTTGTTTTAAGAGGAATGTTGATGGTCTTGCCGACCTTTGCACTCTTGCGAATAAGCTGTGCCTGCTCGAGAGTAAGGTCTGTATCGGGGTCCTCAATTTCCTCTACAACATTCTTTGTAACATAGACCTTGATAGTCATTTTCTCGGGATCAATGTCGCAATGAACTATGTCCTTGCCGTTATAATCATGCTTAGCCGCAACAACGATTGCAGCCGCAATCTTATCATAAAGGTATTCCTCGGAAATGCCTTTTTCTGCCGTAAGCATTTTTACTGCTTCAAAAAATTCCTTATTCATTTCTTCCTATCATCCTTTCGGTAATTAATTTAGATTTCCTGATTAAAATCATTTATATCAAAATCGTCGAGCTTAACATAAGAAGTATCTTTCTTATTAACGGTGATATTTTCGCCGTCTTTAAGTTCAACTGTGATTTCCTTGTTCTCGTATCCGACAAGTTTTCCGTTAAAATCACGCACGCCGTCGATTGCTCTGATGGTTCTCATCATAACGGGCGAACCTATATATTTTTCAAAATGCTCATCTTTTACAAGTTCTCGCTCAACACCGGGTGAACTGACCTCCAGCATATAACTTTGACTTATGGGGTCTGCCTCGTCGAGCGGCTTTGTAACAGCGTGAGTAAAATCAACGCAATCGTTAATATCCACTCCGCCGTCTTTATCGATAAAAATTCTAAGGTACCAGTCCGTACCCTCCTTAGAGAATTGAACATTCCACAAATCGAAGCCCATATTCTTTGCTATGGGAGCGATAATTTCTTCAACCCTCTGCACAGTATTCAACTTTGCCAAAATTTCATCTCCAACAAAAGACATTACATAAAAACGTCTTACAATAAAAAGAAGCGAACCCTTGGGCTCACCTCACTTTGTTTACATTCGATTATCTATATTATATATTATAATATTAATTTGTCAAGACTTATTTTTACTAAACGCACAAAGAACAGTCGGTATCAGCATAACAGTTCCGTACACGCAGGCATACAAAACAAGAGGCAAACAAAAAACGACGGCAAGCACGCACTGCTTTGTGCTGAGTTCGCCCTTGCCTATAAACATAAGGCAAAATCCCGTGTACGACCCTGTGGGCAAAAGAGCACAAAGTGCCGCAATTCCGAACTTTTGGGGCACTGTATAATTGCCCGTTCCAAGATGCGAAAAGCCGAAAACGAGGGCAAGCGACACAATAAACAGCGCCGAAAAAAGAAGCAACGCACCGATTAAATATCTCTTTTTTGTTTTGTTATCCCATTTTTTCAGCATTATAAATCAAGTCCGTTTCTTTCAGCCGTTTCTCTGATTTTTTTCCAATCGTCAAGGGCAAACGGCTTATTGTTTATATTACGCAAAATAGCCGCAGGGTGATATGTGCCGGTATAAAGTCTGCCGCCGATTTCGATAAATTCGCCGTGCTGCTTAGTCACCTTAAATTCCTTGCCGATAAGTTTCTGCGCCGCAATTCTTCCTACGCAAACAATTATTTTCGGGTCGATAATTTCTATCTGCCTGTCAAGCCATTCGATACATAAATTCTGTTCTGACGGTTTAGGGTCACGATTCTTCGGCGGACGGCATTTTAGCATATTTGCAATGTAGATGTTTTTATCTCTTGAAAGACCGTATTCGCCTATCATTTCGTCAAGCAGCTTTCCCGAACGACCGACAAACGGCTGACCCTGCATATCCTCGTTTTCTCCGGGTGCTTCGCCGATAAGCATTATGTCGGCATTCTCGTTGCCCACGCCGAAAACTATGTTATTCCTGCTCTCGCAGAGTTCGCATCTGCGGCAAGAGTCGCATTCTCTTTTCAATTCATCTAAGAACATAAGGTAATCCCCTAAAATTATTTATTTATATATTAGCAAATTTATGGTTGAAAAACAAGATAAAATGGTTTAATATATATTCGTAATTTGAATAAAAAGGAGATTACTTTTATGGCAAATCAGGTAGTTGTCGAAATTTCGGCAAGACATGTTCATGTATCAAAAGAAGATTTAGAGACCCTTTTCGGCAAGGATTATCAACTTACCGTTAAAAAGGAACTTTCTCAACCGGGTCAGTTCGCTTGCGAGGAGAGAGTAAGAGTTGTCGGCACAAAGGGTGAGTTCCCTGCTGTATCAATTCTCGGTCCGTGCAGAAAAGCAACACAGGTTGAACTTTCTCTCACCGACGCTCGTTCAATCGGCGTTGTTGCTCCGGTAAGAGAATCGGGCGACATTGAAGGCTCGGGCACTTGCAAACTTGTAGGTCCTTGCGGCGAGATTGAAATTCCATGCGGTGTTATCGCTGCAAAGCGTCATATCCACGCAACCACTAAGGACGCAGAAGAATTCGGCCTTACAAACGGTCAAATCGTATCTGTTGAGATTCCGTCGGCTAACGGCAGAAATCTTACATTCGGCGATGTTGTTGTAAGAGTAAGCGACAGTTATGCGCTTGCTATGCACATTGATACCGATGAGGCTAACGCAGCAGGTATGAAGCCTAACACAATGGGCACAATTATTAAGTAATTATCGTTAAATTTATAAAGCAGTGCAACTCAAAAGAGAAGCACTGCTTTTTATTTTTATGCCCTAAATTAAGATTAAGGTAAATATATCATCAATATTTTATATTCCGAGTTCATCGTCGCTGATTTCGTTTTCCTTGCTCTCGTCGTAAAACTCAGCGTCCTTGAATCTGCATATCTTGCTGAACAGATTATTCGGAAATGTATGAATCATTGTGTTGTAATTTTCGACATCTGCATTGTATTGAAGTTTGGACTGAGCAAAAGCGTTTTCCGATTCTCTTATCTGCTCAAGCAAATTCATAATGCTCTCGTTCGCCTTGAGTTCGGGATAATGCTCGAGTTCAACCTGAAACTGCTCTGCATTGCGAATAACTCTGCTATGGCGAGTCCGCTTCTCTGCTACACCCACCTGCACGCTTTCCTCGTGGGACATATACTTGTCTGCCACTTTGTTAGCCTTGGTAAGCAAGCGGTCGGTCCGCTCATCAAACACCTTGATATTACTGAATGATGAGAGCGTTCTCTGGCGAGCCTTTTGCATGGTATTGTAGTTTATAATCAGCAGAACAATGACCGCCGTCACTACGCCCAAAACAATAATTGCACCCGGGAACGGTTCGCTTGCAGAGCCGTCCTCTGCGGCGGGCAGGGCAAATGAAAAAATAATCAGCCAAAGAAATCCTCCTGCTATAATTGCGCCGAGTATTTTCAAAATCTCCAAAAATATATTCTTTTTCATTTTCTTCTCCTCTGTTATTTGCTGTAAAAATAATTTATTTCCTTTAAGTGCTTTGCGTTTTCTTTAGCCCACGGACAGCCGATAACGCTCGTATTTATCTCAAATTTATATACATTGTTTACGGTTTTGATTATCATCTTACTGCCGAACAAAAGATTTTTGAACTTAAACTCCGTAATATTCTCCCACGGCAAAAGACCGTACTCATCCTTATAAAGCGGAAAAAGAGTTATCCCTCTCTCGTCAAAGTAAAAGAAGAAATACTGCAAATCGTCAAAATTTGCCTTAACTCCACGAGCTGTCGGCGAAACTCCGGTCACCTTTGCCTCATTGCTGCCATACAAAATATTTTCTCTTTTCGTTATGCCGTTAAGTTTTATAATTCTTTCAAGTTCTTCGTTGATTGCTTTCATTGCTTTTCTCCGTATTTTACCAATCCATATCGTCAAACAAAGCGTCACTGCAATTTTTGCAATGATAATGAAAATCCGAAGCGGTCACATACTCTCCGATTTCAAACGCCTCTGCAATTTCATCAAGCACGCTCTTTTTGTCAATACACGGATCGATATAAATTATCATCCTGTTTTTTTCTTTGTCCCAAATAACCCTGCCTCTCGGATAATCAATATAATCACCCGAGGAAAAATTATCGTCGTACAACATTTCGTGGGAGTAGGAATTATCGAGTTTTCCCGCTTGTTCTCTGCCCTCATCAAGATCGCACGCATTATAAATCAGTTTATTGTTTATATAAAAAAACGGTCCGATTTTTGCCATAATATTTTTCACCAAGCAAATTATACCATATAAAAAGGTATAATACAACACATATATACAGTATAAAAAATGCAATGTTTGCATTATCTGTACCCTAAATTTTTCTTATTTTTACATATTGTTTAATGTACAGATTGTGTTAATATAGAGATGTTCGAACAAATAAAATTATACAGAGGTAATAAAATGAGCAACAGATATGAATTAAATAAAAATCTCGCCCAGATGTTAAAGGGCGGAGTAATAATGGACGTAACCACTCCCGAGCAGGCAAAAATCGCAGAGCAGGCAGGTGCTTGTGCAGTAATGGCACTCGAAAGAATCCCTGCCGACATTCGTGCTGCAGGCGGCGTTTCAAGAATGAGCGACCCTAAAATGATTAAAGGCATTCAGGAGGCTGTTTCGATTCCTGTTATGGCAAAGTGCAGAATCGGTCATATTGCCGAGGCTCAGATTTTACAGGCTATCGAAATCGACTACATTGACGAGAGCGAAGTTCTCTCACCTGCCGATGACCTTTATCATATCGACAAAACAGAATTTGATGTTCCGTTCGTTTGCGGTGCGAGAGATTTGGGAGAAGCCCTCAGAAGAATCGCAGAGGGTGCTTCAATGATAAGAACAAAGGGCGAGCCGGGTACAGGTGATGTGGTTCAGGCTGTAAGACATATGAGAAAAATCAATGCAGAAATGCGTCGTGTTCAGTCACTTCGCAAAGATGAACTTTTTGAAGCAGCAAAGGAATACAGAGTACCTGTTGAACTTATTAACTATGTTCACGAAAACGGAAAACTTCCGGTTGTAAACTTTGCGGCAGGCGGGGTCGCAACTCCTGCCGATGCAGCACTTATGATGCAACTCGGTGCAGAGGGCGTTTTCGTAGGCTCGGGCATATTCAAATCGGGCAATCCCGAAAAAAGAGCAGCCGCAATAGTTAAGGCTGTTACAAATTACAACGACCCTGAAATTCTTGCTCAACTGAGTGAAGATTTGGGCGGTGCAATGGTCGGCATTAACGAAAACGAAATTAAAATAATTATGGAAGAAAGAGGACAGTAATTGCGATATGAGAATCGGTGTTCTTGCTCTGCAAGGAGCATTTGAGGAGCATATCAAAATGCTGAACGCTCTCGGCGTTGAAACTTTTGAAATCCGTCAGTTAAAGGATTTAAGCGAAATTCCCGACGGACTGATCATTCCGGGCGGCGAAAGCACGGTTATGAGCAAATTGCTTGACGAACTTAACATTCGTGAGAAAATTCTTGAATACGCCGATAAAGGAATGGCAGTTTTCGGCACTTGTGCGGGTTTAATTCTTCTTTGCAAAGACACGGGAGACGAGCGATGCAAGGGGCTCGGTCTGCTTGACTGTACGGCAAAGCGAAATGCCTACGGCAGACAACTCGGAAGTTTTGAAACAATAGGAAAATTTGACTCAATCGGCGAGATACCAATGGTTTTTATCCGTGCGCCGTATATCAGCGAAGCGAATAAAAATGTAAAGATTCTCTCAACGATTGATGATAAAATTGTGGGTGTTAGACAAAATAGGATACTGGCAACCGCCTTCCACCCCGAACTTACCGCTGACCTGAGCGTTCATAAATATTTCATTGATATGATTAAAAACAGATAAATTAAAAGCAGTCGGAAGTTGCATACCGCTTTCGACTGCTTTTTCATAAAAGTAAAGGTCATAAACCATCTAAGAAGTCAAGCACATCGTGGCTTGAGTTGTCAGAAAAAGTTTATGACCCTAGAAATATTATATAAATAATTTAACATTAAGTCAATAAATTCTTGTAATTTCAAGAAGAGAGTATTTTGAAAATTGAATCAATACTAAAAACTAACCCGACAGAAGAAAATTTTTTACATCATATAGAAGATATATAAAAAATAAAGTCACAAAGTCGGTAAGACAGATAGGCTTCTTTGACCCTAAAAAGGGTCTGCCTATTGTGTTCCAACAATGTGACTGTATATGTAATATATCAAATTTATAATTAATTGTCAATATGAATATAAAAAACAGATGTTAAAGACGCTAATGTTGCCTCTGTTCCGCCAAAAGGCGGAATGGGCGCAGCTGAAACAATAACATCTGTTGAAAGAGATTACATACAATGCCGATCAAAGTACCAAGGCACCCGTCGAGCATATAATCTCTATAGGTAGAGTGTATCAAAAAAGTATCATAATGTCAATATAAAAATTTGCAGTCATCAATTGGATATTACAATAGCAATGATTACTGAAAGAACTAATATAGGGAATAAAATTCCGACCATATAAAAGCCTTTATTTACAAAGATTCCGATAAACGAAGTAATAAAATTTATATAGCAAGTAACAGTCATAATACGATAAATCTTTTTAGTATCGAGGTTTTCGGCAGTGCTAAAACCGGCAATCAAAAAGCCTCCTTTTTTGAATGCAAACAGAGTACCGAACACAAAAAATATTATCGCCATAAGAATGTATATAAACATGGGATCACGCTCCTTTATCTGAATAATATCATAACAACATATTTATGTCAAATAAAAAAGACATCCGAAAAATTCGAATGTCATAAATATATCGGCGTTACCTATTTTTGCGGGAAGTTGCCCTCCGACTATCGTCGGCACGCATGAGCTTAACTACCGTGTTCGGTATGGGAACGGGTGGACCCTCAGCGTAATCAACACCGATTATATTTTCAAAACAAAAGACATCTAAGATTAACTCAGATGTCTTAATGTCGGCGTTACTTATCTTTGCAGGAAGTTGCCCTCCAACTATTGTCAGCACGCGTGAGCTTAACTACCGTGTTCGGTATGGGAACGGGTGGACCCTCAGCGTAATCAACACCGACTATGAACTGTAACAACGGTCACAGTTGTTTGAAAGACCTGTTGGAAATCCTAAGGTCATGGTGACCCGTAGGAGAATCGAACTCCTGTTTTCGCCGTGAGAGGGCGATGTCTTAACCGCTTGACCAACGGGCCACTGATGGTACACCATCAGGGACTCGAACCCTGGACACCCTGATTAAGAGTCAGGTGCTCTACCAACTGAGCTAATGGTGCATAGCTCATAAATCAGAGTATGTACTCTGAAAACTAAATACAGATTAAGTAAATGGATTGTAATTAACTCACCTTCAGACACTTCTGAAAGGTCAAGCCCTCGACCTATTAGTATTGCCTAGCTGCATACATCACTGTACTTACACACGCAACCTATCAACCTCGTAGTCTACAAGGGGTCTTAACTTAAAAAGTGGGATATCTTATCTTGGAGGGGGCTTCACGCTTAGATGCTTTCAGCGTTTATCTCTTCCGCACATAGCTGCTCGGCCGTGCCATTGGCATGACAACCGATACACCAGCGGTGCGTCCATTCCGGTCCTCTCGTACTAGGAACAGCGCTCCTCAAATATCCTACGCCCACGACAGATAGGGACCGAACTGTCTCACGACGTTCTGAACCCAGCTCGCG
>UQPH01000029.1 GCA_900542875.1 uncultured Eubacterium sp. | reverse complement strand
AAGCCGATGTCGTATGCCCAACCGTCGCCGCCGAAGATGAACTGATATTTCTTAGCCGCATAATCCTTGTCCTTAAGGAAATCCTCTGCGGCGCTTGCAGCCTCACCGTCAAGCGAAGCATTCTCAATAGCCTTAATAAGAGCATTTGCGTCAACATCATTTACGGCAGCATCATTAAATGTAGCAAGCCAAGCATCTGCCTCTTTGATACCTGCCTTAGAAAGAACCTCTGCGTCTGCGGCAAGTCTCTCTCTTATTTGCTTTTGAGCAAGGTACATACCGTAACCAAACTCTGCGTTATCCTCAAAGAGTGAGTTTGACCATGCAGGACCGTGACCGTTTTCGTCAACAGTGTAAGGAGTTGACGGAGCGGAACCGCCCCAAATTGACGAACAACCTGTTGCGTTAGCAATATACATCTTGTCGCCGTAAAGTTGTGTGGCAAGTTTAGCGTAAGGTGTTTCGCCGCATCCTGCACAAGCACCCGAGAACTCAAGATAAGGCTTTCTGAACTGAACACCGATTGTATTAGGTGTAAGAACTTCAGGTTTAGCAGGAGTATTTACAAGTGCGTCAAACGACTTTTGAACATCAAGTTGAGAAGCGATAGGCTTCATTGTAAGCGACTTTGTAGGACAAACATTTGCACAAGAACCGCAACCTGTGCAGTCAAGAACAGAAACGATAAGCGCATACTGATAATCTGTTCTCTTATGCTTAATCATTGTTGTTCCCTCGGGAGCGGCAGCAGCCTCTTCTGCATTCATAACAATAGGTCTGATTACTGCATGAGGACAAACCATAGAACAAAGATTACACTGTGCGCACTTTGTTGCGTCCCACTCGGGAACAGAGATGGCAATTCCTCTCTTCTCAAATGCGGCAGAGCCCTGAGGATATACACCGTCTGCACTGTCAACAAATGCCGAAACAGGAAGATCGTCACCGTGAAGTCTGCCTACGGGATCAAGAATATTCTTAACAAACTTCTTCATTTCCGGTCTGTTTGTATTGATATTAAGTTCAGCCTTTTCGTCAACAGCGTCCTTCCAAGAAGCGGGAACATCAATCTTAATAACTTCCTTAGAACCTCTGTCGATACCGTTACAGTTAGCGTTTACTACTGCGTCGCCCTTCTTTGAGAACTTGGCAACAACCTTTTCTTTCATATATTTGATTGCGTCCTCGACAGGAAGAATTCCGCTGATGGTAAAGAATGCAGACTGGAGAATTGTCGATGCTCTGCCCGGAAGTCCAACCTCCTCGGCAATCTTAATACCGTTAATGGTATAAAGTTTAATATCGTTCTCTGCGATATATCTTTTCATGGAAGCAGGCAACTGGCTGTCAAGTTCCTCAGGAGACCAAATGCAGTTAAGCAGGAATGTTCCGCCCGGAACAAGGTCCTGAACCATATCGTACTTTGTAACATAAGACGGATTATGACAAGCAACAAAATTAGCCTTATTAATAAGGTATGTCGATGTAATCGGAGATGAACCGAAACGAAGGTGCGATACCGTAATACCGCCCGACTTCTTACTATCATAGAAGAAGTATCCCTGAGCGTACATATCTGTATGGTCGCCGATAATCTTGATAGAGTCCTTATTTGCACCTACTGTACCGTCCGAGCCAAGACCCCAGAACTTACAAGAGGTTGTACCCTTTGGAGTTGTATCGGGAGTTTCCGTGATAGGAAGCGAAAGATCTGTAACGTCATCATTGATAGAAAGAACGAATGTCTTTTTAGGCTCAGGTGCGTTCATATTAGCGAATACTGCAATAACATGAGCGGGAAGTGTATCCTTTGAACCGAGGCCGTAACGACCGCCGTAAACAGGAACAGAATCAAGTTCTGTACCCTTGAGAGCGGCAACAACATCAAGATAAAGCGGCTCACCGAGTGCGCCCGGCTCCTTAGTTCTGTCGATAACCGAAATGTGCTTTACTGTTTTAGGAATAACTTTTACAAGGTGCTTTGCAGAGAAAGGTCTGTAAAGGTGTACGCTTACCATACCAACCTTTTCGCCTCTTGCATTAAGAAAATCAACAGTCTCCTTAATTGTATCACAAACAGAGCCCATAGCGATTATTACACGGTCTGCGTCCTCTGCACCGTAATAATTAAAGAGCTGATAATTTGTACCGATTTTTTCGTTTACCTTGTTCATATATGCCTCTGTGGCAGAAACTGCATCGGCATAATATTTATTACAAGCCTCTCTGTGCTGGAAGAAAATATCTGAATTTTCTGCCGAGCCACGAAGAACAGGGTGTTCTGGATTAAGCGCTCTCGCTCTGAAATCAGCGACATCCTGCATATCGAGCATATCTCTGAGATCCTCATAATCCCAAGTCTCAATCTTCTGTACCTCATGAGAAGTACGAAAACCGTCAAAGAAATGAAGGAAAGGAACTCTTGATTTGAGAGTTGCAAGGTGAGCAACCGCACCGAGGTCCATAACCTCCTGAACATTAGCAGAGCAAAGCATAGCATAGCCCGTTTGACGGCAAGCCATAACATCCGAATGGTCACCGAAAATGTTAAGCGCATGAGTTGATACACAACGAGCAGATACATGAATAACACTTGGAATAAGCTCGCCTGCAATCTTATACATATTGGGAATCATAAGAAGAAGTCCCTGAGAGGCAGTGTATGTTGTAGTCAATGCACCTGCCGAAAGTGAGCCGTGAACCGCACCTGCTGCGCCTGCTTCCGATTCAAGCTCTGCGACCTTCACAGTCTGACCGAAAAGGTTTTTAACACCTCTTGCAGCCATGGCGTCTGTTTCTTCAGCCATAGGTGAAGATGGGGTGATAGGATAGATGGCTGCAACCTCAGTAAATGCATAACTTACATGTGCGGCAGCACTGTTACCATCCATGGTTTTCTTTTTTCTTGCCATTTTAATTTACCTCCGTAAATATATAGTACCGTAACAAGCGTAAAATAACGCCATTAATACCATCCTTAATTATACCATTTGGCACTGTCAAATTCAACAAAAAAGCAACTTATTTTATGAAAATTAAGCACGAATACATCATTTGTTAAAATGTATTCGTGCTTTTGCACAAAGATTATTTGAGTTTATTATACATTTCGCCTATATCGCTTTCGCTCAACTCAATCGGGTTTCGTTTCATCAGCATAGACATACTCTTTTTTGTCAATTCTGCAATTTGCTCATCGGAAGTACAGCCGATTTCCGACAACCTGCTCCTCATTCCCATTCGCTTTTTCATTGCAGAAATTTCATCCGCCATTTCATAAGCACTATCAAAACCGCAGTCCTTTGCCAGAGCGTCAAGCCTGCCGTCGCTGTCAGCGTGCTTTGCGTTAAATTTAACAAAGTAGTCGAGCGTAAACGCACACGCCTCGCCGTGCGGAATACCGTAAATGTTAGTCAGCGGAAATGAGCATGCATGCGAGCCGGTTGTTCTCGGATGGCTGAAAGCAACACCTGCAACAATGGAAGCCTCCGCCATCTTTTCTCTGGCTGTAAGATTTTCGGGTTCTGTATATGCTTTTTCAAGCCATTCAAAAACAAGCCTTGCCGCATATATCGAACAAGCCGAACATATCGGCTGGTTAAGCGTTGACCAATAACTTTCAATCGCATGTGAAAGTACATCAAGCCCCGTAGACGCCGTAACCTGCGGCGGTACCGTCAGAGTAAGTTCGGGGTCGATTACCGCAATTTTCGGATACATTGCAGGGTCGTTCATCGGCTGTTTCAAGTTTTTATTAACATCCGTCAAAACCGAAATATTTGTAACCTCACTGGCGGTGCCCGAAGTAGTCGTAACGGCTATCATGGATATTGCCTCTTTTGCCGAAATCGGCTTATCTGAACTGTGATACGGCTCGATGTTATCGTCACCTCTTGCAATTGCACACGCCGCCTTGCAGCAATCCATAGGCGAACCTCCGCCCAAAGCCACCGCAAAATCCGCATCGACCTCCCTCATAAGCCTTACGCAGTCGTTTACATTATCCGTCGTAGGATTGGGGCGAATGTCAGAAAATATTTCCACTATTTTTCCGCCGCCGAGCCTTAAAAATTCATCGGCAACGCCGTTTTTGCAAAAACTGTTTCCGCACACAAGGACTCCCCTGCTGCCGCCTATTTCATCAATATATTTTGCCAAATCGTTTCTTTTGCCCGAACCAAAGACCAACTTAACAGGCAAATTAAATTCCCATTGCATATAGTTTAATCCCTCCCAAAACTTATTTTGTCTCTTTTATAATATATCACCTCAAACAAAATTTCAAGACTTCATACATATACCTCATATGCACAATAAGAATAACCCCGATTTAATCTTAAAAGTTGAAAAAGTCCTTGACAAACTCGGTACTTTGTTATATAATTTTCAAGCATTGGTAAATGCGTAAAAGAAATATCGGTAACACTCCTACGGGAGTTTTACATATATCGAGGTGTAACTCAGTTTGGCTAGAGTGCCTGCTTTGGGAGCAGGATGCCGCAGGTTCAAGTCCTGTCACCTCGACCATTTTTCAGGAACTCAAATTAATTTTGAGTTCTTTTTTCTTTGCAAAAAATAAATAATCCGAACAGTATTTAATTCTTATAATGTCAGGTTTTTAGCGTTATCTTTGAAGTTGAAATAAAAGTCTGTTTTGGTGTATTTTGGCGGTTAAAATATGAGGCTTCTTTTAAGAGCGTTGTATTATGTGATGATTATTTGCAAATATACAGACATTATCCTGCAAAATCTTTATTTGCTTTTAATCCTAAAATATATTATAATTATGTTAAACTATAATGATATTAAAAGTTGTGAAATAAAATGGAACATTTAATCTATGATTCTGTAAAGTCAATAATTACCAACAGCACAGAAACCGACATAGAAGTATCGGTTGACAAAGCCTATACATTAAGTATTGCCGCAGGAGAAAGTGTAAGCATAGTTACTAAAAACGGCAGTATAGTTTTAAGTATAAGAGAAAAGCGCACAAAGATATCTTGGCTGTATAAAATTTTCGGAATCATTACTGCTACATTAATTTCAATTCCTTTATGGCTTCTTAATGTTATGGAATTTGAATCAATAGAAAAATCAATAAAATTACCTGTTGAATTTGAATTAACAGTCAATGGAGATAATGAAATTTTTATACTTGATTCTGATAATGCAATGCAGGCATATGCTGTAAAAATAAACGATGAAAAAATTGAAGGAACAGTTAAATATACTTATGATGATTTAAGATACGAGTATATAAAATTCATTGAATCATTTATAATTCTTTTGATTTTCCCGATTATAATTACAATCATAACGCTTATATTAACGCTGAAATATAAAAATTTAGGCTTAATTATGGCTACAATTATTTTTTTTGTTCTGCTGATTTTTTGCACTGTAAAAACGATTTATAAGAGTAAAAGGTTTATAAAGAAACTGATGAATTGAGAAACACAAGGGACGGTTCCTCTGTGTTTGGATTATATCGGGTTAAATGATTGTGGAGGTGTATAGAATGTTATCTGAAAAATTAAAATTAACATTTTCATTAATTGCATATACTTTGTTATTTAATGTAGTTTGTTATACTGTAAATATTATATCGTTTGAACATGCTCAAATCGGATATATTTCAACATATGTTATTTTAGTGCTTCAATTATTATTGCTTCCGATTTATTTTTACTTTGTCGGAACACTATTGGAAAAAATACAATTCAAACAATTTGTACCATTTATAGTTATTTCGGTGCTAACAGGGATTTTGTTGATTTTATTTAGTTCAATCTATTATGCGTCGGCTTCAATGGTTGATTTGTATATTCAAGGTTTGGTATGTTCTTTGTTTCCTATAAGCCAGCTTATAGAACAATATTTGTTTATCCAAAGCACTGTGCTTTATGCAGGCGTTACAGTAGCGGTTTTTCTGCTTGAAATATTTTGCAAAATATTATTTATAAGATTGGGAAACAAACAATAAAAAACACAAAGGGACGGTTCCTCCGTGTTGATGTGAAATTACATTAATTTAGGAACCATTCCGTAAAAGGATTTATGGTAAAATGAAAAGGCACCTGCACGGTGTCTTTTTTTTGGTGGATATGGCGGTAACCGCACTACGCAATGCACCCTTCGTGTGCTTCGCTGTGCGATTGTTTCGTGTTTTTATGCCAAAATATTTTGCGTTGCAAAAATTTTGATTATATGCACTTTCGATTACCTCTTATAAGCGAAACTGCAATTGCCACAGCATCAAGAACCGAAACGTTCAGCTGTCCTTTGGCAAACGACTTCAATGCCTTTAATATATATTTTATAGATTTAATATAAGCAAGAGCAATTCTTAAAGGTAAAGGATAAAATATTTTTCTGAAATAGCGCAAAGTGATTGTCATAATAAGCTTTTCTTCATATTCACGCTGAACAAGCCTTGCTGTGCCGACAATCTCAATGTTTTTCACTTCATCATTTTCAAAGCTGAAGTGAGCAAATATTTCAATTTATAATTAATATACTTATAACATATAATAAATCGGGTGATAAAATGAGCAAAAAATTATTAAAATATGATATTATCGGCTTCATTTTTGTAAGCATTATCGGCACGCTTGCGCATTTTGTATATGAATTGACAAACAAAAGCGTTATTGTGGCATTATTCTGCCCGATTAATGAAAGCCCTTGGGAGCATTTAAAATTAATTTTCTTTCCATATTTAATATGGACTGTTATACAAGCCGTTATTATGAAGGGTACAAAAAATCTTTTGCCTGCCAAATTTATCGGTGTATTTGTCGGAATGGCAGCCACGCTTTCATTTTTCTACACCTACACGGGAATAGTGGGCAAAAATATCGATTGGCTCAATATTCTTTCATTTTTTGTTGGCGTATTTATCGCATTTTTGATTGATTATCTTTTAATCAAAAGTGAAAAAATGCAGGGCAAAGGAGTAAACATAGCAGCCATAATTTTGTTTATAATTATGAGTGCAATATTTATACTTTTCACCTTTGCTCCGCCGCTAATCCCGCTTTTTAAAGACCCGATTACCTCAAGCTACGGGATATAAGGCTTATTCGCTGCTCTTAAAATCCATAACTGCTTTGATAAGCTTACTAAAAAATGCGGAAATTGCTATCAAGCCGATGGTTATAAGCAGAAACATAGCGCTGTTTTGAATAAGCTGATACACTACTTTTACATTATTACCTGTATCAGCTGCCGCATTTTGAATACCTGTATAAGCTGCACCACCATAATTAAATAATGAAACATATCTTGCTAAGTAAGTGTTATTATAATTTTTAATTTTAGTGCCAAAAATTATAGACAATATACCCGAAACAAAGCCGATTGTGTTGCTTATAAGCTGCAACAATTTAAGCATATCAACTTTCTTTTTAGGCGGCTGTATCGGTTGTGCAAAATGCATACTTTGAAAACACAAGGGGACGGTTCTCTGTGTTAATGTGAAAATTCATTAACCTAGGAACCGTTCCTTAAAAGGATTTATGGTAAAAGAAAAAGACACCTGCACGGTGTCTTTTTTTAGTGGAAATAGCGGTAACCGCACTACGCAATGCACCCTTCGGTGCTTTGCTGTGCGATTGTTTCGTGATTTTATGCCAAAATATTTTGCGTTGCAAAAATTTTGATTATATGCGGTTTCGATTACCGCTGATTAAAAAAAGCAACCACTTTCGTGATTGCTTTTTGGTGGAGATGGCGGTAATCGAAACCGCGTCCAAAATCAGTTTACCAAGGGCTCTACGAGTGTAGGCTGTCTTTTAAGTTATCCCCTCACGCATCGGCGGCAGTCAGCCTATGCGCTACGGTATTCTCTGATACCTGACGAAAGTCGAGACATTCTTTCGTTCATGTTCGCCACTGAGTCGACGCCCTATCCGAAGCCGTGGCACTTCTCGGTAGAACGCAAGCCGCTAATTACGCAGCAAGAGCTACTGATTTATTATTGTCAGTTAATTTTTAAGTTGTTACTTTTTAAGCGGTGCAACTCCGCTACTCGCTGATCAAGGCTCGCCAACCCTGTCGAAATCCTTTCATCCCCATATATAAAGCCGCATTACGGCTCATTGGTTCAAGAAATGGCTGTATCTCGTTTTATAATAGGTACGAATATAGCCCGAATGTGACACAACGACATAATCGCCGTTTTTCTTATTATAATATATTTTATCCCCGTCGGGCAAGGTCTTATGCAACGAATTTTTATCACAAATTACCCTGTTTGCCGCTTTGAGATAATCCTCAATACTTCTGCACCCGACATCACTGCCGTGCTTTTTATAATGCTCAAGAAATGTATTCGCATCATAAAATTTATATGTATATTTATCGCCGAAAGATAAATCATATTGTACGGTTTTATTTCTTCTTAAATAAAAAAACAACGATAAAAAGAATAAAGCAATCGCACAAAAATAAGAAATCGCTCCGTACTCATAAACGCCCAAAATCACGCCGACAACGCCAAACGCAAAAAACAATGCTGCCGCAACAAGGCTGATCGGTCTTTTCTCTTTTTGCGTCACAACATATTTTTTGCTGTTTTTGTTTCTGCAATCCTTGCACCTTTTCGGCAAATCCAACCCCTTAGAACGATAAAAATCAATCTCGCCGTGCGTAAGTTCAAACTTTTTGCCGCACTGAACGCAGGTAAGTTTCATCAATAATTGCCCTTCATTGCACGCTCGATAGCACGGTCGGAGTCCTTTTTTGCCTGTACCGCACGCTTATCGTAAAGTTTTTTACCTTTACAAAGCCCGATTTCAAGTTTTGCTCTGCCGTTTTTAATATAAAGCGACAGCGGAATTATCGACAGACCTTGCTGCTGACTCTCGCCGAAAAGTTTCATAATTTCCCTTTTATGCAAAAGCAATTTTTTCTTTCGCATAGGGTCACGGTTAAATCTGTTTCCCATCTCATAAGGCGAAATATGCATACCGATAGCATACATCTCGCCGTCATCAACCGAGCAAAAGCTATCCTTCAAATTGACCCTACCGGCACGAATTGATTTAATCTCCGTTCCGAAAAGTTCAAGCCCTGCCTCGTATTTTTCAATAACAAAATAGTCGTGATAGGCTTTTTTGTTATTTGCAATCTGTATGATATTTTCACTCAAGTCTATCACTCCTTTCGGTCATAATTCAAAAATCAAATAAGGCTTCTGCCCTCGATGGCACGGGAGAGAGTAACCTCATCCGCATATTCCAAATCTGCGCCGACAGGAACTCCGTAGGCAAGCCTGCTCACAGTAATGCCCATAGGTTTAAGAAGTCGGGAAATATACATAGCGGTCGCCTCGCCCTCAACGGTCGGGTTTGTCGCCATAATCACCTCGTCAACCGTTCCGTCGCCGAGTCTTGCAAGCAGTTCTTTAATTCTTATCTGGTCGGGTCCGATATTATCCATCGGCGAAATTGCTCCGTGGAGCACATGATAAGTACCGTTGTACTCGTGGGTTCGCTCAATGGCGGCAACGTCTCTCGGGTCCTCAACCACGCAAATCACGCTTTTATCCCTATTATCCGACTTACAGATAGGGCACAAATCATCATCCGCAAGGTCACAGCAAATCTTACACTGCTTAATCTTAGTATGTGCGTCTATAATCGCCTGCGCAAAACTGCGAGCGTCGGCATCGGACAAACCCAGAACATAAAACGCCATACGCTGAGCGGTTTTATGCCCGATTCCCTGCATACGCTCAAACTTATCTATTAAATTTTGAAGCGGTGCCAAATTATATGCCATACTGTCAGTTGCTCCTTAAAGTCCGGGGATATTAAGACCGCCTGTCACGCTGTCAAGTTCTCTTTCAGCCTCCTCGTCAATCTGACGAGTTGCCTCATTAAGAGCAGCAACAAGCATATCCTCAAGCATTTCCACATCTTCGGGGTCTACAACCTCGGGATTGATACCGATAGCCTTAACCTCATGCTTACCGGTCATGGTAATCTCTACCATTCCTCCGCCGGAGGTAACAACATATTCCTTAGCCTCGAGTTCATTTTTCTTAGCCTCAATGTCCTCCTGCATTTTTTGAGCCTGTTTAAGCATAGCCTGCATATTCTGCGGACCGCCGCCCATTCCCTTTGGTAATCTTGCTTTCATATATGTTCTCCTTTATTTTATCTCAATATTAACCGAGCTCGACGCCTGACTGATTAAATCCTCAAGCGGGTCTCTCTTTTTAACCGCCCCGTTATCGCCTGAACGCTTAAAGAGCCCGAGTTTGAATTGCCTGCCCGTAACGTCATAAAGTGCCTTTTTAATTGATTTTGAATGAGTAGACGCTTTAATGAAATCTCTAAGCATCGGATTAGGACTGTCAATCAAAAAGAAATCGCCACGAACATATCCTTTTGAACCGCTCAACACGCCGAACAACGGAGGATTCGCAGTATGCAGCACATCAATAAATTCGCCCCATTCGGCAAATTCAACCGTTTCTGTCGAATTGACAGGTGATGCTGTCTGCTGCTGTTGAGTCTGAACAGGCTTCGGCTCATCAATCGGTATTGGCGGTGCCTCGGTAGGCTCTGCCGACGGTACTTCCTCTGCTCTTTCGGCAGCGGCAGGCTCCGATTCAGCCTCCTGAATTTTATGCTGCGGCGCAATCGGTTCGGGCTTTGGTGTACTCTGTGACTCAAAAACAACCGTACCGCCTCTGAGTGCGTTTTCCATCTTAGAAAGTCTGTCCAAAACAGACGACATATTTTCATCAAGTTTAGGCTCGCACAACTTTACAAAAGCCATCTCCGTCTCGATTCTCGCTGACGCTCCGCCCTTTATGGCAACCAGCGTATTTTGGAACAAATCGAGTGCATACATAACGCCCTCAACAGTGAATTTCTTTGAAGCCTCAATAATCGTATTATACTCGTCATCGGTACAAATTATAAGTTCTCTGCTTTTTCTTACCGTTTTTGCAACAAGGAAATTGCGAAAATGATTAATCATCTCAACGCAAAGGCGTTCCATATCATAACTGTTTTGATAAAGTTCGCTGATAACGGACATGGCCATACTGCTGTCCTTTGACGAAATACAGGACGACAGTTTATATATAGCCTCTTTGCCCGCCAAACCTGCGACTTCGGACACAAGGCGTGTGTCAACCGTTTTGCCCCTGCCTGCGCACTGGTCCAAAATAGAAAGGCCGTCACGCAATGCGCCGTCTGCAATTCTCGCAATGAGAAGTGCGGCATCGCTTCCAAGGGTTATGCCCTCCGCCTCGGCAACCTGATTAAGTCTCTTTGCCATGGTCTCGGGCTGAATACGCTTAAAATCAAAACGCTGACATCTGGACAAAATAGTAGCCGGAAGTTTGTGCACCTCTGTGGTGGCAAGAATAAATATTACATGAGCGGGAGGCTCTTCGAGGGTTTTAAGAAGCGCATTAAACGCACCCGTGGAGAGCATATGCACCTCGTCGATGATATACACTCTGTACTTGCCTCTCGTGGGAGCATAGTTCGTATCGTCCCTAAGCTCACGAATATTATCAACACCGTTATTCGATGCGGCGTCAATCTCGACAACATCATAAATAGAACCGTTATCAAGACCTTTACAAACCTCGCATTCGTTGCAAGGTTCGCCGTCGATGTTATGTTCGCAGTTTACCGCCTTCGCCAAAATTTTTGCACAGGTGGTTTTACCCGTTCCCCTTGAGCCGGTAAACAAATAAGCATGCGAAATTCTGCCGTTTTTAATCTCATTTTTAAGAGTGGAGGTAACGTGGTCCTGACCGTAAACATCGGAAAAGACCTTCGGTCTGTATTTTCTGTATAAAACCTGATACATAAACTACCTCCTAAATTAATAAACGCTCCTACACCCTCTACGCAGCGTACAGACTTGTCTGAGGCACACAGAATAATCCACTTATTGCTGCTCGGTTCCCCGCCTGACAAGGTTCGTAGCATCCCGTCGCACAGGGCCCATACGCTACGCAGAAGGTGTAAAAGCACCTCTTAGAAAATTATTATACTATATAAAATAAATAAAATCAACAACTAATTTTATTTCTTGATGAGCACCTTTTCGATTGCTCCGTAATAAATATTATGGTAATCTCCGTCATACCATTTTTCGATTTTTTCTTTATCGATAAACTGGTCGGGAGCGAATTTGCCCTTAGCCGTTTTCTTACAAACAAGAACAAGTTTTGCCTCCTCAAAATAAGGAGCGGCCTCATCAAACACCGGAGTAATTTTCGCTTCCTTTGCCTTATTTGTATCTCTGCCCGACTTTGAGCCGCAAACGGAATGAATCTGCTGTTTGAGTTCCTCCGGATAAAAACTTACGGTAAAGTAATCGTTACTGTCCAAAAACTGTTCGGTATAACGCTGAGGTCTGATATAAACGGTAGCCATATCCATACCCCAAAGTTCTCCCACTGCGCCCCAAGAAACAGTCATAGTGTTATATGCGTCTTTGTCGCCTGCCGTTACCAAAGCCCACTGCCTTGAAATAAGATCGACAACATTTTCCTTTACATCGCTGAATTTAATTTCTTCAAACATATTTTCACCTCATTAATATATAGAATAAATCACGGTCAATTATACATACTTTTCTATCGAAACCACGCTTCCGCCGAACTGCTCGAGATTTCCGTAGTTGCCTCTTACGCCGGACGGAATTTTGCTCTTTTGAACATAGAACTCTATAATATCCTCGTTTTTTACTGCATACTGATGATTCGAATCGGTGTGACGGTCTGACTTTTGGTCACAAAGGATAACCTTAATGCTCTTTCCGGTCGAGAAAGTTATGCGATACTTTGTTCCTATGGTCGAGCCATAATATGAGCCGAGAGCAACGCAGTAGCAATCGCCTATCATTCTTATTCCCGTCTCGCTGTCGGTGTAACACTCCGATGAATTGAGGAGCTTATACTGCGGCGAACTTTTAGCCATAACCGCCGTATAGTGAGCATAAGTTTTTGTACTGCCCGAAACCGACGGCAAACCCATGGAAAGGAGCGTCTTTACCGATTCGGTGTTGCTTTTTTTGACATTTCCGCTCGGAGTTGTAACCTCCAGAGAATAATAATATTCCGTGGCGTTATCCAAATTTTTGTCAATATAGGTATCGCCGTTTATATCGGTGATTTTTTTCATATCACTCTCGCTCGTGCCTCTTAAAAGCACTACGCTTGAACCGCTTTGAATATTCTGCGCCTTTATCTCAACTGTGCTTGAAGTCACATCGGACAAAGTGAGATACGGAGTCTCCTCTTCTGTCTTAAAACTGACATTACCGAGTGCCTTGTCCGAAAAGCCCGAAGCTATAACAAACTTCTGCTCGGTGTCGGGCTGAAGATTTTTTAATTCAACCTTTGTTTCATTGGTCACGGCACAAGCCTCTGCCCTCTGACCGTCGTCGTCATATCTGTATATTACATAGCTTGAGCAATCTTCTGCACTCTGCCAGGATATAACGGCGCTTCTTTCTCCTATATCGCTCACTTCAACCTTAAGCGTCTGAACCTTTTCGGGAGCGATGGTTTTTACAATTCTGTATTCATCCAAAGGAGCGTCCGCCGACGAAAATCGCTCGCCGGAATTAACGGCGGCTTCCTCTGCATTTACGGTTATTGCACTGCCCAAAATGAACATAACGCAAAGCAATACCGACACCGCTTTTGTAATAAAACTGCTGATAATATAATCTCCTTTACAATAAAAATTACTCGTTTGTAATTTTTGTAACTTTTTTGTAACCTTATATGTTATAGCAGATTTTTTCGATTTTGTCAAATTTTTATGATTTCGCATAAAAAAAGGCAATGCAAAATCAACGCCTGCATTGCCCTTTTTTCGGTATTAAATTTGCGTATTTATAACTTTACGATTACCGTTATTAAGAGACTTTATTAACAGTTACCAATCATTCTGTTGTTGCTTCGGTTGTAGTCTGCGGTTCTCCGTAAACCTGAAGAATAATCTCTTCGCCGACAGCCGCAACACTGCCTGCCTCGGGAGCGCTGCCCGACACGGACTTTACAGTATCCTTAGTATGACTGCCGTCATTATAAATCTCAACGGTCCTTACCTTAAATCCGAGAGTCTCAAGTTGTTTTTTAGCCTCATCAAGAGGAAGCGAACCGACATTAGGCACTTTCTCGGTCTGTATGCCCTTAGACACCGTAAGCACAATCTCCGTGCCTTGATTTACAACCTCTCCCGGCTGAATGCTCTGCTTAAAGATAGTTCCCTCTTCTGCATCCGTCGAATACTCACCCTGAAATGTAAACTTAAACTGATCGTTCCAAGCGGCCTGATTTTGAATATCCTGCTGAGTATAACCGTTTGAGATAAAGTTCGGCACCTCAAAGGTCTGCACCTGTGCCGCAGTAGTGGTCTCCTTGTTGTCCAAAAGACCCGAGAATTTAACCACATAAATCGAAGCACCGATTGCAATAATTATAAGCACAATAAGGATGATAACTATATTATTACGCTTTTTTTCGCCGCCCGATTTGTCCTTTGCGTTATATTCGGGATAGCCGCCCTTTGCACCCTGTTGATATACGTCCTCGTGAACAGCCGCCTTTGCCTTAACTGCGGGTGCGGCATTAAGCATTTCTCTGAATGATTCAATATCTTTTGCTCTTTTTTCGGGATAAATCTGAAGCCCGTTTACAAGCGCTCTGATTACATGCATAGGAATATTTTCCGCTATGGAATTCGGTATCATCAGCTTATCGTTAGCCTCTCTGGATATTGCACTCGGCGGATTTGAGCCGACCAAAGCACGATAAATGCAAGCCGAAAAACTGTAAATATCAGTAGCGGGGCAAATTTTATGATTATTTTTATACTGTTCAAGCGCAGTATATCCCTCAGCCTCGGTAAATTCAAGAATGCCGGAAGAATCGGCGGCTGCCGAAATAACAAACGGAGCAAGCCTTACCTTACCGTCTCTGCAAAGAAGAAGATTATCGGGAGTAATAGAACCGTGAATAATACCGTTTGAATGAAGAGCCTCAATGGTGGTAAGCACAGGCATAAACATAAGCCTTGCGCTGTCCCAAAGAATATATCCGTTTTCGTTTCTGATGAGATATTCTCTAAGAGTTATAGAGTCGTTTTGCTCAATAATCGCATAAGCCGTATCGTTTTCCTCAAAAACATCATAAACAGGCACGCAGGCGGAAAGCGAGTGAAGTTTTTCCATAGTTGTCCAAAGGTTATAAAAATCCTTTTTGTACTTGTCAAAATCGGGAATAAACTTTTGGCGAATATGAAGTTCCTTTGCTCCCTCGAGTCTGCTTGCAAGTCCCTTCGGATAAAACTCCCTGATAAAAATCGGTCTGTCAAGCTGTCCGTCATAGCCGTAATATGTTACGGAGTCGCTTTGATGCTCCTTAACCTCGCCTATAACATACTGACCCTTAATCACGGTCTTTGCAGGAAGATACATAGTATCATTAGGCACATCATTGTCACAGCCGCATTCAGAACAGATATTTCCACCCTTAAGTTCCTTAAAGCAACGCATACATAAATTATCAAGTTCTCTCATTAATATCACTCCGTTTTACACACGGCAAAATCCGTACTGCCGTATTGACTGCCTTTTATCATATCAAATATATAACTGCCTTGTCAAGAAACACAATGTAACATTTATATTAAAAGTCAAGGGTCAAACCGTACCAAATCGCCCTTGTGCCGTTTGGCACAGCGTATTCTGTTTTGCCTGATTTGATTTGTTTTATTTTATGCGATAAACTCTGCCCTCAAACGGTTTGAGTTCGTCAAGCCTATTGCCGTTTGTAGACAAAATCAAACTGTATCCCGTTGTTTCAACCGGTCGGGGCTGAACAGACTTACTCAGATTGAGTTCGACATAATATTTTTCGTCGCCGTATTCTCTGTAAAAACAGTAAACCGGTTTTTTGACATTAGGAACAGGTACAAAATTTCCGTAAACAAAAGCCTCGTGTTTTTTTCTGAATGCGATTGCTTTCTTAAAGAAATTCAGTACGCTGTCACTTCTTCTCTCCTCGTCCTCGGCATTTACTCTGCGGTATTCCGAACTGATTTTCAGCCACGGCTTACCTGTGGTAAATCCTGCATTTTCGCTGTCGCTCCACTGAAACGGACTCCTTGAGTTATCTCTCGTTCCCGTAGCCGCACGGCGAAATGCCTTATCTTTATTCTTTCCCTTAGAAACGAGTTCTTTATAGTAGTTTACAGCCTGAACATCATTAATTTCGTCAATGCTTCCCCAGTCCACATTGCCCATGCCGAGTTCCTGACCCTGATATATGTACGGTGTGCCTCTGAGCGTCATCTCGATTAAAGCGCAAATCTTTGCAATCTCATCACGGTATGCGCCCGTTCTGTCGCATCTTGAAACCACTCTGGGATTATCATGATTTTCAAAGAACACGGTAGGCCAACAGTGATTTGTAAAATCGGTCTGATACTTTTCAAACTCCTGCATAACCTTATATAAATCGCACTCGTAGGAATCATAACTCGTATGACCCTGATTCATAAGAAAATCAAAATTAAATACCGTATCGAGTTCGCCCCTGAAATCGGCTGTGAGCATTTTGTCCATCTCAATGCCTGCTCCGCCGCACTCGCCGACCGTGTAAACATCATATTTGCCGAAAGTGTTTTCTCTCATCTCGTGCAAAAATTCGTGAAGTCTCGGTCCGTAAAAATAATACTCCGCACCCTTAAAGCCCGTAAGCATACCGAGAAACGAATTAGCCTGCGGCAGACCCTTTGTCTTACTGATGAAATTAATTACATCCATTCTAAAGCCGTCAACGCCCTTGTCGAGCCACCACAGCATCATCTCATAAACGCTTTGGCGTACTTTCTCGTTTTCCCAATTCAAATCCATCTGCTTCTTTGTAAAGAGATGAAGAGCCCACTGATTAAGATTTTCATAATAATTCCACGCACTGCCGCTGAACAGAGACAACCAGTTGTTCGGAGGTGTGATTCCTTTGTCGGTTGCGTCACGCCAAATATAATAATCGTGATACGGATTATCCTTGCTTTTAAGCGCTTCCTTAAACCAATAGTGCTCGTCGCTCGTATGGTTTACAACAAGGTCAACTATCAACTTCATTCCTCTTTGATGAACTTCCGACAGAAGATTATCAAAATCTTCCATAGTGCCGAACTCCGCCATTATCTTCTTATAATCACGAATATCATAGCCGTTGTCATCATTCGGGCTGTCGTAAAACGGACTGCACCAAATCGCATTAACGCCCAGTTCCTGCAAGTAATCGAGCTTACTGCGAATACCGTTAAGGTCGCCTATTCCGTCACCGTTGCTGTCGCAAAAAGAGCGTGGATAAATCTGATAAATAATCGCTTCTTTCCACCATTTCTTTTGCATTTCGCCCTCGTCGGTGATTACTTCGTCCTTTTCGAGGTTAAGCATATCGCAGATTTGCTGTACCGTCTTTTTATCGAGCAAGCCGGCAGTAAAGGCAGTCAGTGACTTAAATTTTAACTTGCCGACAAAGCCTTTGTTAATCATATCGGCAGGGAGACGCAAAACCAAAAA
>UQPH01000028.1 GCA_900542875.1 uncultured Eubacterium sp. | reverse complement strand
GTTCAGACGGAAGAATGCCGAGATTTTGAGCAATTTCGGTAATATCTTTCATTTTTGCATTTTGAGCAATTTCTATATCACTTAACATACGTTGTCCTCCAAAACTTATAGCACAATGATTATAACACATAAAGCAAAACATTCCAACAATAAAATTATATATTTATATTGAAAAAGCAACAATTTAATAATATAATACATATATAACTGTAAAAAGGAGGGATGAGATGACCGACGCATCTGTATATCAACCGCCGCAAAGGCGACAAAATATTCTGACACTGATAAAAGGAACGGACTTCTTTACGCTTATTACTGCGATAGCCGCATCAATTTACGGACTCATATGCGTTTACAGTGCCACGCATTCCTCACTTAAAGCAGGACAGGTTATATCAAGCGATGTAAGGACAATGATAATATCCGTACTCGGCGGACTCATAATAGCAATATTTATATCAAACATAGACTATGAATCCATTTCAAAGTTTTGGCCGATTATTGCGGCAGGCTGTGTGGGGTTGATGATATTTACATTATTTTTTGGCGTCGCACCTCCTGCGAGACCCGACTCAAAGTGTTGGATTGACCTAAAAGTATTTTATTTTCAACCGTCGGAACTGTTAAAAGTAGGATTTATAATTTCATTTTCCTATCATCTGGATTTGGTAAGGGACAAGATAAACAAAATCAAGACGATAATACCGCTCGTCATTCATGGTGCGATACCCGTAGGACTGGTAGTGCTGACAGGTGACGCAGGTTCTGCACTCATCTTTCTTATTATGTTTATCGGAATGCTGTTTTTTGCAAGAGTCAATGTGGGATATTTCATCGCAGGCTTTTGCGCTATATTCGTAGGCTTTGTGCTTGCGTGGAAAACAGGCATAATCAGCGGTATACAAAGGCAGAGAATTATCGCTCTGTTTTATCCCGAGCAATATGCCGACGCCATGTATCAGCAGACCAACGGTAAAATAGCAATGGGCTCGGGCGGACTGTTCGGTCAGGGCTTTTTGCAGGGAGATATGACCCAAAGCGGAGCAGTTCCCGTAAACGAAAGCGATATGGTACTGAGCGTTGCGGCAGAGGAATTCGGCTTTGTCGGAATATGTGCGGCGTTGCTTCTCCTTGCGTTTTTAATACTGAGAATGATAAACATAGGCATAAGAGCAAAGGACAATGCCGGATATTTAATGTGTACAGGAATTGCGGTTATGCTGTTTGCTCAAGTAGTGGTAAATATCGGTATGGAATTATCACTTTTGCCGTGCATCGGTATCACGCTTCCGCTGTTTTCCGCAGGAGGAAGTTCCTCTCTTTGTATTTACCTTGCACTCGGAATAGAACTGTCTGTTTACAGATTTTCAAAAACACCGAGGGATACGCTGTTTTATACAAGATAATAATACATATAAAAAACCGTTTGAAATTAATACTTCAAACGGTTTTATTTTTTGCTAATGACAAGAGATATTCCCTGTTATTATTTTCTTCATTTTCGATTACTTTATCAAGGAGGTAATCGAGTTCTTTTTTTATTTCACTGCCGTTATAGCCGAGGGAGAGTAAATCGTTTCCGTTAATTTTAAGCTGTGAGAGTTTATACGGCTCATTATCGGCTATTATACGCTCGCACATTGTTCTGATATTACGAAGTGTAGAACAGGTATCGGACACCTTATCGGGATTATGCGTTTTCATATCGGCGATTTTTACATCAATAAAATCAAGAGTCATATCCTCGCCCAATACTTTAAGCCACATTTTAATACTGCGTTTATCCGGATAGATATGCTCATCATGGATTTTAACGAGCAGAGTTACCTTATCAAAAACCTCACGGCTGACACGAAGGCGTTTTAATACTTTTTTTGCAATATCATAACTGACTGCGGGATGAGTCTTGAAGTGGTCTATACCGTTTGAATCCGTCTTTTTAACGAACGGTTTACCCGAATCATGCAGCAACATTGCAAGGCGGATATAATCCTTTTTCGGCGACACGGCAAGAGATTTAACGCTGTGAGTATAAACATCGTAAATATGCCAAACACTGTTTTGAGCACAGTCAAATGATGGCTTCAGTTCGGGAATAATCTCGGCGATTACATCACGGTATTTAAGCAAGACAGCCTCACAATTATCACCGAGAATAAGTTTTACGAGTTCGACATAAATTCGCTCTACGGCAATATTTGAAAGCAATGCTTTGTTTTTTATTATGCTTTCGGCAGTTCGTTTTTCTATATCAAAGCCGAGAACGGAGGAAAACCTGAGTGCACGCATAATACGCAGAGCGTCCTCGTTAAATCGTGTATCGGGGTCGGCAACGCAGCGGATAATTCGATTTTCCAAATCTTCTCTGCCGCCGAAACAATCGACCAATCCCTCCTCATCGTTATAAGCCATGGCGTTAACGGTGAAGTCACGGCGAGAGAGGTCGTCCTCGATATTTTTAACGAACTCTACATTCTCGGGGTGACGGTTATCTTTATACTCGCCGTCCGAGCGAAATGTGGTAATTTCATAAGGGGTATGATTAACTATCGCCGTTACGGTGCCGTGCTTAATACCCGTTTCAATATATTTAATATCGGCGTTTTTCAGCACGGTTTCCGTCTCCTCGGGGAGTGCGCAGGTTGCTATATCTATATCCTTAGGAGTAGTACCCATAAGAAAATCACGAACACAGCCGCCCACGGCATAAGCCTTATATCCGCAGGAACGTAAGAGAGATATTAACTTTTTTGCATCCTGCGGTAACAGCATTACTTTTTCTCCTCTTTATTATCCTCATTATCGCTTAATAAGTACAGTTTAACCGAACTGTGTTTATTATAATCTGCAAGTGCCTTTTGCGCCTGCAAAACTTCTTCTTCCCTGAAAGCAGGGCGTTCGGGATAGTCCCAGTTATCGTACGGAGTCTTTTTTGTGCAAATCATTTTACCTTCCGCAAGTACCCAAGGATAATATAAAATCTTACGCTTATTTTTTATATAGACCAAAGCACCTTTATTTCCGCTTGATATATTCTTAAAATAGTTGAGCCCTTTCGCTTGTTTCATCAAAATTCTGATTTGCTGGTCATACGGCATATTTTTCAGTTGATGCTTGTTTATAAGCGGAAAAACCACTGCACCCAAAATCAATACGCCTATGATTATTAAAATTATTACGGTTTTACTCATGGTCTGTCAACTCCGAGCGTAATTATTTCAAACGGAGAATAATCAATTACATCCGTTTTATTTTCTGTTCTTTCCAGCATATCAAGAACCTTGACATCAAAAGGCAATTTTATACTGCCTCTTGAGCCGTTTTGCTCGCTGAGTCGGATAACATACATTGACTTATCTTCGCTGAGTTTTGCAGCCTGAAGATAAAGCGGTGCAAAATCGGGGAGGAACCACTCGGCGTCTGTCTTAACAAGCGGCACATTATATTCAAGCGAAATATTATTAACGCCGGCACTTACGGCATCTTTTGCATGCGGCAAAACCATATAGCAAAAGCTGTGCACTCCCATATCCGAAGTGACATCGGGGCGAATAGTTGCACGAAGCAGAGAAAGCGACATAGTATTATCCTTAAATCCGACACCGTACTTACTGTCATTAATGAGCGCAACGCCGCCGTCGGTTTCCGACATATCGCACCAATTATGGTGGCAGGTCTCAAATCTCGCCTGTTGCCATGTGGTATTTCTGTGGGTATCTCTCTCAATAAAGCCTGCGCTTGTATCGCAAAGAGCCTTACGAGTCAGAACATTAAGACCAAACTCTGCCTTGGCAAGTTTATGTTTTTCATGCCAATCGACATTATTTTCAACCTCTATTCCCCTGCTGTTTTTGAAAAAGCGAATGAGCATTGTCCAAGTTGATTTTTCTGTTTTAAGCACGGTCTTAAACTCTGCACATTCTCCGTCTGCATTATTAAGGAAAAGCGGTTTTGCAACTAAAACATCAATTTCCTTGTCCTTATAATTCGGCAGAATATCCCATGCATCATAGTTTCCGGGAGTATCGGAATAAATCTTTAGTTTATTAAATTCACCCTTTGTCCACTCACGCTTTAGTTCCTTATCAAAAAGAGAAGCAAATGAGCCGTCCGAATTAAGAATTGCGGAATAAAACGGAGTCTCAATTTTTCCGCTTTCAAAGATGAACCAATCTTCTGCGTTCTTAGTTGCTCTGAGTGACTTTGCTTTAAGAGGCGGAATACTCGGAATAAGCCAATTACCCCTCACGCCGAGGCGGTAGGACGAGCCGTTTTTATTAGGAACAAATGTTAAAGATTTTCTCTCAAAATTAAGGGTATTAAAATACTTTGAACCGATGCCGATAATTTTGTCGAGTTCGGCTTCTATATATTCGTAGTCCTTAATTGCATCCTCATAAACAGGGTGAATATGAGAACCGGGAATAATATCATGGAACTGATTAACAAGAAATTTTTTATATAGTTCTTCAATTTTTTCCTGCTTATCCTCGTTTTTCATAACGCAGAGCATTTCAGCCGTGCGGAATTTATATTCTAAACGGCGGTTAATACGCTTAAGATTACTCTTTGTTGTAAAAGTTCCACGGTGCATTTCAAGGTAAAGTTCTCCGTCCCATACCTCAAGATTTTTATTACCTTTGAGGTTTTTCTCAAGAAATTCGGCGCCGCCCATATGCTCGCATTTAGGCATAATGGACAGTTTATCAAAGCGGTGCATAAGTTCTATCATTTCTTCGGTACAGCCCGAACCGCCGTCGCCGTAGCCAAACATATTCATAGTCTGACCGCCGAGGTCTTTATCTATATAAGCCTCCCAATTTTCCTGAATCTGTGACGGTGCGTTCCAAGTAATAAAATGAGTCGGCGGAACACAGGCAAGCACCTCACTGCCGTCTATTCCACGCCATATAAAATTATTATGCGGAAAACGGTTTGTATCATTCCAGGTGGACATTTTGTTTGATACAAAATAGTCAACGCCGCTCTTTTTGAGTATTTGCGGCAAAATCCAACTATTGCCGAAAACATCAGGCAACCATGCGTTATTTACAAACGTGCCGAACATTCTCTTATATGTCATCTGACCGTAAAGACATTGACGAATAAGGCTTTCGGCAGACGGAATGTTACAGTCAGGCTCAACATACATTGCGCCAACAGGCTCAAACTGACCGTTTTTAACTTTTTCTTTAAGTTCAGAGAAAACTTCAGGATAATACTTTTCGAGTGTTTCGTAAACATAGGGCTGAGTGTGCGTATACTTAAAATCGGGATACTTGTCCATCAATCTAAGCTGAATAAGTACGGTACGCAAATTTTTCTGCACAGCGTGAATACGACGCCAATAGTAGGCAATGTCAAGGTGGGAATGTGCTACAAGAGCGACATCGCCGCTGCCCTTATATGTATCATTGGCATAAATTACTTCGTCAACATATTTCTTTGCATCGTCAATTCCGGCAAGATTCTCGCTTTCAAAGTCGATGAGATTCATAGCGTTATTGAGTTCACGGTTGAGAAATGCTCTGTAATCCTCGTTAAAAAGGTCGGATTTTGCAATATCCAAAAGAAGTTCAAAATCCCATACCAAATCCTGAACGGCATGATTTACGGTACAAAGATAAGCACCCTCAAAAATCTGGCGGCAACCTCTGACGCTCAGACTCTCGGGGTTACGCTCATCGTCGGGTTTTGAGCGGTTATAACCCATCATATCAAAATGAAGCGTTTTGCTTGTATCAACATAGGCAGAGAGCAACATCCTCTCTCTGTTTGGGTCAACGCCGCCGACATATTTTCCGTTTACCTTAACGCAGATTTCTGCCGCAGTTTTAAGGCTGAACCAAAGTTCCTCACCCTGAAGTTCGTCGGGCACATCGACATCTGCTTTTATAAACGCCGTGCCGTCGGGAGTAAAATACATATCACCTTTTTTAAGCGGTCTGTATTCGTCACTGTAATATTCAAACTCCATTTCGGACACCTGTCGGGCGTCTCTTATCATTAGATTATTTATCTCCCATTTTTTGGAATATATATGTCTTTTAAGCCAGCCGAAGCGTAAATCCGTCCATTCCTCGGGACGCATGGAGCGTCTGACAACTTTAATATGAGCCATAAGTAAATTTTCTCCTTACACATCCTGAAAATACGGTTTCTTACGCACAGGCGTAACTTTAACTGTTTTATTGCAATCTGTTTTAATCTGCTGCTCAATCCAAGCAACGCACCTATCCAAAATCAAGCATTTTGAGCATTCACCCCTGAAAACAAGGGTGAGGTTTTTTCCGTCAAGTGAATCAAACTCGACCCAACCGCCGTCCCCTTGAATTTTTGGTTGCAAAACATTTTCAACATAGTTTTGAATTTTATTCATACTGCACCTCTATGAATTTATTACAGACGAAATAAAGTCTCTGAGTGCGGCGAGTTTTTTATCTGCCGTTTCTTTATTTTCGTCAACAATCGAGTAGTAAACCTTAATCTTAGGCTCTGTGCCGCTCGGCCTTACAGCCATCCAAGAGCCGTCCTTAAAGATATATTTAAGCACATTTTCCCTCGGCAAACCGTCTACACCGAGAGAATAGTCGATAACTCTTTCGATACCGTCGTAAACGGCGGTGCCTTTATTTCTGAATTGAGTCATAAGAGCGGCAATTTTTTTTGCTCCGTCTTTGCCTTTAAGAACAAAAGAGTCGAGATAATCAAGGTAATAACCGTACTCATTATATATTTCATTAAGTCCGTCGATTAGAGTTTTGCCCTGATTTTTATACCAAGCAGCCATTTCACAGACAAGCATAGAGGAAACGACCGCATCCTTATCACGGGTATGCGTACCGACAAGATAGCCGTAACTTTCCTCGTAACCGATAACAAATTCCCTATCGCCCGATTTTTCGTACTTATTTATTTTATCACCGATATACTTAAATCCAGTCAGAGTTTCGTCAATATTAAGACCGAATTTTCTGCCTATATTTGCACCCAATTCGGAGGTAACAACGGTTTTTACCAAAGTTGACTTTTTATTAAGTTCACTCTTATGCATGGTAAGCACAAAATTAACTAGGAGCGCACCTGTTTGGTTACCGGTAAAAAGTACATACTCGCCGTTTTTGTCTCTCACTGCAATGCCGACTCTGTCGCAGTCGGGATCGGTACCGAGAACAATATCCGCATTTTTCTTTTTTGCCAGTTCAATACCCAGTGTGAGAGCCTTCCTGTCCTCGGGATTCGGCGACTTAACAGTAGGAAAATTACCGTCCGGCTCTTCCTGCTCCTCTACGATATAAACATTCTTACCCTCAAGCACCTTTCTGACAGGTACATTTCCGGTACCGTGGAGCGGAGTGTAAACGATTTTAAGGTCGCTTTGATTATCATAAACCGACTGTGTTTTTACTTCTTTTATAAATTCATTCAAAAGTTCATCATAAACTTCTGTAATCATACCGTTTTCAATATAATCTTCAAAAGACAAAACGCCGCTGTAAATTTTTGAATAATCGTCAACGGACTCTATATAAGACAACGCTTCTTTTGCGTCATCGGTACAAAGTTGGCAACCTGTATTATCGTAAACCTTATAGCCGTTATACTCCTTTGGGTTATGCGAGGCAGTAATCATAACTCCTGCATTACAATGCAAATATCTTGTTGCAAAAGAGAGCATGGGAACGGGAACGCTTTTTGAATAAGCAAAGACCTTTATTCCGTTAGAAGCGAATATCCGTGCGGCATTATGCTCAAAAGCCGAGGAATTAAGCCTTGTATCACAAGCAATGGCAACGCTTATCTCACCGTCATATTTATTTTTCAAATATTTTGCAAGACCGAGAGTAGCTTTGCCCACGGTATACATATTCATACGGTTTGTACCTGCGCCCATAATGCCACGCAAGCCGCCCGTACCGAAAGACAAGTCCTTATAAAACCTGTCCTCTATTTCCTTTTCATCATTAACCGACTCCAGTTCATTTTTTGTATCTTCATCAAGTGTCAGCCATAAATTATACTTTTCATTAACGGTCATAAGTGCCTCCGAATTATAAATATTGTCTGTACCATTATATAACAAAAGAGGCAGATAAATCTACCTCTTTGCTTAAAAATATTAAATATTTTAATTACTTTTTCTTGGAAGCCTTCTTTGCTGCTCTTTCTTCCTTGCGGCGTTCAAGTTCAGCCTTTTCTTCCTCAAGGCGCTTAGCTTCCTCTTCAGCCTCCTTAGCCTCGGCAATGGCAACATTTTCCTTAGCCGTATCATAAAGGGCTGCGATTTCATCAAAGTGCTTGAAGTTTTCGTTTTGAGCAAGAAGTTTCTTAGCGTCTACATAAGGCTTAGCGGCACGGTTAAACTGTGCGTGCTTATCCATTTCTGCCTTAGAAGCCTTACGAACATCTTTACGTTCTTCGCTGTACTTCTTAATTTCTGCCTTGAGTCTATTATACTCATCGCTGTCCTTATCTTTTCTGGCAATATGGCTGAGCTGTGCAAGTTCTGCGATTTTTTCGTCAAGTTCGTCTTCCTTATTAAAGAGATCCTCGATAGTATCAAAGCTGAGTTCCTCAAAGGTCTGAGCAGTGCCGAAATACTTAATATATGACTTAACAGCTGAAATCTGTGATTTGGCAAGTTCGATATAGAACTTTCTGATTTCTTTTTCTTCTTCGGTATTCTTAGGCATTGCCTTGGCTTTATTAAGTTGAGCCTTAGCGTCTTCTATTGAGGTGTTCTTAATGCCGTCGAGACCTGCCTCGTAAACCTTTGTATAAGCCTCAATCTTATGCATACCGAGTGTTGTATTAAACTTATTAAGTTCATCCATAACAAACTTTGAAATCTCAATTTCTTCGTTATAATCAAGAGCCGCTCTGTATGCTTTCTTTGCCGCTTTACGCTCTGCCTTGTCGGAAATGCCTTTATACATATCCTTACTTACTTCTTTAGGAGAAGCGACAGCCATTTCCTTAGAGTTATTAACAAGGTCAATCATTTCGATAATGTCTTTATCCTTCAAAGCGTTATTACCGTAATCCTCGAATACGGCACGAACCTTAAGAACACGAACATATGACTTTTGCTTCTTCTCTGTCAAGTCATAGAAGAAGAAAGGAATTACATTAAGTGTAGCACCTACTGCGGCGACAATAACGAGCACCTTAAGAAGCGGCAAAAGAATACCGTCAACATCATAAAGTGCCGATGATGGGTTTACAAAGTTGTTTTGTCCGTTAGCAAGCTGGTCGGTAAGCATCTGGGAAATTGTCTGATTTGAACCCGGGAGCATTCTGGACATAAGTTGTGAATTTGAAGTAACCTCTTGAGCCCTAATGGCAGTCATACCGAACTTTTCCTGAAGAGCGGGAAGAACACCTGCTGTAATAAGAGTGATAACGCTGCCGATAGCTGCAACAGCGGCAAACATACCGTCGATACGCTCGCCTGTCTTATACTGCTGATAGTCACGAATATCTGCCTGAATAGACGGGTTAAGAATATGAGCAAATGCGCCTACTATACCGTTGAGATACAGGCAAGCAAGTACTGCCCAAATTACATAGTTTCTGATATTACCCGTTGTGGTTTCCGCATTGCCACAGAAGAACGGATACATACAAAGAATGAATGCGATGTTAAAGAGGTTTGTAACAATCTGTACCTTTTTCTTACCCCATTTTCTGATACAGAACGGAGCAAGAAGCATACCCCAAAGAGAGGCATTTCCGTAAACGGTGGTAATGATGGCATATGTACCCTGAGAGCAAGCACCGCCGTAGTTACAAAGCCAATAAAGAATATTAGAATAGGCTGTTTCAAGGAAGCCGATCCAAGAAGCAAGAGAAATAATCCAGAAATACTTATTCTTAGCTACTTCTCTGAGTGCGTCTGTAAACTTAATCTGAATAACGTGAGTCTTTGCCTGAATAATCTTTTCCTGAGTATTTGCATAAACGATAAATACAAGAAGAATTCCGATTACACCGATAACGGGGAACGCAATTCTGTAAACCTTAATATCCGTTTGGTTTGTACCGAGAATACCTGCAATAATAGGAATAATAAGATTATAAACGGTAGGACCGAACGAATAGATAACGCTCTTAATAGAAGCAACATCGGCACGCTCCTGTGAGTTAGGAGAAAGTACATGGATAAGATTTTCGTAAGCGTCATAGAAGAAGTTATAGAAGAACTGAAGTGCGATATTAAATGCAAGAATTACTACGCACTTAGCAACATACTGAGCTTCTCTGCCGAAAATCTGTCCGTCGCCAACAATGAAATGAAGTTTGTCGTACGGGAACCATACCATAGCTACAAAAATAACGGCACAAGGAATACCCATCCTTAAAAGATACGGTCTGTACTTACCTGCTTTATTTCGGGTGTTATCGACAATGTTTGCACGAACACCTGTAAGCGGGATACCTGAAAGAATTGCGATAACATACATGATATACATATCTGTGAGACCGATACCGATAGTACCGGACAAGAATACGTTTGTTGCACCCAAGATACAAGGGTAACTCATACAAACGATTAAATAAGCGCCTATACCGCCGAAGGCGTATGAGGCAATTTCCTTAAAGGACATATATCTGCCCTTTGCCGGCTTTTTCCAATAGTACCTTACATTGTTTATCAATGTAGAGGCCTTTTCGGAAAGCCCTGTTTTTTCAGCCATAAAATCTACTCCTTTATAAATGCTTTGATAATCATAACACAAACTGTTATTAATTACAAGAAAATTAGTAAAAATTACAAGATTTTATACCATTTGACATATTAATGTAATTTTTACCGTAAAAGTCCCGAGTTCGCACAGGAAAGCGTCGGGGCAGAAGAAAGCTGATTTCACAAAAAAATGCGAAACCAGCCTAATATTAAACTACATTTTATTATTAACCGTAGAAGCCGACAGACTTAATATAAGGTGTCGAACGGCTCTGGCGTATTACCAAAACAGCACCCGTATATGTGCCCTTAAGTTTTACTATTCTTCTTGCGCCGATTATCGTTCCGGCATATGCTTTTTTATATTTTCCGTTCGACTTTTTGAGATAAAGGTCAAACTTTTCGACTCTCTGTGATTTTGAAATATCTTCTTTTGCAACAAAATACTTTAGTTTTGTCGGCTGTGCAAAATTAAATTCAATATAGCCCTGGTCACTCTTGAGTTCGCCAAACGACTGCTCGATTACGGGATTTGCGGTAATTGCTTTAATCTTTTCGCCGAGTGCTTTAAGCCTTGATACATCTTTAGAACAGATAACACCCTTATCTGTCGGCGGAATATTAAGAAGCAAAGTACAGTTATTGCCCACGGAATTAAGATAAATATTAAAGAGTTTTCTAACGCTCTTAACAGTTCTGTCATCTTTTTTATGATAAAACCAACCTTTACGGATAGAAACATCAACCTCTGCCGGATACCAAGCAAGATAAGCATTTTTCTCGAGCACCTTTCGAGAGCCCAAGTCCTCATCCATTGTATCAACCTTTTGAAGTCTGCCTGCATCGCCCTCGGAGGACTGACTGTTTTTCTCTGTGGATTCGCATTCCCTGAGAGATGCCGGAACAACGCTGTATTCATTTTTACGAGCCTTGCCCGCCTCATTGCCTACCCAACGAATGTCCTCACCGCAGATGGCAATATTTGCCTTTGGTTGAAGTTTATGAATAGTCTCATAATATCTTTTCCAATCATATGTAAAGGCTTTTGCGTTAGCACCCTTTGCTCCGTCGAACCAAACCTCGAAAATTTCGCCGTAGTTTGTTAAAAGTTCGGTAAGTTGATTAACGAAATAATCGTTATACTCGGGCGTTGCGTAACACGGCTCGTGCATATCCCATGGAGAGAGATAAACGCCGAAATCAATATCATTTACATAGCAAGCATCGGCTACCGCTTTAACTATATCGGTATGAATCTTTGTATTCATAACATTGAAATCCGTATATTTTGTATCCCAAAGGCAGAATCCGTCATGGTGCTTACAAGTGAGAATAACGCCTGTAATTCCCGCAGCCTTAACAGCCTTAACCCACTGTTCGGGTTTAATCTTTGTGATATCAAAATCCTTTACAGTTTCAACGCCTGCACCCCATTCCCTATCGTTAGCGGTGTTCATACCGAAATGGAAGAAAGCGTAAAACGGCTTTTCCTGAAGAGTAAGTTGATTTTCATTAGGTACAACGGAAATGTATCTCTGCACCTCGGAATCATTAAGTGCAAAGTCGTTATTATCGGTTGTCCAATTTTTTTCAAGTTTCATTTTCATAACAATACCGTCCATATTTTACAAAAAATTACATTAAAATAATAACATAAATTTTATTTTTAATCAACACAAAAAAGCACTCCTGCAAAATTTTGCAAGAGTGCCAAGCATTTTAAGGAGTAAATTTGCTTTTTTTATTATCAATACATACCGCCCTGAGATGCCGCTGCCATGGCTGCTGCCTGTGCTGCATCTGCCTGTGGGTCTTTAATATCGGTAACGAGTGATTCTGTTGTAAGAACCATTGCCGCAACCGAAGCAGCATTTTGAAGTGCCGAACGGGTTACCTTTGCAGGGTCAACAATTCCCTCCTCGAGCATATCAACATACTCGCCGGTAGCAAAGTTATATCCCTTACCGGGTTCGCTGTTCTTAATCTTGTCGATAATTACCGAGCCTTCCTGACCTGCATTAGCGGCAATCTGGCGAACCGGCTCTTCAAGTGCCTTAAGAACGATATTAACACCTGTTTTATAATCTGCATCATCGGTATCAAGAAGTGCCTGAACAGCAGGAATTGCATTGATAAGAGCAACGCCGCCGCCCGGTACAATACCCTCTTCAACAGCCGCTTTAGTTGCTGCAAGAGCATCCTCGATACGAAGTTTCTTTTCTTTCATTTCTGTCTCGGTAGCCGCACCGACCTTAACAACTGCTACGCCGCCTGCCATCTTTGCGAGTCTTTCCTGAAGTTTTTCTCTGTCGAAATCGGAAGTCGAAGACTCGATAGCTGTTTTAATCTGTGAGGTTCTGGCTTTAATTGCCTCGCTGTCACCTGCACCGTCAACGATAATGGTATTTTCCTTAGTAACCTTAACCTGACGAGCCTGACCGAGCATAGCCATTGTTGTATCCTTCAGTTCAAGACCGAGATCCGATGTGATAACCTGACCGCCTGTAAGAATAGCGATATCCTGAAGCATATCCTTTCTTCTGTCACCGAAGCCCGGAGCCTTTACGCATACGCAGGTAAAAGTACCACGGAGTTTGTTAAGAAGAATAGTCTGAAGAGCCTCGCCCTCAACATCCTCTGCGATTATAACAAGTTTCTTACCTGCCTTAAGAACAGACTCAAGAAGAGGAAGAATGTCCTGAACGGTAGAAATTTTCTTATCTGTGATAAGAAGCATTGCATCGTCAATAACAGCTTCCATCTTATCGGTATCGGTTACCATATAAGGTGAAATATATCCACGGTCAAACTGCATACCGTCTACAACCTCGCATACGGTATCTGCGGTCTTTGATTCCTCGATAGTGATAACACCGTCTGCCGTTACCTTTTCCATAGCCTCTGCGATAAGTGAACCTACATATTCATCAGCGGCTGAAACGGTAGCTACACGAGCAATGTCCTTATTATCGGATACTGCAACGCTCTGCTTTTTGATTGACTCAACAACAGCGTCAACCGCACCCTTGATACCGTTTTTAACGGTCATCGGGTTTGCACCTGCGGCAACATTCTTCATACCCTCTCTTACAAGAGCCTGTGCAAGAAGTGTTGCGGTTGTTGTACCGTCACCTGCATCATCATTAGTCTTTGAGGAAACCTCTTTAACAAGTTGTGCACCCATATTCTCAAATGCATTTTCAAGTTCGATTTCTTTAGCGATTGTAACGCCGTCGTTTGTGATTAGCGGTGAACCGTATTTTTTATCCAAAACTACATTTCTGCCCTTTGGACCGAGTGTAATTTTAACTGTGTTTGCAAGTTTATCAATACCTGCCTGAAGAGCCTTGCGGGCGTCCTCGCCGTAAATAATATCCTTAGCCATAATCAAAACCTCCAATTACTCTACTACTGCAAGAATTTCTTTTACATCGGTAATGGTATATTCAACACCGTCAAGCTTTACCTGAGTGCCCGAATATTTGCTGATGATAACCTTATCGCCTACCGATACGGTCATTGGATTTTCGTCTGTGCCGGGTCCTACGGCAACAACCTCGCTGACCTCAGGCTTTTCCTGAGCGGAAGCGGCGAGAATAAGTCCCGACGCAGTTGTTTCCTCTGCCTCGACTGATTTAAGCAAAACTCTGTCTGCAAGTGGTTTAATAGTCATAAATATCACCTCGTAATAAATTAACAAATCTAATGTTAGCACTCTGCATACCTAAGTGCTAATTACTATTTTATCAAGTTTTTTCCAAATGTCAATACCTTTAATAAATTATTCAAAAAATATACACAAAGAACGAATAAACGGAGGGTTCGTACTCCCTCCGTTTAATATAATATGTAATATTATAATGATTTAATACATTATTATGATTTGTCTGAGTTATCAATGCTGTCATAATAAGAATAATTATGAAAGCCGTTCATTTCATCATCTGCGGCATAATCCTCATAAAGTACTGTATTATCACGAGTCAATTCTTCATTCAAACCGACGATAATAAGATTGCCGTCTTTATCCCACGAGCAGTCATATCTGTTATAATAAAAATTTCCGTCATCGTCGATATACAAGTCGAGATACAAATCATCATTTTCATAGATACGGTTTTCGTAATCGGTTTCTTTGAAATTTCTAACAGCATAGCCGTCGGAATTAATCATACAATACTCATCGGTACACTCAGTGCCGTCATCATAATACACGGGAACTCCTCTGTAATTACAGCCGTCAATAAACCAATCACTTATATTACTGATTTCCCAAAGCATCGTATTATATGCTTTTCCTTTTTTATCATAAACCACATACTTTATAGGATTGATTTTATAAACTTCGGAATTTGAGAACGCAGAATATTCCTGTGAGCACTCATAAGCCCTGAGCGGAACGAACGCACAGCTAAGGCACAGAATAAAAACCAATAAAACAGAAAATGTAACTTTATGCGCCTTTTTTACGGGAGCCTTAACGCCCTGCCCCGCATTAAGAGCAAAGAACATAACGAAAGCCGGCAGTCCGAAAACTACGGAAAAGACCGACCAATAAATCGGATTGTCGAGGTATCTTCTTTTACCGTTAAGATAAACGATAAAAGCATAAACAAGCCTGAGCAATACAACAATAACGAACAAAATCAGAAACGAGATGTTGTATCCGTTATCAACCAATTTTTCTATCATATCCTACCTCCTAAAATAATCATATAACATACAAACATTGCTAAATAAAGCACGAACACAGCAAGCATAACAAACCTGAAATGCTCATATCTGTGCATAATTTGAGTATAATTAATTCTTTTTCTTACCTTATTAAAATAGAGCAAAAACGCAATCTGCACATAACAGGTAAAAATAATTACAAGCATCAGCACAAGCATCGTTATATTAAACCAACCGAAATAATTTTCCGAATCTAAAGCACATACGTCTCGTGCAATCAACGGCGAGTCAAGTATAGACAGCGGAATAAAACTTATCGCATAGACCGAAGCGGAAACAAAACCGAGAACGGTTGAAGCAATAAGATGCTTTGTATTATAACTTTTGCAAAACGAATTATAGACAACAAACATATCGCCTATAAGCAAAATCGGATAAAAATCAATAAGAAAATAATACAGCACCGAATAAACGTTAAAGAAACCCGAATTATTCCCATAAAGAGCCACGCTGTCACATAAAATTAAAACTGCACCAAAGGGCATAAAAAGCAACAGCAAAACGCCCATGACAATAACGCCTAAAAGTCCCAAAGTATTTTGGCTTTTTCTCATCTTGTTTTCATCCATAAAAGTCCTCCTCAGCAAAAAAGCACTTTATTTGAAATACATATAATACTGGCACTTAATCATACCGTTATAGAGTTTGCGGCGTTTATCCGCTTTTCTGCCAAAGCACTTTTCAAACTCCTCATCGGGTGAAATAATGCCGTAACTCCAACCTCTTTTAGAAACAAACTTTTCGCCCATAATCCGATAGATTTTCTCTGCCGAGCGAATGTCGAGAAGTCGCTCGCCGTAAGGCGGATTTGTAATCAGCGTTCCCCTCTCGGTAGTCGGATTAAAGCGTGCAATATCACATACTGAGGTATGAATAAACTTGTCCACCTTAATATTTTTTGCATTTTTCATTGTGAGTTCAACGGCATTCGGGTCAATGTCAGAGCCGAAAGCAACAAAATCAACATCGGTCTTAATCAAATCGTGGCAACGTTCACGCTCACTCATCCAAACCGATTCGGGTACAAAGCCCCAGCGGTCAACATCAAAATTACGATTAATGCCGGGAGCGATATTATTGGCAAGCATTGCACCCTCTATGAGCACCGTACCGCTTCCGCAACAAGGGTCATACATAGTATGATAGTGGCGAAGTTGCGACAGTCTGCACATTGCGGCGGCAAGAGTCTCACGAATGGGGGCATCATTACCGACAGGGCGGTAGCCTCTCTTATGAAGACCTCTGCCCGAAGTGTCGAGCATTATAGTAACTTCGTCTTTCATTATGGAAAACTGAACTTGGTGTATCGGTCCCGTTTCTTCAAACCACGAAATATTGTAATCCTCTTTAAGCGACTCAACTATTGCTTTCTTAATTATCTTTTGGCAATCGGGCACGGAATGCAAAGTTGAATTTATCGAAAATCCTTTTACCGGAAATTCGTCCTTTGAACCTATAAACTCGCTCCACGGAAGAACACGCACGCCCTGAAAAAGTTCCTCAAAAGTACAAGCCTTAAACATATCGAGCACAATAAGTATTCTCTCACTGTATCGTGACCAAATATTTGCTCTTGCAAGAATGGTCTCGTCACCCTCGAAAAACACTCTGCCGTTTTCCGCCGTAACATTCTCGGCATCCATTAATCTAAGTTCCTCTGCCGCCAATCCCTCGAGACCGAAAAGACAGGTAGCCACCATTTTCATCATCATAAAATTACGCTTTCCGACCGCATAAATTTTTATTACCCTACGGTCATCGGGAATAAAAGCAAAAGAGGCGTCTTGCCACAGGGCAAAATCGCCTCAATAAATTACATAATCAGTTAATTAATATCGTAAAAGTCCAGTTCATTTTCTTTTACATAATTATTTTCTCTGGCTTTTTGCTCGAGATAGTCCTTCTTATCATCGGAATCCAAAATTGACTTAAGCTGATCGTTATCCTCAATTTGCTGTTCATACTTTGTATCAAGTTCTTCTTTTTGGGACTTTAGTCGGCTTATATCAGCCGCATTGCTCGCTATGCAGTATGCACAGTATCCCACCAAAGCAATTGCCAGAATACAGAGAACGATTTTAATTATTGTTTTTTTGTTTGCCGCCTTTTCGGCTTTTACCTTCACGGTCTACACCTCTTGACCTTTTATTATTCTTCTTTATTATATTATATAAAGCACTGCTTTTGCAAGCGTTTTTTACTACTTTTTTGAAAGAAAAGATACGAATACGCAGTTTTCTGACTAAAAGGGTTATTCTTTTCTCCGCTTTTGAAAACAAAAAAGAAGCCGCCGCTCTGTAAATAATCAGCCCGAGCAGCGATAAAAGGAGATAATAACACCTTACATAACCGTTTGAATATCCGACAAAGAGGCAAAAAAAAGCGAGGGTGCAAACAAGCACAGTCACAACATCGGTAATGAAAGTAAAGACATAAGAACAAAAGGCATTTTGAAAAACGCCGACAAATCCAAAAAGAAAACCGCAAACTAAGCCAAACAGCAAAAACGCAAGAATTTCATTCACTGCGAAAACAACCTCTTAAAAACACTTTTCGTTTGGACATCGTCGGAATACGCAAGCACGCTTACCACACCGCCGAGCACAAGTTCGCCCAAAGATAAGTCAAGAGTTTCTATGTTTAGATTCTCCCCTTTTATGAGCAGTCTGCCGCAAACGGTAACGGCGTGAATTTCCGAATCGTTATAATCATCAACTGCGGTAACTCCGCTTATTCTAAGGCATTTTCTCTCATCGAGAGTAAGGCAATGTTTCATATTATCAGTGTTTTCCATCATAAATCATCCCTCAAAAAATCCTATGCAAAAGCACTTAAAATATGACAAAATCAAAGTCTTTGAAATTTTTTTGAAAAATTTTCAGTTTTTTCTTGACAAAGTGCAAACGATTTGATATACTCATATGCGTTGAGCGAGAGTGGCGGAATCGGCAGACGCGCACGTTTGAGGGGCGTGTGGGGCGACTCGTACGGGTTCAAGT
>UQPH01000027.1 GCA_900542875.1 uncultured Eubacterium sp. | reverse complement strand
TGACTGGTGTATTTCCCGTCAGCTTTGGTGGGGTCACAGAATTCCTGCATGGTACTGCGACGATTGCGGTGAAATCACTGTTTCAAGGGAAAATGTGACAAGGTGTTCAAAGTGCGGAAGCGAGCACATACACCAAGATCCGGACACACTTGACACTTGGTTCTCGTCCGCATTGTGGCCTTTTTCTACTCTAGGCTGGCCGGAAGAGACAGAAGATTTTAAGAAATATTATCCTACCAATACCCTCGTTACAGGCTATGACATTATTCCGTTCTGGGTTATGAGAATGATGTTCTCCGGTATTGAACAGACAGGTAAGGTACCTTTTGATACGGTTCTTATTCACGGTCTTGTTCGTGATTCTCAGGGCAGAAAGATGAGTAAGTCTCTCGGTAACGGCATTGACCCGCTTCTTGTTATTGACGAATACGGCGCAGACGCTCTGAGATTTACCCTTGCTACGGGTAATTCACCCGGAAACGATATGAGATTTTCCGACGAGAGAGTTAAGGCTTCCCGTAATTTTGCAAATAAACTTTGGAACGCCGCCAGGTTCGTTCTTATGTATCTCGGTGAGGATTATAAGTATGACGGTCTTCCGAGCGAACTTCTCTTAGAGGATAAGTGGATTGTATCAAAGGCTAATTCGCTTGCAAAGGAAGTAACCGAAAATCTTGATAAGTACGAACTCGGAATAGCTGTTCAAAAGCTTTACGACTTCATTTGGGATGTTTATTGCGACTGGTATATCGAGATTGCAAAAATCAGACTTCAGGGAGAAGATGAGCAAGCTAAGGATAATGCAAAGGCTGTTTTGGTATTTGTTCTTACCTATATCTTAAAGTTACTTCATCCGTTTATGCCGTTTATAACAGAGGAAATTTATCAGGCTATTCCGCACGATACGGAGTCTATTATGGTATCACAGTGGTGCAAGTACGACGAATCCCTTAATTTCGCCGATGATGAAGCAAAAATGGAAAAAATAATGTCTGCTATTAAGGCAATCAGAAACCGCAGAGCAGAGATGAATATCGCTCCGTCAAGAAAAGCAAAGGTTTATGTTGAAACAACAGAGACCGAAACATTTATGAGCGGTGTTGAGTTTATAAAGCGACTTGCATCAGCAAACGATGTAGAGATCAGCACTTCGTTCGGCGATATCGGAAATGTGGTTACAATTATTACGGACGATGCAAGAATTTATATTCCGCTCGGTGATTTGGTTGACTTCGAGGCAGAAAAAAAGCGTCTTGAAAAAGAACTTGCCGCTGCCGAAGATAAACTTGCTTTTATCAATAAAAAGCTCAACAATCCCGGTTTTGTAAATAAGGCACCCGAAAAGGTTGTTGCACAGAATCGTGAAGATGCGGCTAAACTCGAAGAAAAGATTGCACAAATCAAAAAGTCTATTGAGGAAATTCAGTAATGACTTATTCTAAAGCGCTTAATATTATATTAAATAAGCAGAGCCTCGGCATTAAGCCGGGGCTTGAACGCATTTTATCCCTGCTTGATACTATGGATAACCCACAGGATAAAATAAGAATTATTCATATAGCAGGTACAAACGGTAAGGGAACCGTTGCCGCTACAATAGCAAATGCTCTTAAAAATGCAGGATATAAAACAGGTCTTTTTTCTTCTCCTTGGATTGATGATTACAGAGAACAGATAACAATCAATAATGAATATATTTCAAAAAAAGATTTCGCAGACTATACGGAAAAATATTGTGATAACGATTGTACCGAATTTGAACTGCTCACAGCAATAATGTATAAGTACTTTGCAGACCAAAAAGTAGATTATGCCGTAATCGAATGCGGTATGGGCGGACTCGGTGACAGTACCAATACTGAGAAGAAAAACATATCCGTTATCACTTCCGTCTCAATCGACCATACTGCTTTTTTGGGCAATACTCTGGAAGAAATAGCACGGCAAAAATCCGGAATAATCAGAAATGACTGTCCGTGCGTTTTGTATCCAAATCCAAAATGCGAAGAAGTTTTTTTATCAAAAGCGCCCAATCTAATTAAGGTTAGTGAACAGGGAAGTTTTGAAAAAAATAACCTGGCAACGGTAAATGCTGTGCTGGATATTCTCGGCGCTGAAAATGTAAACGAAACAGTCAAATTGCCTGCCCGTCAGGAAATGATTGGAAACATTATGCTCGACGGTGCACATAATGTTGACGGTGCAAAAGCGCTTGCTTCTGTCCTTAATAACAAAAAGGTTACTGCCGTTATCGGTATGATGAGGGACAAGGACATTGACGGCTATCTGTCGATAATTGCTCCGTTTTGCGACAGGATAATCACCGTCTCACCTAATAATCCCCGAGCAATTTCAGCAGAAGAACTCAAAAACATTTCAAAAAAATATTGTAAAAAAGTTTCTTCTGCTTATTCAGCAGCGGATGCAATTAATCGTGCAAAAGAATATAATAATTTTCATCTCGTTTGCGGTTCGTTTTATTTGGCGAGAGAAGTGAGAAATTTATTATTAGAGACCCTATAATTTTACAAAATATTTTATACCAATCTGTTAATCTAAATTACAGATTGGTATTTTTTATTGGAGTGAAATATATGAATGTAACCATTGAATCAAGCGGCAATCTTGTAATTGCTTATCTTTACGGAGAAATAGATCATCATACCGCCGTTGATATAAGAGACAAGATAGACAACGCCCTGAGTTTCATTAAACCATCTCATTTGATACTTGATTTTATGAATGTATCGTTTATGGATTCATCGGGTATAGGTCTGGTTATGGGCAGGTACAGATTGATGCAAAATTTTAAGGGAACGCTTGAAATAAGAAATGTCAGCGCACAGACAAAGAAAATTATGGAGCTTGCGGGTCTCGGCTCAATAGCGATAATAAAGGAGAAGTAATATGGAAGTAAAAAATGAATTTAAGTTATCTTTTGACAGCAGAAGCGTAAACGAAAGTTTTTGCAGACTTGTTGTTGCGGCGTTTGTAACTCCGCTTGACCCTACAATTGAGGAACTTACCGACCTGAAAACCGCAGTCAGTGAAGCGGTAACTAATTGCATTGTTCACGCTTATAATGACAGTTGCGGAAAAATTTACATAACGGGTCAAATTTTAGATGATAATTTTATTAAAATCAGAATTAAGGATAAAGGCTTGGGTATAGAAAATGTTCAAAGAGCCATGACCCCGCTTTTTACCACAGGCTCGTCCGACAGATCAGGACTGGGCTTTACGGTTATGCAGTCTTTTTGCGACAGAGTTAATGTAATTTCTTCGCTCGGAAGCGGCACCACAGTAACGCTCATTAAAAAAATAAACGGCAGAAATAAATGGTAAAGCAAAATCGAGATGATATGATTGTATCAAATATTCCTTTGGTACATTCCATAGCAAACAGATTTCGTGGCAGAGGAGTTGAATACGATGACCTGTATCAGTCAGGATGCGTAGGACTTATTAAGGCTGTTGATAAATTTGATGTAAGCCGTGGCTTTTCATTTTCAACCTATGCCGTACCTGTCATTATGGGAGAAATAAAGCGTCTGTTTCGTGACGGCGGCGCAATTAAGGTATCACGAACGCTTAAAGAAAACTCAATCAAAGTACAATCATTAAGGGAGAAGTTTAAGCAAAAAGAACTCAGAGAGCCTACTCTCAGCGAATTAAGTAAACTGAGCGGTTTCAGCGTTGAGGAACTCAGCGAAATATTGAATGTTCTGACCCCGATAGCGTCATTGAGCGCATCAAATGAAGAGGGAGAAGAAACGCTTGATATTCCCGTAGATGAAAGTGACGAACTTTTTGACAGACTTTCGGTTCATCAGGCACTTAAAATACTTGACAAAACCGAATTGATGATTGTTAAATACAGATTTTATGACGGCATAACACAGAATGAGACTGCTAAAAAACTTAACATTTCACAGGTTCAGGTCTCACGAAAAGAAAAACAAATACTCTTAAAACTGCGAAATAAATTGGATTAATATTTGCATTTTGATTCTATATGTGTTATAGTATACATTATTTGTTTTTATAGGAGGAGAACAATGCAGGTATTTAATTTAGCAATGAGTATCAACGAATTGATTGATAAAGTTGACGGTATGGTATGGGGCTGGCCGCTTATCATACTTATTCTCTGTGCCGGAGTTTGGCTTTCAATAAGAACCGGCTTCATTCAGGTTTTTCATCTCGGTAAGGCACTAAAATTTATGGTTAAAAACGAAGAAGACGGAACAGGTGAAGTAACCTCTTTCGGTGCTCTTTGCACGGCTCTTTCGGCTACTATCGGTACAGGTAACATCGTCGGAGTTGCAACGGCTGTTTGTCTCGGCGGTCCCGGTGCTTTGTTTTGGATGATTGTTGCAGCATTTTTCGGAATGGCAACAAAATACAGCGAGGGCTTTCTCGCAATTAAGTACCGTCAAAAGAAAGATGACGGTCACTATCTCGGCGGTCCGTTCTATTATATTGAAAAGGGAATGGGCGAAAAATGGAAATGGCTTGCAAAGCTGTTTGCCGTATTCGGAGTTTTTGTTGGTCTTTTCGGTATTGGTACTTTCACTCAGGTTACCGGTATTACGAACGCTGTTAAAGGCTTTTTTGACCCAGAGGAACTTCATATCGCTTTCTCTATCGGTGACAATAACTATGTTTGGCCGGTTGTTATTTGCGGAGTTATTGTAACAATCTGCGTAGGACTAGTTGTTATCGGCGGAATTAAGAGAATTGCAAAGGTATCCGAAGTAATCGTTCCTGTAATGGCAATAATTTATATTACCTGCACATTGATTATTGTTATGACAAATATCAAAAATGTTCCGTCTGCCTTTGTATCGATAGTCAAAAATGCGTTTGTTCCTGATGCTGTTATCGGCGGTGCAACGGGTATTACCATTAAAATTGCAATGCAAAAGGGTATCGGCAGAGGTATTTTCTCCAACGAAGCAGGTCTCGGTTCTGCTCCAATCGCTGCCGCAGCCGCTAAGACAAAAGATGCAGTTCGTCAGGGTCTTGTCACAATGACCGGTACATTTATCGACACAATCGTTATCTGTACTCTCACCGGACTTTCTATCGTTATGACTCAGGCTAACTACGAATATGTACCTAATAAATTTGAGGGCGTTAATATTACCACTTTCGCTTGGCAAAACGGATTGCCTTGGAACGCAAAAATTTCGGCTTTTCTTCTTATGCTTTGCCTTATTTTCTTTGCATTTACAACAATTCTCGGCTGGGACTATTACAGCGAAAGATGTCTTGAATATTTAACGGACAATAAATATGTTCTTATCGGTTTCAGATGCATCTATGTTCTTGCCGTATTTATAGGCCCTTATCTTACAGTTGCCGCTGTTTGGAATCTTGCGGATATAGTAAACGGTCTTATGGCATTTCCGAACCTTGTCGCTCTGTTCGCTCTGTCCGGCATTGTCGGAAAAGAAACCCGTGCGTATTTCAAAAAGAAAAACCACGAGGACATAAAAGATGTGGCAAGTAAAAATAAATAAGTCTATTACTCTCGGTGCATATCATTTAGGTATGCGCCGATTTTTTATGCTTTTTGTATTGTATTTAAGGAAAGGTATTTACTCCTTTTATTCTACAAGGGCATAAAAATAAGACGGCTGAAAAATCAGCCGTCTTTATCAATTCAATGCGTGATAATTATTATGATTTTATTCTACCGTAACTACCTTTGCGAGGTTTCTCGGCTTATCAACATCAAGTCCCTTGTCGGATGAAACATAGTAAGCAAGCAGTTGCATAGCACATACGGCAGGGATAGCGGTGAAGTCGTCAGCAGTATCGGGCAGTGCAAAATCACATTTAATTGCTTCATCTTTAAGTGATGATTTTATAAAGGTTATAACCTGTGCTCCTCTGGACTGAACCTCCTTAATGTTAGACAATTGCTTTGACATCAACTTCTCTTGTGTAAGCAGTGCAATTACAGGCGTTTTGTCCGTAATTAAAGCTATTGTTCCGTGTTTTAATTCTCCCGATGCAAATGCTTCGGAATGAATATAACTGATTTCTTTGAGCTTCAGTGACGCTTCTAACAGGGTAGGGTAATCCAGACCTCTGCCTATCATAAAGGTGTGTTCGGCGGTTAAGAGCATATTTGACAGTTTATGAATTTCGTTTCTGCCATCAATAACTTTTTGAACTGCCGACGGTATTTCATTGAGTTGCCTTATAAAATCCCGCACCTCATCTTTGCTCATTAAGCCCTTGATATAAGCCGCCTTTGCGGTAATTAAATAAAATACCGCCGCCTGAGTAGTATACGCCTTTGTAGAGGCTACGGCAATCTCCGGACCCGCATCGGTATAAATAACATTGTCGCTTGCCTGTGCAATGCTTGAGCCTCTGACATTAACAATAGAGAGAGTCATTGCTCCGTTTCTTTTGGCATATTTTAACGCTTCCAGAGTGTCTATTGTTTCGCCGCTTTGAGATACGCAAATAACGAGCGTTTTTTCATTAATGATAGGGTCTGAGTACATATACTCGCTTGCCATATTAACGTTCACGGGTATTTTGCAGTATTTTTCTATCAAATGCTTTCCGATAAGTCCTGCGTGCATAGCGGTGCCGCATGCGATTACGGTTATGTTCTCGCATTTTTCAAATATACTCTCGTCGATTTTTTCCCCTGAAAAGTCCGGCATATCACCGCTCGTTCTGCTCTTAATTGTTTTCTCGATTACCGACGGCTGTTCGCAAATTTCTTTTTCCATATAAAAAGGGAATCCTGCTTTGCCGTTATTTTTTATATCCCAATCGAGTTTGAGCATTTTAGGCTTAATTTCTTTACCGTGAAAATCAGTAATGAAAAAACCGTTTCTGTCAATTTTAGCCACAGCAAGTTCAGGCAATATAAAGTAATTGTCACTGTATTCGCCTATTGCCATAATGTCGGAGGCAATGTATGCTCCGTTTTCATTTTGACAGCAAACTATGGGGCTTACGTTTCGTACGGCATATATCGTGTCCTCTATTCCGTCAAACATAATACCGAGGGCGAATGTACCTGTAATCTCTTTAACTGCTTTTATGATTGCTTTTTCAGGACTTTTATCCTTTTGGTAATAAGCGTTAATCAGAGCGGCAACAATTTCCGAATCGGTATCGCTTTTAAGCATTGACTCAACACCCAGTTGATTTTTTATTGAATTAAAGTTTTCAATAATTCCGTTATGAACCAGCGTAACACTGCCAAATTTGTGGGGGTGAGAGTTTTCATCGCTTACAGAGCCGTGAGTAGCCCACCGTGTATGACCTATACCGCAAGTGCCCGTAGCATCCTTTGTTTTTTCATCCAACAGTGCAACTCGACCCTTGCATTTTATGACATCGGCGGCATTTATATTTTTGTTATATAGTGCAATGCCTGCACTGTCATAGCCTCTGTATTCAAGAGTTTTAAGTCCCTTAATCAATACTCCTCTTGCATCTGAATATCCTGTATATCCGATAATTCCACACATAATTTATTCCTCATTTCAATGATAATTAAAATTAAATTGCTTTGCAGAAAACGATTTGTTACGGCATTGCTGTCGATTTTTGCGTTTTCCTGACGCACCAAAGCGTACGAAAGAGCATCCGCCGAATGTTCGATAACTCTTTTCCTCGTCAGCCACGTGGGCTCGGGCGCTTGCCGAGCAAATGCTCGGCATTACTATTATATATATTTCTGTGTAAAATTATCACGCATTAAATTTTCAAGGTTCATTATCCCAAAATTTTTTGGGTATGCTTATGTTTAACATATTATATTAAATATGTCAAGTGTTTAGAGAATAATTAATTGTTTTGTTACATTGCTTAAATTTTCTCTGCCTCTCGGTGCAAGGTAGCAAACATCCTCAATTCTTATTCCGAATTTATCGGGAAGATATATGCCAGGTTCTATTGAGGTTACATTGCCGACTTCGTATGTGTCGCCGCTTCTCGGGGATGCGTTAAAGCCTTCGTGTATTTCAAGTCCTACTCCGTGACCGAGACCGTGCCTGAAATAATCCCCCATATTTTCGCTGTCAAGGACATTCCTTGCGGCTTTATATACATCTGCACATTTTTTACCGGCCTCAAGTGCTTTAATTCCTGCCGTCTGTGCTTTTAAAACAAGGTCGTACATCTCGCACATTTCATCGCTCGGATTGCCTACGCATACAGTTCTTGTCATATCGCTGTGGTATCCCATATATGTTGCACCGAAATCCATCAGCACAAAATTGCCGTTTTCTATTTTCCTTTCGTCGGGTACGCCGTGCGGCATAGAAGTGTGAGCTCCCGTAAGAAGTATTGTATCAAAACTTACTCCGTCGGAACCGTTTTGTGCCATAAGATAATCAAAATATGCGGCAAGTTCCTTTTCACTTTTTCCGATTTCAATATGATTCAGAAGTTCCAAAAAAGACTTTTCGGCAATGGCATTTGCTTTTTTCATAAGTTCGATTTCCCATGCTTCTTTTTTGTTGCGCTCTCTCATAAGAGAGTCACTCAGATTAAAGAGAATAATACCGTCGCATTCCTTTTTAATCGCATTGTACGCTTTTAGAGAAATAGTCTCGTTTTCTATAACAGCGCATTGAGCGTTATGCTCGCCGAGAAGTTGGGCTAAATGGCTGTAAAAGCTTTGACTTATTTCTATAACTTTAAGGCCTGTTTTTTCAGCGTGTACTTGTGCGGTTTCAGTGTATCTCGAATCAACGAGGTGATAAGCGTCGCCGTTTGAAAAAATCACAATCATGCCTTCGCTCGGCGAAAAAGAGCAGAGGTAGTGCATATTCGCCTCATCAAGAAGTATCAGTGCATCTGCTCCTTTTTCTTTAATTATATTCACACATTTTGTAATATTACTCATAATTACGCCTCCGAAATATAGTGTATATATTATAAAATAATTAATTATTTCTGTCAATTTGTTGACATTAATATTATGATATGATACTTTAGAATCATATTTTAAGATTTATTTTTATGGAGACAGTATATGGAAAAGTATTTGATAAACCCTAATGAAAAAATCGCTACTATAAATAAGGATATTTACGGTCATTTTTCCGAACATCTGGGACGGTGCATATACGAGGGAATATATGTGGGCGAAGACTCAAAGATACCTAATGTAAACGGTATGAGGTGCGATGTTGTTAACGCACTGCGTGAAATGGGTATCCCTGTTCTCAGATGGCCGGGCGGTTGCTTTGCCGATGAGTATCATTGGAAGGACGGAATAGGCAAAAAAAGCGAGCGTAAGAAGATGATTAATACTCATTGGGGCGGCGTAGTTGAGGACAACTCTTTCGGTACGCATGAATATTTTGAACTTTGCCGACAACTCGGATGCGATACATATGTAAATGCAAACGTGGGTTCCGGTTCGGTTAAAGAAATGAGCGAATGGGTCGAATATATGACCTTTGACGGTGTGTCTCCCATGGCTGAACTCAGAAAAAAGAACGGCAGCGAAAAGCCGTTTAACCTGAAATATTTGGGCGTAGGTAACGAATCGTGGGGCTGCGGCGGTAATATGGACCCCGAATACTATGGCTGTCTTTATAAGCAATATAATACTTTCTGCCGTGACTATGATTCAAGTAAGCACATAAAAAGAATTGCCTGCGGACCTAATGCAGGTGACTATCATTGGACTAAGGTTGTAACTGATAAAGTTAAAAGCTACGCAGACGCTTTGTCACTTCATTATTACACCTTGCCTACGGGCAAATGGGATCATAAAGGTTCTGCAACGGTGTTTGATAAAAACGAATATAACTCCACAATTTGCAAGGCATATTATATTGATGAACTGATTAAAAACCATCTTGCAATGATGCAAAGTGTTCAGCCAAACGGAAATCTTAAGCTGATTGTTGACGAGTGGGGAACATGGTACGATGTGGAACTGGGAACAAATCCGGGATTTTTGTATCAGCAAAGCACAATGAGAGATGCAATAGTCGCCGCTTTAACGCTTAATATTTTTAATAAGCATGCCGATAAAATTATTATGGCAAATATAGCGCAAACGGTAAATGTGCTGCAATCCGTCATTCTTACCGACGGCGAAAAGATGGTTAAGACTCCGACATATTATGTTTTTAAGATGTATAAAGAGCACCAAAACAATACTCTTATCGGCTCATATATCACAAGCGATATTATTAAGTCTAATAACGATGAAAATAAACAATTTCCGCAGCTTATTGAATCTGCATCAACCGATGAAAACGGTACGATTTATTCCACAATTACAAATACTTCTTCGGTTAAATCTGCTAAGATTAAATGTCAAATCGCCGATACAAGAGTTGATTCGATTTATGCCGAAATCATCAGCGGAGAATGTCACGATAAGAATGATTTTGTAAATCAAAATAAAGTTAAGACTGTTGAGTTTATTGATTATAAAAAATTAAAGGATGGCTTTACAGCAGTAATTCCTGCGTGTTCCGTAGTTAAATTCGTAGTTAACAAATAATGAGTAATGAATGCAAAAAATGTCTGCTCTATGAGGCCGGTGAAAAGGTTACTTCAGGTGAGATTGAGGCTTACATAAATACTCTGCCACAGGATATAAAAGCAGATAACGATACATTTTTGAACAGAATTTCATTTTGTAAAAGATGCGATTATCTTATTTCGGGAATGTGCAGAAAATGCGGATGCTATGTTGAGGTTAGAGCGAGAATAAAAAGTAACAATTGCCCCGACGTAAATAACAGAAAATGGTGAGGATATATTATGAATAAAATAGCACAGTTTGAAAAGGTAAGTTTTGAGCAGTTTGAAAAAGACTGGCTTAAATGCTTTCCCGAAACTAAAAATGTAAAAGAAATTTACGACAGCATTAAACTGCCGAAAAGAGCAACAACAGGTTCGGCAGGTTATGACTTTTATGCCCCATCGGAAATTACGATAAAAAGGGGAGAATCAACTCTCATTCCTACCGGAATCAGGTCAAAGATAAGTGACGGCTGGGTACTTTGTATTTTTCCACGCTCCGGTCTAGGATTTAAGCACAGAGTACAACTCGATAATACAGTCGGAATAATTGACGCAGATTACTATAACTCCTCAAATGAGGGACATATAATGATTAAACTTTCGTGCGATGCTCACGATGAAGGACACACGGTAAATGTTGCTTCAGGTGACGGCTTTTCCCAGGGAATATTTTTTCCGTTCGGCATTACTGTTGATGATAATACAGACGGTATTCGTGACGGCGGCTTCGGCTCTACAACAAAATAAATGAACTTCAATCAAAAATTTTGTCAATTGCAAGCGGCGAAAAAACAAGAAATGAAATAAATAATTACCGTGATATTTCTATTTTTAAGTTTGGAGTTACTCTGTAAATTTTCTTGTATTTTCATATGCTTAGTGCTATATTAGTAGAAATTAATTATTTTATATAACGCTATGGGGAAGAATGATGCTATTTTCACGCAAAGAGTTTTCCGATAAACTGAATATGAAAGACGGACTCAACATAATTATTGTAGGCTGCGGTACTGTCGGCAGAACTTTGGTTGAACAGCTTTCAAAGGAAAGTCACGATATAACAGTAATTGATTTTGACAGCGAATTAATCAGAGAAGTTACAAATCAATATGATGTCCTTGGTGTTGTCGGCAACGGCGCTTCGTTTAATGTTCAAAGGGAAGCAGGCATTAAAGATGCAGATCTTTTGATTGCCGTTACCGAATGTGATGAACTTAATCTTCTTTGCTGTACTCTTGCTTCCCGTGTTGCCGACTGTGCCACTATCGCAAGAGTAAGAAATCCCGAATATTCTCATGAGCTCAGTTACCTTAAGGATAAACTCGGACTTGCAATGATTATCAATCCCGAGTACGAAGCGGCTAAAGAAATGAATCGAATTCTTTGCTTACCTACTGCTCTTGAGGTCAGTTCATTTGCTCACGGTAAGGCAGAACTTGTAAAAATCAGGATTCCTCAGGACAATATGCTTGATACTATGACAATCGCTAAACTCGGTCAAATGTCCGACAATGTGCTTGTTTGTGCCGTTGAAAGGGAAAATCAAATATTTATTCCGTCGGGCGATTTTGAACTCAAAAAGGGAGACGCAATGTCATTTGTTGCTCCTTCAAAAACGGTAGGTTCGTTTCTTAAATCAATAGGTTTTAATTCCAATAAAGTTAAAAATGCAATGCTTATCGGCGGCGGTGACGCCGGCTACTATCTCTCAAAACTGCTTATAAGCAACGGTATTTCGGTAAAGATTATCGAAAAGGACAAAAACAGATGCGAAGAACTTGCAACATCATTGCCTAAAGCCGTCATAATTAACGGTGACGGAACGGAAGAAGGTCTGTTAATGGAAGAAGGTTTGATTAATTCGCAAGCCTTTGTACCTTTGACCGGGTCCGACGAAGAGAACATTCTTCTTGCCTTAAATGCACAGCACCGCTCAAATGCAAAACTCATTACAAAAATTAACCGCATAACTTTCCAAGACGCAATTAAAAGCCTTGACTTAGGTTCTGTTATTTATCCGAGATATATCACATGTGAAGCTATTATTGCCTATGTCAGAGCAAAGAGTGCGTCAATGGGAAGTAATGTCGAAACTCTTTATCATATGTTTGATAACAGGGTTGAGGCAGTAGAATTTAAAATTGATAAAGAGTCTAAGGTTACGAATGTTCCTTTGATGAAACTTAAATTAAAGGATAATTTGCTTATTTGTTTTATTTCCAGACAGGGTAAAATTATTATTCCTACTGGTCAAGACTGTATTTTGCCGGGCGACCATGTTATGGTTGTAAGCACTCACACCGGTTTTAGAGATATAAATAATATTTTGGCATAAGGACATGTAGTATGAACGGCTCTATTATTAGAAAAATTCTCGGATATGTATTAATCCTTGAATCGCTACTTTTGCTTCTTCCCAGTTTGGTCGCTCTGATTTATAAAGAAAGTGTCGGAAAATTTTATATCGGCTGTGCCGCACTTACGTTTCTTTGCGGTCTTTTGCTTGCAATAAAAAAGACTAAAAATACTGTTTTTTATTTGAAAGAAGGATGCGTTGCAACGGCACTTAGCTGGATATTACTGTCGTTTTTCGGAGCACTCCCGTTTTATTTCAGCGGTGAGATACCAAGCCTTGTAGATGCAATGTTTGAAACAGTATCGGGTTTTACAACAACGGGTTCCAGTATTTTGGCAGATGTTGAATCACTGTCTCACGCAGCAATTTTCTGGCGCAGTTTTACCCATTGGATAGGAGGCATGGGCGTACTTGTGTTTTTGCTTGCCGTTGTTCAAATGTCGGGCGGCTCCAGCATAAATCTTATGAAATCGGAGAGTCCAGGTCCGTCTGTCGGTAAACTCGTACCAAAGATGAAACATACTGCAAGAATACTTTATTTCATCTATTTGGCGTTGACTGTACTTGAAGTAATTCTTCTTGTTTGCGGAGATATGCCGCTTTTTGAAGCACTTGCTACTTCTTTCGGTACCGCAGGTACCGGCGGCTTCGGCATAAAGAATGATTCCATAGGCGGTTATTCAACATACATTCAGTGGACGGTAACCGTGTTTATGCTTCTCTTCGGAGTGAATTTTAACTTTTATTATTTTTTTCTGCTTCGTCAGTTCGGTAAAGCGTTTAAGATGGAGGAAGTAAGAACTTATATTATTATTGTTCTTGTCGCTACGGGAATCGTCTTCTCGGACGTTGTTCATATTTATTCAACTGTGGGCGAAGCACTGTGTAAATCGTTTTTCCAAGTTGCAACGGTTATTACGACCACCGGATTCTCAACAGCGGACTTTAACCTGTGGTCTTCTACATCAAAAACCGTTCTCGTAATGCTTATGTTTGTAGGTGCATGTGCAGGAAGTACAGGCGGCGGAATCAAAGTGTCAAGATTTGTAATCGTGTCAAAATCAATAGGCAAAGAAATTCAGTCATATCTTCATCCGAAGAGTGTTAAAAAAATTTCTTTTGACGGTAAGCCGGTAGACCATGATATAGTCAGAGCGACGAATGTTTATTATGTTTGCTTTGTTTTGGTCTTTGTTGTCAGCTTGTTAATAGTTTCGTTCCAGGGTTTTGATTTAACTACCAACTTTACATCTGTGGCAGCTGCAATTAATAATATAGGTCCCGGACTTAATTTGGTAGGACCTACTGAAAATTTCGGAAAATTTTCCGATTTGTCAAAATTCGTTTTGATGTTTGATATGCTTGCCGGCAGACTTGAACTTTTCCCAATGCTTATACTGATAAGCCCGAGACTTTGGATTGAATCTTTTAACGAAAGACTCCGAGCAAAATATTAATAAGATATACAACAATGCCCCGTAGATTTAACTACGAGGCATTGTTTTTACTGTTAAATATTATGCAACCAAATCGTACCAGCTTTCTTGAACTGTTTTAATCTTTTCTTTTCTTTTTTCGTGGCGAATCTGCTCTTTTTTTAGTTGTTGCTCTTTTCGGTCCTGAATAACAAGAAACACGGCACCGATAAAAAGATAAAGACAAAGTTCAACTATAAAAAATATTCGCTGTCCGTCCTTTGAGAGAAGATTAAACAAATTAAGCGGCAACCCTACTGCAAAATATCCTATAACTATTGCCGATACGGAAATGATTACGCCTTTAATAATGTCTTTGATTTTCATAAGTAAATCTCCTTTTTTCTTTTGTATTTCTTACAAACTAATTGTAAATCAAAGGAAATTTAATTACAATATTGTCGGGCACTACTGTCCCAAAAACCGTACTCCTCGTACAAATTTTCTTTTATTGTTTCAAAATATTTGACAAAATCTGTGCGGATTTTTCTATGTCATTCTCATCAATTGCCGACGGTGTAAGATACAGTTTTAATATACCGTTGCTGTAATCAACAAGGTTTATCGCCATTGAATTTTTTTCAAATTCATCAAGCGAGCCGTCAAAGGGGCATGTTATTTTTACCTGCAATCCGTTTTCGCTGATTTGAATTTTTGCTTTCGGCAAAAGCGGTTTAAGGGTATTGTAAAGTTTATTTGTTTTAGCCGTGTAATGCCGTCTGATTTTTCTTATTTGTTTATTTATATGTCCGTCTCTTATGTACTGACAAAGTGCGATTTGTTCCGTTTTGCTGGCGGCCTGCGCAAATTTTTCTTTATTTTCATTAAACAGTTTAGCCAGTTCTTCTGTAAGAACCATAAAACTGATTCTGATTCCGGGAACAAGAACCTGAGAAAATGAGCCCATATAAACAACATTGTCGCATCCTGCAAGAGCAAAAAGCGAGGGAGTAGGCTTTACCTGATACATAAAGTCACTGTCAAAATCGTCCTCAATAATAAGGCTTTTATTTTCTTCTGTATGTTTGATGAGTTCCAAACGTCTTTTCATCGGCATAACATTTCCGTACGATGTCATGTGAGAAGGGGATACATAAATAATTTTTGCATTTTTATACCTTGTATGTACATCAAAACCGTAATCTTTGAATAAATTGATTCCCTGAAGAAAGCTGTTGTCGGGAAAAGATACGGTGCTTTTCTCTTCAATGAGCGAACAGAAAATTGCTAATAAAGACTGTACGCCTGCTCCTACAACGATTCTGTCAGGCGAAGCGGTAACATTTCGTTTTGTTCTTATATAATCTGAAAGAGCATATCTTAAATCTTTTTCACCTTGAACATCGCCGTATGAAAGCAATCGATTTTCTTGTCTCAATGCATTTTTTATGTATCTCTGCCACAATTTAATATCAAAACTCTGTGCGTCTGCATCGCCGCTTTTGAAATCATATTTTATTCTGTTTTGTTCTGTATTATCCGCAGTGTGCAAATCTTCCTTCAACTTTTGCTCGGTTACATAATAACCGCTTTTTGCGCTTGCGATGACATATCCGTCTGCCTGGAGGGCAAAATATGCACTTTGAACAGTGGTCTTGCTGACGTTTAGTATCGCTGTTGCATTTCTGATTGACGGCAGTCTGTCGCCTTGCCTGAGTTGTTTTGAGTCAATTAATTTTTTGTAGTATTCATATACTTTAATGTATTTTTTCATATTTCCTGTACCCTAAAAAAATAGCGAATTTGCCCATATAATTAGTGACAGAGTTATTATATAATATAACTAATTAAAAATCAAGGAGGTAAATAAAATGGCTGATATTATTTATACGCTTGAAGGCGGAGTTTATATGAACATTACCAATAAGTGTCCGTGTAGATGTACCTTCTGTATTCGTTCTCTCGGAGACGCTGTGGGCGATGCACACAATCTTTGGTTTCACGGCAATGAACCTACCTTTGATGAGATAAAGGCAGCTATCGACGCATATGATTTCAGTAATACGGACTGCGTTGTATTTTGCGGCTACGGAGAACCTACCGAGAGACTTGACGTACTTCTGAAAACAGCAGAATATCTAAGAGAGGTAAAGCCCGGAATTAAACTCAGAGTAAACACTAACGGTCTGTCCGATTTAATTAACAGCAGAAGCACCGCAAAAGAAATAGGTGAGGCTTTTGATGTTGTTTCTGTTTCTCTCAACGATCCCGACAGCGATTCATATGATGCTGTTACCAGAAATATCTATCCCAAAAAGGCATTTCCCGCACTTCTTAAATTTACAGAAGAATGCGCAAAGTATTGCAAAAAGGTAAGAATGAGCGTTGTTGATGTAATCGGAGAAGAGAACATAGAAAAATCAAGAAAACTTGCCGAGAGCCTCGGAGCCGAATTTGTTTGCAGAAGTTACGACAAGGGCAGATAAATAATCATTAAAATTTTTGATTAAATTTAATAAAAACTAGTGACAAACCCGTAAATTTATAGTATAATTTACGGGTAAATTTATGTAAAACAGAAAGGGGTTCTATATGAAACACTCTGAAATCGTCGGAAAAATGACGCTTGAGCAAAAAGCGGCTTTTGTTTCCGGTAATGATTATTGGCATTTGGAGGAAGCACCGGAACTCGGACTTCCAAGAATATGCATAACCGACGGCCCTCACGGTCTTCGTAAAGCTAAGGGAAAAGATTATGTGCCGGAAGAGGGCGAGGCTAAGTCTTCATCAGGTATCGGTCTCGGTAACTCCGTACCGACTACATGCTTCCCGCCCGCAGCTACTTCATCCTGCTCTTGGGACGAAGACTTGCTCTTTGAAGAGGGTGCGGCAATGGCTGAGGAATGCCTTAAAGAAAAGGTATCCGTTATTCTCGGTCCCGGTACAAATATTAAACGTGCTCCCACTTGCGGCAGAAACTTTGAATATTTCTCAGAAGATCCGCTTCTTGCAGGTAAATGTTCAGCCGCAATCATTAACGGCGTTCAGTCAAAGGGTGTCGGTACATCATTAAAGCATTTTGCTTGTAACTCACAGGAAGCATTTCGTATGGTTCTTAATGAGGTAATTGATGAGCGTACAATGCGTGAGATTTATTTTCCGGCATTTGAAATTGCCGTTAAAGAGGCTCAGCCTTGGACAGTAATGAACTCCTATAACAGAATTAACGTTGTTTATGCTTCTCAAAACGAATGGATGCAACAGCAGGTTCTCCGTAAAGAATGGGGATTTGAAGGTCTTATTGTAACAGACTGGGGCGCATCTGTTGACAGAGTTGACGGTGTTAAAGCAGGTACAGACCTTGAGATGCCGACATCGGGTAAACTTAACGCAAAGAAGATTATCGCAGCCGTTAAGGACGGTACTCTTGATGAATCAATACTTGACGAAAGAGTAGATGCGGTTGTTGACCTTATTCTCAAGTCAAAGCCGGCTCTTGCACAAAAACATACATATGATAAAAAAGAGCATCACAAGATTGCTCAGAGAATTGCAGAGGGCTCAATGGTTCTTCTTAAGAACGACGATAACATTCTTCCTCTTCAGGCAGGACAGAAGATTGCCGTTATCGGTGAGATGGCAAAGGCTCCCCGCTTCCAGGGTGCAGGTTCATCCGTTATTAATCCGACAATGCTCTCAAATGCATATGATGAACTCGTAAATCTCGGCGTTGATGTAACATATGCACAGGGATATTATAAGACTGCTCCGTCAAAGAAAGAAAAGAAAACAAGAATGTCCGAGGAGCAACTTACCGCAGAAGCAGTTGCAGCTGCTAAAAATGCTGATGTAGCAGTTGTATTCGTAGGTCTTACCGAAGACTTTGAAGGTGAGGGATACGACAGAGAAACAATTAATATGCCTCCTAACCACAATAAACTTGTGTCCGATGTTGCTGCGGCTAACCCGAATACGGTTGTTGTTTTGGCAGGCGGTTCTGTTGTTCTTATGCCTTGGCTTAATGAAGTTAAAGGCCTTCTCAATTCCGGTCTCGGCGGTCAGGCAGGCGGCGCCGCTGTTGCAAATCTTCTTACAGGTAAGGTTAATCCGTCGGGTAAAACCTCGGAGACATATCCTGCTTCATTTGAGTCTAATCCTACTTTCGGAAATTATCCGGGCGGACCTGTAACCAGCGAGCATAAAGAAAGCGTTTATATCGGTTACAGATATTATGACAGCGCAAATATTGATGTTGTATTCCCGTTCGGCTATGGACTTTCATATACAAAATTTGAATACAGCGATATTAAACTTTCTGCTTCCTCTATCAAGGATACAGAGTCGGTTGATGTTTCGTTTAAGATTAAGAATACAGGAAATGTGGGCGGCGCAGAAATCGCACAGGTTTATGTTTGCGATAAGGAGTCAACTATTTTCCGTCCCGAAAAGGAACTTAAAGCATTTACAAAGGTATTCCTTAATGCAGGGGAGGAAACAGAAGTTACTCTTACTCTTTCTAAGAGAGCGTTTGCGTTCTATAATGTGAATATCTCAGATTGGTGTGTTGAAAGCGGTGAATTTGATATTCTCGTCGGCGCATCATCAAAGGATATTAAACTCAGTGCAACTGTTAGTGTTGAAGCTCCTGCTTGTGATATTCCGAATTACAGAGAGACTGCTCCGGCTTACTATAATAATGTTGCAAACATAACACGTGACGATTTTGCGGCTGTTTACGGAGAACTTCCAAGCCCCGAGATTGATACAACAAAGCGTATTGATAAGTATTCATGCCTTAATGATGCAAGACACACTAAGTGGGGCGGCAGACTTTGCAGACTCATTACAAAGATTATGTCGGGTATGGGTTCGGCAGAAAATGGTGACGGTAAGATGCTTGCCGCTATGGCTACGCAAATTCCTATCCGTAACTTCGTTCAGATGTCTATGGGTGCATTCAGTGAGGGACAGGCAAAGGGACTTCTTATGATGCTCAACGATGACCAATCGTCATTCCTCGGCTTCAGCAGAATTTTCTGGACTCTCGGCGGAACTCTCGCAAGACTTCCGAAACTTCTCTCATCAATCTAATTAAATATAGCATAGAAAAAACTCCCGAACTTCGGAGTTTTTTTATAACTGTTTAGTTTATTCTTTTTTTGCTTCGTCTATTTCTGCCTTTTTTGTGCCTGTCATATAGAGCAGGGCAAGCATAACTATCAGCGCAAAATAAAGCAAAAGCGAAACCGCAAAGAATTTAATCAATTTTCCTCTGTGTTCCTCTGACTGCTTTTGGGCGGAATCAGCTTTTGCGGAAACAGCACCTGTAATCGGGTTTGTGTCCTGCAAATAGAGAGAATATGCCGCTTTTGCAGCTT
>UQPH01000026.1 GCA_900542875.1 uncultured Eubacterium sp. | reverse complement strand
CCTCCCAAAAGCCGGTAGATGTTTTATTGCCATTACCATACGGCACGCAAATCACCATACCAGACCTTGCACGAGTTAGTAAAACTCTTAATATAATCATTATATCATAATTCTATTTTACAAACAACATCGCAATTGACAAGCGAGTAAATTTTAGTACTAGCTCAAATATTTTTTCTAAAAACACATCAACAAAACTTGAATTTTTCTCTGTATTATAGAGGGGTATTTTTTTCTATGGTGAAATGAAATGTAAACAAGGTGTAAAGAATTTTGAAAAACACCCGAACAAAATGGAAATTTTTCTCCGTATAGTAGAGGGACTTTTTTCGTGGGTGAATTTTTGTTTTCAAATTTACTTATGCTTTTTTCTTTTTGAAAAAGTATCTCTCGAATAATACGAAAGGAGGTAGCGCAATGAAAGAAAACTATAAAAGTTTTGATGAGCTACCGATGATGTTATCGGTGTCGCAGGTTGCAAAGGTACTTGGAATATCTCGCACGAGGTCATACGAGCTTGTCAATGAAAAAGGTTTTCCAAAAATAAAAATCGGCACAAGAATTGTTGTACCGAAAGATGAATTCAAGTTGTGGATTCAAAAAGAAATTAAGAAAGGATAAAAATTATGTACGCAAATAAAAATTACAAAACCGACGGCAAGGTTTACTATATGCCAAACAAAATCTTTGATGAAAACTTTTCGCCATACGAATTTATGATAGGCGATTTGTGAAAGCCTGTGAGCAAAATAGGAGGTTAATATGAACTACAAATTCATAATGAAAGGCATATCAAATTAAAGGAGGCAGATATAAAATCATAGTTAGCGTGTTGCCTTATGGCAGCAAAGGAAATAAATTCTAAAGCATCAGGCAATAATAGTATTGAAAAATCAAGCGGGAGTGAGCTGAAAATCAATACACAAAACATTGCCGATGAGAGAATCAGCACAGAGCTTTGGATGCAGCATTTTGCAAATACCTTGCTGAATCAAAATGCCATTGACGACAAAACCTATCGCAAATTGATGGGAAAAATCAGCGTGGAAGTCAATCGCAGATACGGAAAAATAAACTGAAAAGCTCTGTAAAACATTACCAAAACAGGTATCAATCCCCTAATGAACGCAGGGGTGAAATACTGTAAAATAAAGCTGGATAATAGAAATTATTTGTGATATTGTCTGCTTGGAAAGGAGTAAAATTATGGATATATATTCAACTCGTGAGAGAATTAGAAAAGAAAATATCAACTTTATGAACCTGCCGCTTCGTGTAACATTTTACGCTCGTGTCAGCACGGATTTTAATGTTCAGTTAAATTCACTTGATAACCAAATAACATATTACACCGATTTCATCAGGAAAAATCCGAATTGGGAATATGTTGACGGTTATGTTGACGAGGGCATATCGGGCGTATCGACTGCAAAGCGTGAGCGATTCAACGAAATGATTGAGGACGCAAAGGCAGGAATGTTTGACCTGATTGTAACCAAAGAGGTGTCAAGATTTGCCCGTAACACACTGGACAGTATTCGCTTTACCCGTGAACTTTTATCAAGCGGAGTGGCTGTGTATTTTCAAAACGACAACATAAATACGCTTGACGAGGACAGCGAACTGAGGCTGACAATTATGTCATCAATGGCGCAAGACGAGTCGAGAAAAATTTCCACCCGTGTGCGATTCGGTCATCAACAGGCTATCAAAAAAGGGACTGTACTTGGCACAAACAATATGTACGGATACATCAAAAAAGACGGCAAGCTGATGATTGACGAAACGCAAGCCGACTTTGTGAGAGAACTGTTTGGAATGTACGCCACGGGAAAATTCAGTATGAAGCAAATGGAAAAGCATTTTTACCAAAAAGGAATACGAAATTCAAAAGGTAAAATGCTCTCCCACTCAACGATGAGCAACATCATACGCAACCCAAAATACAAAGGCTACTATGCAGGAAACAAGGTGCGAATTACAGACCTGTTCACCAAAAAGCAAAAGTTTTTGCCTGAGGAAGAATGGGTTATGTATAAAGATGAAACCGGTGAAACAGTACCGGCAATCGTAAGCGAGGAATTGTGGGACAAGGCAAACGAAGTGCTGTATATGCGAAGCCAGGATGTAATCACGGCACAGCACAAGACGGTGCATCAAAACCTGCTGACAGGCAAACTGATATGTGCGCACTGCGGTATGCCCTACTATCGCAAGGACGCAATAAGCAAGGGTGGAGAAAAAATCTCAAAGTGGGTATGCTCAGGCAAGATAAAAAACGGTGCATCAAGCTGTCCGAGCCGAGCGATTTACGAAAGCGAAATCAAGCCAATTATCGAAGATATTTTCAAATCGGGGCAACAGCATATTGAAGAACTGTCGGCGTGTGTGCTGAAACTTGTGTCCGAAGTCCTTGACACAAACGAAAACAAGGATGAGCTCAACAGGCTGAATCAAGAACTTATCACACGGCAAAAAATGAAAGCGAAGCTATTGCAATACAACGCTGACGGAAAAATGAACGACAGCGAATTCATACGAATGACTGCCGACTGCGATAACGAAATCAAGGACATTGAGAAAAAAATAAACGCCCTTAAAAAAACATCAAAAACCGAACGAGAGATGAAAAAAGAGCTTGCCGAAATCAAAACCATACTGAAAGCGGCGGAAAAGCACATTGACGGTGAGGAAATCGACAGAGCGTTTGTTGACCGATATATAAGCGATATTACGGTCTATCCCGATGAGGAAATAACACGCTTTGAGATACACCTTAAAGCCGGAACCACAGTCACTAAAACCCTTCAAAACCTTACGAGCCGTGCAGGTAATAATAGTAAGAAAATGATCAAGGCTTATGAAGAGTCGATGAGATAGTTCGGCTATCAAAAAAGCGATGGTAGGATAACCTATCATCGCTTTTATCATACGGTAATTCAGTTTTTATTCGACGAAGTACCCAGCGAATATGCTCCGCCGTGATTTGACGAGCCATAACCGATATAAATTTTGCCGGGATTGAGGGAAACGGAATTCCCGCTCAAATCTTTCATCCAAAGTTTACCGTCGGTAACTCCCCACTTTATCTCAAGTGCTGTGCCGTCGGAGCAAATCATACCCTTTCCGCCGCTCAAATCATAATTGCAATAAGTCTCGCTGTTACCCGAGCCCTTATAATTTTCCTTAACCACATACTCGGTTGTATCAAGGAGAAAAATAAGATTTTCCCAAGCGACATTCGATTTGCCGTACTTTGAATCAAAATCGGAAGTGGTGTACTTTCCGCTTGCTTCGTCATATGTGAATTCAGCGTTTTTGGGACAATTAGACGACCACTTAAAAGACACGCTGTTTGCCGCCGTATCGGAAAGTTTTTTCTCGCTCTCATTAAAACTGAGAGCAGTAAATTTAGACATATTAAGATTAGTATCAATTTTCTTACTCTCAAGAAGTTTTGCGACCTTGGTACCGTTAAGATAACCTGTATGCTCAACCACCTTAGTTCTGGAATAATCTCTGCCGAAATATTCGCCGCTTTCGCTGAGACTGAGCAAATTAATATGGTCAACATTTTCGTTTTCAAAAACAGTATCTGCGCCGACATATCCGCCTGCCGTGTGAGAAAGCCCTGCGTGAATAAACACTGCGTTAAACAGCTGGCTGAAACGTATGAACGGAGGTCTTGCGGAACGGGTCGGACCTATCTGCTTCGGCATCTTATTATAATCAGCCCAGAACATAAGCATACGTGTGGAAAATTCGCTCTCTCCCTCAAGAACTATATCTGCCTGAGATATGCCCCACTGCGGCTTAACGGCAGCGGTAGAATATTCGTTTTCCACAACAACGGCAACGGGTCTTTGAGTAAGAGCCGCCTCGTCATAACCCGACTCGCCTGTCAGCGGATTAAGCGTCTGCTTTACAGGAACGGTAGTCTGCTGCGTAGTATCAGGTGTCGTAATCTGCGGCTCGGGCGTCTTTTTATTATAGAAAAATCCGAAGTAAACGCCCAGTGCAATCGCAATAGCAACAACTATGCAAACTGCGGCGATAATTATTTTATTACGCTTTTTCTTAGAATCTTCCTGCGGCATTTCTTCCTCATCATATTCCGCAAAGTATACTCCGTCCGAATTGTTCTCATCGGCTGAGGTTTTATCCGATGTTTCGTCCGTATCATCGCTTTCTGATGTTTTAAGAGACGTTTCTTGCGCACTGTTATCTTCTGTAAAATCCGGATTTTGAGGTTCTTCGCTTAAAATTAAGGGTGAGTCCTGCTCCGTGTTCTGTTGCGGTAACGGCTCCTTTTTTTCGGTCTTTGCCTCTGCCTGCTTTTTCTCAATCTGCTTTGGTTCGTCAAAAATCGGCTCTGACTTTATCTCCTTTTTAACGGGAAGTTTTTCATCAAGAGGCACATCAATACTCAAAGGCTTAGTCTTATTATTTTGATTTTCCTCGTATTTATTAAAAAGTTCTTCCTTCTTTTTATTTTTATTTTCGTTAATTTCTTTTAGAATCTTATCTACTTCGCTGTCGTTCATATTAACTCCCCTCACCAAAAATCATAACAAGATTCATTATACCATATGTTCCGAGGAATTCCACAAAAGTTACTAAATTGTAACCGCTTGTCCACTATTGAAAAACATTTGAATTTAGTGTATAATAACAAAAACAATGCAAAGGGTTATGCACTATGCCTAAGACAATACCGATTATAATCGCAAACAGAAGCATATTGGTAAAAGAAAAGGACAATGATAAATTTGTTGTTTTCAACATGCCGGGTATAGAGGAGGAACCTAATATTCCCTTCTATCACCAATTTGCGGGAAAAATCTCGGAATGCCAGTACTATTTTAAGGAATTTATGAAAGACCTTTACGGAAAAAAGGTTACAAAATATGTGCTCGCCATCATCGTTCCCGACGATACTACGCCGCTCGAGCATATATTTATCAACGAATTCTTTCTTCATTCCGACGCCTGCAAAGCGGTAGCGCAACTGACAATGGGACAAACTCTGTCAAAAAGTCACACAAAATACATTTCACTTTCCCGCTCGTGCAGAAACATAATACTGCAATATATAAACAACGGCGAAATCCTGGCGCAAAAGCAATATGACATAAACACATATTCCATAAAACAAATCGCCGAAGATGCAAAACGACTGCACATAGATATAGAATACTCGGGAGCACCGTTTTTTATTAATAATTTTAATATGAATATGGACGATTTTCTCGATATGGGGCAGGTTATAACAACCAAAGATTTCCTTGATAAAATCGCAAATGTTCAGACAGAAAAAGTATAAAAAGAGCACCTTTGCAAAAGATAATGCAGAGGTGATTTTTTATGAAAAAAGGCAAAAAGGAAAAGAAAAGCGAAAACGATTTAGGCAATACAAAGGAAATAATCGACCTGTCAAAATTCATTCATCCTGATATGGTTAAGCTGGATGACAACGGCTCATATACAGGAATGACAAAAGAGACCTATTACAACGGCGTTCCCGAAGAGCCTGTTCAGGATGCAGACGATTTATAACAGACAAAACAAGAAGCAGATGCGATTTTTCGCATCTGCTTCTTTTCTGTTTTATTCAGATTGTGCACAAATCATTCTATAACGAGCGTGCTTTTCTTGCGTTGCTTATAGGTAAACGCAAACAGAACAATTCCCAGTGCAAATATAACCATCCAACAGTAAATGCTCAGAGAAACATGCTCGTGCCTTAATGTAAGAACAACGGCATAGCACGCCTTACGCAAAAAGTTAATGGACAAAGCAACAAGTTCATAGCAGGTGATGAAGCCGAGCGCCTTATAATTGATTTTAAGTGCAATAAGCCAAACAACAAAAATCGCCGCAGCATAAAAGACAAAATCACTGAAATATGAGAAAAGCATATTCTCGCCGAACGAGCGCATCAAATAGATGCTGACATTGTCCGAAATTCCAAGCGAAAACGGAACCGAAAAAGCCAAAATAAACACGGCAAACGGGCTGATTTTTGCATTTTTCTCTTTTCTGTAATGTTTTATAAACAAATAGATAAAGAGCAAAACAGCCGCCTTTTGAACCAAATAATACAAAAATGACGCATCGTATGACAGATTTGGAAGAACGCTTATCGACGGGGGCATCATCTTAAATGCAACGAGAGATGCAAGCATACCGTTAAACGAATCACTGCACGAATCAATTAAAAAGAAAACGACAACGAGCGCCACGACAGACAACATGGCAAGCACAACCGCACTCGCTTTGTTAAAACTGACGAACACCTCTGCAATTCGCTCAATACCGTACCACGCAACAGTAACGATAATAGCGATAACGGCATAAATATTTTTTACATTTTCGGCTTTCTCGGGCATAGTATAACCTCTTTTATAAACATCTTAAAAAATATTATAAAATACAAAAATCCTAAAGTCAAACAATAAAGAGAATATCTCATTATTGCACAAAATCGAATCAAAAAAACTGTTTAATAAGACAAAAACCGCCCCGAAATCGAGGCGGTAAAAATCAATATAAAATCATTTGCAATTACAGATATTTTTTCTCGTTTGCAAAATCGATGACGGACTTACGCTGAACTCGTCAAGTCCCCATTCGACAAGTTGAGGTATCAGCCTTTCGTCTGCGGCAGCCTCGCCGCACATGCCCACCTGAATGCCTGCCTTTTTTGCATTTTTAATCGTCATCTCAATGGCACGAAGAACAGCCGGCTGAGTAGGGTCATAAAGATTCGACACATTGGCGTTTCCTCTGTCAACAGCCATAGTATAGCCGGTTAAGTCATTTGTGCCGATTGAGAAGAACGCCGCCTCCTCTGCCAACAAGTCGGAAATAATAGCGGCAGACGGAGTTTCAACCATAATTCCTACCGGAACATCACGGTATCTTTTTCCCTCAGATTCAAGTTCCGATATACACTCGGCAATCAGCACCTTTGCCTGTTTTATTTCTTCAACGCAAGTAACGAGCGGCAACATAATCTTTATATTGCCAAACTGTGCGGCACGCAGAATTGCCCTGAGTTGAGTCTTAAAAAGTTCTGTGTTTTTTAAGCAATAGCGAATGGCTCTAAAGCCGAGAAACGGATTTTCTTCTTTATCGATATTAAGATATTCAACCGCCTTATCTCCGCCTATATCCAGGGTGCGGATAATTACCTCTTTTCCGTCAAGAGCCTTTGCGACGGTAGAATAAGCCTCAAACTGCTCGTCCTCCGTAGGAGCGTGGTCTCTGTCCATAAAGAGAAATTCGGTTCTGAAAAGTCCTATACCCTCGCCGCCGTTTTGAACAACATTCTGGGCATCCTCTGCTTTTGCGATATTTCCGTAAACCTTTTTAAGCACACCGCTTTTTGTAACGGTAGGCTTTCCGAAATATTCGCTGAGGCTTTCCTTTTCCTTTTGGTATTCGTCATTCTTTTTGCGATATTTCTTTAATTCAGCTTCGCTCGGGTCGGTTATCACCTTACCCTTAAAGCCGTCCGCAATAAGCATTTCTCCGTCGCTGACAGAATCCGTAACACCTTTAACAGACAGAACGGCAGGTATACCCATAGCTCTTGCGAGTATTGCGCTGTGGCTGGTAACTCCGCCGACTTCCGTAATAATAGCGGCAACATTTTCCTTGTTAATCTGCGATGTCATAGACGGCGTAAAATCCTTTGCTATAAGCACGGATTCGGGCGCAACGGCTGAAATGTCAACGTTCTCTGTGCCGAGAAGAATTGACAGCAGACTGTCTCTTATGTCCTTTACATCGGACGCACGCTGGCGTGTCAACTCATCGTCAACGCCTGAAAACATATCTATAAACATATTGCATACGGTTGCGACTCCGGCTTCGGCAACCGAGCCGGAATCGATATTATCCTCCATTTGAGAAAGCATAAACGGGTCCTGAAGCATTACCAAATGTCCCTTGAGAATTTCAGCCTCTTCCTCGCCTGCGTTTTTGCTGAGATTTTCGGCAAGAGCCTGCGTTTGAGAGCAGTATTTTTCAACTGCGTCGTGAAGCCTTTTCTTTTCATTCTCGGCGTCGGAATATTTAACGGAGCTGTAATCGAGACTTTCGTTTTTTATTACAACAGCTTTTCCGATTCCGTAGCCTTGAGAGGCACCGATACCTTTTAACATAATTGTCAGTCCTTTCTGCTTTTAGTTCTCATTTTGGGGCGTTCAGTCTTCGCCAAAACCACCCTCGATAAGTTCGCTTGCCTTATCGAGCATAGCCTGCTCATCCGCTCCCGAACACTCAACCGTGATAACCGAGCCGCATTTAATGCAAGCCGCCATAATGTTCATAATACTTTTTCCGTTAACCGTCTTACCGTCAAATTTAATGTTGACCTCGGATACAAATTTTGTCATTTCGCTTACAAAAACATTTGCGGGTCTCATATGAAAGCCCATAGAATTTTTAATTGTAAATTCCTTTGATACCATAATTATTATCCTCTCTGTTACTTAAGAATGATTACGCCTCTGTCTTATTCTTTTTAAGAGCCGTAAGAACGAGTCCGCCTACGAGCGAACCTGCTGCAAGGGCAACGATATAAAGAAGCGGATGGTCGCAAACTGCGAATGTGAATATGCCACCGTGAGGAGCCGGGCAGGTTACGTGGAATACTGCCGTCAATGCGCCTGCAACCGCAGAGCCTGCCATACAGGACGGAATGACTCTGATCGGGTCGGACGCAGCGTAAGGAATAGCGCCCTCTGTGATGAAGCAAAGACCCATAAGATAGTTAACGGGGCCGTTCTTTCTTTCCTCTGCGCTCCACTTTTTCTTTGCAAAAGTTGTGGAAAGAGCGATTGCAATAGGAGGAACCATACCGCCTATCATAACGGCTGCCATAATCCAAGTATTACCGTCTGCGATAGCGGCGGTGCCGAATACATAGGCTGCCTTGTTAAACGGACCGCCCATATCGGTTGCCATCATAGCGGCAAGCACGATTGAAAGAAGAATCTGTGAGGTCTCGCCGAGAGAGGAGAGGCCGTTTGAAAGTCCTGTATTCAAAGTACCGATAATCGGATTAATCAGGCACATCAATGCACCGACCAAAAATGTGCCGAACAGCGGATAGAGGAACACGGGTTTAATACCATCCATAGCTTTTGGTAGAAAAGCAAATACTTTTTTCAAAAGATTAACTATCAAACCTGCGGCAAATCCTGCAAAAAGTGCTCCCAAAAAGCCTGAAACAGCCGTGCCGTCGCCTACTAAATTCTGATTTTCATAAAGCGAATTAAAGGTATAGCCCTGTGCCGCAATCATACCGCCTATCATACCGGGCAAAAGACCGGGGCGGTCTGCGATTGACTGTGAAATATATCCTGCCAAAATCGGAAGCATAAATCCGAACGCAACCTTACCTATCCAAAACGGAACGGAAGCGGCAAACGAAGTAAAACCGAACGAACCGTTTGCAGAACCGTCCGGAAGAGTGGCATTGCCGAGGAACGTATCAATAAGAAATCCGAGTGCGATAAGCACACCGCCGCCTACAACGAACGGAAGCATATGCGATACGCCGTTCATAAGGTGCTTATAAACCTTATGTCCGAAACTTTCTTTTTCGAGATCGTCATCCGAAGAATTGTTTTCTTGTGCCCCATCGGCATTATATATGCTTGCCTTACCGTCAACAATTCTCTGAATTAATTCTTCCGGCTTATTAATACCGTTTGAAACAGAAGTCTTAACAACAGGCTTTCCGGAGAAACGAGCCATTTCAACATTTTTATCTGCGGCAATGATGATACCGTCGCACTCCTCTATCTCCTTAGCGGTCAAGACATTCTTTGCTCCGCCCGAGCCGTTTGTTTCTGCCTTAAGAGGATATCCCATTTTTTCTCCTGCCTTTTCGAGAGCCTCGGCAGCCATATAGGTATGTGCAATACCTGTCGGGCAAGCGGTAACGGCAAGAATTCTGTATTTTGCGTTATTAGTTTTTTCAGCCTCTTTTTCCTCCGGCTGAGCGTATTTTTCATTTTCCTTTTTATCTATTATCGAGAGAAATTCCTCGGGAGTTTTTGCATTTCTGAGAGCCTCGCAAAATTCGGGTTCCATCAGCATAACCATAAGCCTCGAGAGAATTTCAAGATGCAAGTCGCCGTCCATAGGTGCGGCAATCATAAAGATAATATCCGACGGTTTATTGTCCGGAGCACCGTAATCAACGCCGCCATCAACCGTAACAGCCGCAAGACCCGGAACTTTTACACTGTCGCTCTTTGCGTGAGGAACTGCGATTCCCTCACCGATAGCGGTTGTTCCCTGCTGCTCACGAAGCAAAATTGCCTCTTTATAGGCGTTTTTGTCGGTAAGATTTCCGACTGCGTCATGAAGCGAAACGAGCCTGTCTATGGCATCGTCCTTAGATGCGAGCTTAACATTAAGATTTATCGCATCCGCTTTTAATAAATCAATTATTTTCATAGCATTAACCCTCCCGTTAACATTTATAATTTTTCATAATAATCAAACATTTTATCTATCTCGGCTCTTGTTGCAAGCTGTTCACTGAAAGCAGTTGCGTTGCCGCACGCCATACCCAATTTAAGTGCATAGGCGTAGTCGCCTTTTTTGAGGAAGCCTGCCACAAAACCTGCAACCATACTGTCACCGCAGCCGACACTGCTAACCGGCTTTCCCTCTACATTGCCTACGGTTGTTACATTACCGTTTTCGTCAACAAGAGTTGCGCCGTCTTTGCCACGGGAAACGAGAACATTTTTTGCTCCCATCTCCTGAAGTTTTTTTGCGTAGATGACAATATCCTCGTCGCACTTCGTTTCGACTCCGAACAAATCGCCGAGTTCGTGATGATTCGGCTTAACCAAAAACGGTTTATAAGCAAGGCATTTTTTGAGCAAATCACCGGTTGCGTCAACCACGAATTTAACTCCGTTGTTTTGGAGCTTTGCAAGAATTCGCTCGTAAATATCGCTCGGAAGATTTTTAGGTATCGAACCTGCAAGCACAAGGACATCTCCGCTTTTTATATCGTCGAGTCTTTTAAGCAAAGCAGCTATTTCCTCATCACTGACCGATGGTCCCTGAGCATTAACATCAAGTTCCGTATCCGCCTTAATTTTCACATTAATTCGGGTGTGACCGCCCGAGATACGGTTAAAATCGCTTCTTATTCCGTCGCCTTTCAGCATCTCGACAAGTTTATCGCCGGTAAATCCGCCCACAAAGCCGAGTGCCTCATTTTCTATTTCGAGACGGGTAAGAACAGTGGAAACATTAATTCCCTTTCCGCCGTAATAAATATCCTCGCTCTCACTGCGATTAATATCGTCATACCTCAGCGTACCGACTCGCATCACATAATCGAGCGCAGGATTAAGTGTAACAGTATAAACCATCAAACCACCTCTTTAACTACAGACTTACTTTTAATATTATCATCCTCACATTTGTCGCAAACTATACAGGCGGCATCGAGAGGAGCAAAGGTTACTGCCGAAACCTTGCCGAATTTCGTATTATCAACCAAAACATAACTGACAAAACTCCGTTCTACCGCAACCGCCTTAAGCATAGCCTCATCGGTGTCGGGAGTTGTAAATCCCTGCTTTTGGGTCACGCCGTTCGCTCCGATAAACGCCTTTGAAAAATTATACTTTTGCAAATTACTTGCGGCAACAAGCCCGATTATGGCATCTGTTTTAGCCTTAATCTCACCGCCTACCACAAATGCCTTGCAACCGTTTTGAGCAAGTCGCTTGCCGTGCTCTATGCCGTTTGTGACAAAACTCGCCTTTGACCCTTTAAGGAAATCAAGCATAAGATAGGTCGTTGTACCTGCGTCGATAAAAACGAAATCATCATCGTTTACCTGCGATGCGGCATATTTTGCAATCAGCGTTTTCTCGTCTATATTCTTTGAAAACTTTTGCTCTACATTGTCCTCGTTTTTCAAAAACTCCTGAGACAAAACCGTTGCACCGCCGTGTACCTTATTAAGTTTTCCCAAATTTGATAAAACTACCAAATCTCGTCTGATTGTACTTTCGGAAGTGTCAAATTTTTCGCTCAGTTCTCCGACTGCGGCAGAGCCGTTTTTCAAAATATAATCGAGGATTTTTTGTCTTCTGTCCTGTGTTAACATTTCACGGCACCAACCTTTTCTTTGTACTTTCATTATACTCATTCAGTCAAAATCAGTCAACGGTGAGTAGACATTCTCGTCAAATATGCGCAAAAAGCAGCGCTTTTGACGTACAAACAGTACAAATAAAAAATAAAAAATGCTCACTTTTGAGCATTTATAATAAAATAAGCACAAAAATGAGCAAAAAGCAACAGCAAAAGCAATTCGGCAAAAAATATAAAAATGATATAAATGCCGTGCCAAATCATAACGCATCTAAATGTCAATAAATACTTGAATTAAAGCGGCATATATAATAAAATATAACTATAAAAGCAAAGGGGATTTATGTTCTATGCAAACAAAACTTTTTTATAAATCGAGAGCGAAAGCATGGGAGGAGGCACTGCCGCTGGGCAACGGCAGAATCGGCGCTATGGTTTTCGGAAACCTCAAGACGGAGCGCATAGCACTCAACGAAGACAGTCTATGGTCGGGCTATCCGAAAGACTTAAACAAAAAGGACGCAGGAAAATATCTAAAGCCGTTACAAGACGCAATTTTCAGCGGCGACAGAAAGGAAGCAAAACGCCTTGCAAACGAGGATTTTCACGGTCACTGGAGTGAGGCATATCTTCCGTTCGGCGATTTGATAATCGAATACAAGGGCGGCAAAACCAAGGGTGTTACCAGAACGCTCGACCTTTCAACCGCCGTTGCGACAGCCGAAAACTCGGATGTATACGAAACGGTTTTTGTAAGTTATCCCGCTCAGCTTTTAGTTATAAACATAAAGAGCAAGAAAGGCATAACGGCTAAGATAAAACTGTTCAGCCTCTTGAAACACAAATGCCGCACCGAGGAGGACACTCTCATTATCGAGGGTGACGCTCCCGAAATTTGTATGCCGCCGTACTACAACACAGGCAATGTATTTGACTACGGAAAAGGTGCAATGAAATTTGCAGGTGCTGTAAAGGTGCTCGGAAACGCAACCTTTGAGGGAGATTACATAAGCGTTAACAATCAGCACGATATTACTCTTTTGGTTTCGCTCGCAACCAACTATATTGATTTCAAGACCATGCCGTCGGGCAATCCGCTTGAAAAGGCAATGTCACATTTTGACAGCATAAAGCCGTACAAGGAACTCTTAAAGGAGCACATTACAGACCACTCCGCTCTGTTCGGCAGAGTTGAAGTAGACTTCGGAAGTGAGAGGGCGGATATACCTACAAACAAGAGATTAAAACAGTTCAAAAAGGGCGCAGACGACAATAATCTTATTGCTCTTCTCTTCCAATACGGTCGCTATCTCACCATTGCCTGCTCCAGACCCGGCACAAATGCAATGACTCTTCAAGGAATATTCAATCCGCATATTCGTGCGCCGTGGTCATCAAGTTATACGGTTAACATAAACACCGAGATGAATTACTGGTGCACCGATATATGCAATCTCAGCGAATGCTTTGACCCTTTTTTTGAGCAGGTCAAAAAAATGTGCATAAACGGAGAGGTTACGGCAAAGGATTATTATAACTGCTCCGGTTCGGTTGCACACCACAACAGCGACATTTGGGGCGCAAGTTATCCGGCAGGAGACCCGATAGGAAAAACCGACTCTGAAACCTACGCTTGCTGGCAAGCGGCTCTGCCGTGGATGCTAAACGAAGTTTTCGAGCATTACAGATATACAAAAGACGAGCTTTTGTTCAGAGATATGAAACCGTATTTCAAAAAGGTGCTTGATTTTTACAAAGATTTTTTTGTCGAGCATGACGGCAAACTTGTCACCTGTCCGACAATTTCGCCCGAGAACAGTTATCTTGATAAAAACGGTAACAAAGCGGCTCTCACTTATATGCCCACAATGGACATAGGAATTTTGCAGGAGTTCTTTATGAACTGCAAGGAGTTCGGCTTTGATGTGCCGGAGATTTTCGACATTCCGATAGGAAGCGACGGCAGAATAAACGAGTGGGCAGAGGAATTCAAGGAGACCGAAATTCACCACAGACACGCAAGCCATCTATATTGCATTTATCCGTCTGCATATCCTCAAAGCGACGAGGTAAGAGAGGCGGCAAAGAAGTCACTTCTTACAAGAGGCTTTGACGGAACGGGCTGGGCTCTCGGCTGGAAAGTTTGTCTTTGGGCAAGGCTTGATGACGCACAAAATGCACTTACACTTATCAAAAACCAACTTCGTCCGATTAATCCGAGAGGTATCAAAAGACCGGGCGGCGGAAGTTATCCCAATATGTTTGACGCACATCCGCCGTTTCAGATTGACGGAAACTTCGGCGTAGCGGCAGGCATAGCCGAAATGCTCACAAGAGGTGCAATACCGAAAGAATGGAGCGGCTATGCAAAGGGATTGAAGTTAAAGGACGGCACAGAACTTAACATTAAATTCCAAAACGGAAAGGTTATAAATCGGTAATGAAAAAAATACTTGTCGTTGCACTGGGCGGCACCATAGGAAGCATATGGGGCAATAAAATAATGCCCGACAAAAATCCGCTGAAGGTACTCGATTATTATAAAGGCAACGCTGAATTTGAATGCATATCGCCCTTTGTCTGCCTGAGTGAGAATATGACAAGAGAACTGTGGCGGCGGCTCATTGACTGCTTAAACGGTATAGACTGGGAAAAATACAAGGGCATTATTATCCTCCACGGAAGCGACACTCTCGCCTACACCTCTGCAATCATAGCAAACGCATTTTGGGACAAGAACATTGTTCTCGTTGCCGCAGACAAACCAATAGAATGCAGTGACAGCAACGGCATAAAAAACTTTGAAGCGGCTGTTGAGCATCTTCTTTCGCACAAAGACGGTGTGTATGTATCCTACAACGGAATTAAAAAAGGTGACTGCGTGACAAGTGCAGACATTAATGATGAATTCAAATGCATTAAGTCAACTATTCCGCCGGCAAAAAAGAAAAAAATCAGCGACAAAAATGTGCTGATTATAAAACCGTTTGTAGGCATTAACTTAAAAAGCATTAATACCGATTTACTCGACGGAGTTATATTTGAAATGTACCACAGTGCGACGGTACCTAAGGAAATAATTGAGTTTTCAAGTAAACTTAATTGCCCGTACATCTTTGTCACTCACAAAAAAAGTGCCGACTACGAAAGTGCAATCGGCATAAAAAATATTGTATTTGAGTGCACGGTCGAAAACGCCTATGCACATATGATACTTGAATAATCAAAACTCAATACCCTTACGAGCGGGCACGCCTGAATCGTAAGGGTGTTTTATTTTTTCAAATCGGGTAACATAATCGGCAATATCGCCGAGTTCATTCAAATAATTATGCCCCGTGATTATATATTCCTTGTCAAAAGAAAAAATACTTTTCATTTCATCAACTGAAATAAAGCGTGGAATTAAATCCGCAAATTCATCGAGAATAATTACATCGCTGTCGGCGGTTTTAATGTATTCAACGGCTTTTTTCACGAACGCCTTGTACTCCTCGCCGACATTAAACGGCAGAGACTCGGAGCACGGATAGACCTCAAACGGCAACACCGAACGCTCCGACGATTTATTGTCCTTAAAAAACTGAACAAAAAGCACGCTCATACCTGCTCCGTACGCTCTCATTCCTGCGCCGACGGCAGACGAGGTCTTGCCCTTACCGAAGCCGTAATAATAATGTATCATCTTATTCTGACTTCCTCTTTGGTCTTAAAGCGATAACCGTAACTGTCAAGAATTCTCATTTTATCGAGTGCAACGCTCGCACCCTTGCCTGCGCAAAGATTCGGATGAGGTGTCACGGTAACATCGAGATTCATCTCCTGCTTAAAGAATTCGTCCATTCCGTAAAGTTCGGCAGAACCGCCCGTCAAAATAATTCCCGAGGTGACAATATCGGCAACAAGTTGCGGCGAGGTACGTTCAAACATAATCTGTGCCGCAGAAGAAATCTCCTGAAGCAGAGGTTTTAAGCAATGGTAAATCTCATTAGAGGTTACCTCTATGCTCTTTGGCATACCGCTGTGAACGCATCTGCCCTTAGCCACCATAACGATTTCCTCGTTTCTGGGGACTGCTCCGCCGATTTGCTTTTTTATATCCTCGGCAGTACGAATACCGACCTGAACATCGTACTTTTCCTTAATGAATCTCATTATCTCCTCGTCAAAGGCATTACCTGCGACATTGACGGTCTCGCACTGGCTCATTGCACCCTGCGACACAACTGCCATATCTGTGGTGCCTCCGCCGATATTTATAATAAACGCACCATTTGGCTGAAGCGGGTCAATGCCTGCACCGAATGCGGCGCAAAGCGGCTCCTCAACAAGGCAAACGCTCCTTGCACCTGCCGAAGCAATAACCGAAACAAGAGTTCTTTTATCAACATCGGTGGCAAGAGCCGGTATGGTTGCAACAACTCTCGGCTTAAAAATATTCTTTTTTACTGCTCGTGAGATGAAATATTTTATCATCTGCTGAGTCATGGCATAAGAACCGATAACGCCGTCTTTAAGCGGCTGAATAACCGTAATTCCGTTAGGCTCTCTGCCCTGAAGATAGTACGCACGCCTGCCTGCGTACAGCATTTTTTCCGTCTCGGTATCATACGCAACATAACTCGGTTCATTTACAACAACGCCTTTATTGGGCACTGTGATAACAACATTGTTCGTGCCGAGGTCGATACCCAAATCATAACCGAACATATTTTACACCTTAAAATTTCCGTTTAATTCAATATAATCTATACTACAACAACCCGATATAAAAGTCAATTAAAGAGAGGCAAATCATCATCATTCTCAATAAAATATCTGAGCGCACTGTAACGTCTCGACTTCTTATCGTTATCCACCATTGCCTTTATACTCTGTTCGTTTCCGACAAGCACCAAAAGTTTTTTAGCCCTTGTAAGTGCTGTATAAAACAAATTGCGGTAAGCAAGTTTCGGCGGAATATTTGCCACATTCATCACTACGCAGTCAAATTCACTGCCCTGAGATTTATGCACGGTCATAGCATAAGCAAGTTCCAGTTCCTTAACATTCTCAACGCTGTACATAGCCTCTTTGTCATCAAATTTTACATTGATTATATCGTTAGCCCTGTCGATACGGGTGAGAGTTCCTATGTCTCCGTTAAACACACCGCTGCCGTTTTCGCCCGACTTAAACCACGGAACATCATAATTATTTTTAATCTGCATAACCTTATCGCCCTCACGCAAAACCGTACCTTTATATCTGATTTCGTTTTTGCTTTTATCGGGCGGATTAAGCCTCGCCTGCAAAAGGGTGTTGATATTTTCCGTGCCGCACTCGCCTTTTCTGCCTGGGCACAGCACCTGAATATCATTTACGCTGTCAAAGCCGTAACCCGACGGCAAGCGTGAAGTCACGAGGTTAACAATTTTTCCGGGAACACTGTATTTTGAATTTTCTCTGAGGAGGAAAAAATCGCTTTCGGGGCTGTTATCAAATTCCGGCATTTCGCCATGAACAACCCTGTGTGCATTGGTGACAATCTTACTTTTCATCGCCTGACGAAAAATCTTATCGAGTACAACAACGCTGATGGAACCGCTGTCTATAATGTCACGCAGTACATTTCCTGCGCCGACGGGAGGAAGTTGGTCTCTGTCGCCCACCATAATCAAACGGCAATGCAAAGGTAAAGCGTCAAGTAATGCTGAAAACAGCGTTACATCAACCATAGACATTTCATCGACAATAACGGCGTCGCAATCAAGCGGATTTGAAATATTATGAACGAAGCTCTGCATCTCGCTTCCCTCTTTGTACTCAACCTCCAAAAGTCTGTGAATCGTCTTTGCCGAATAACCCGTAAGTTCCTCCATACGCTGAGCGGCTCTGCCTGTCGGAGCGGCAAGAGCGACCTTGAGATTTCGATTTTTCATAAGTTGAATTATCCCTTTTACGGTAGTCGTTTTACCGGTACCGGGGCCGCCTGTAAGAACAAGAAGTCCCTTTTCCACAGCAATTTCAACGGCAAGCCTCTGCTTATCGTCAAACTTAATATTACTGCTCATTTCAAAAGAATAAATTTCCGACGGTTCAATTTGATTTTGAATAGGCGGATATTCGGTCATGACCTTAATTCTGTCCGCAATTGAATGCTCGGCTAAATATATATCGGGCAAAAAGAGAAAGTCCCTGCCGTCGATATTCTTTTGTATGACTGCCTTATTTTCAATTGCCGAATCAATTGCAATCTCCACTTCGTCATCATTGCACTCAAGCAAAGATTTGGCAGGAGCAAAAATTCTGTCTCTGGGTATGCAGGTATGACCGTTGCCCAAATTATGCCTTACGATATAGCAAACAGCCGCCTGAGCCCTATAATTAAACGGCGGGCGTTCGTTTAGATTTTCTGCAATTTCCTCAGCTTTATCAAAGGTTATGCCTGTCTGCGTGCCGATGAGAGAATAAGGATTTGAATTCACAACTTCAAGCGATTCACCCTTAAACATATTATATATTTTCACTGCCTGGTTTTGGCTCATACCGAGATTGGTGAGTCCTATAAGCACCTCTTTGGCGGCGAACTGCGATTTGAAATCAGTACAAATCTGCCTTGCCTTAGCGGCAGAAATCCCCTTGATTTTTGCAAGGCGAACAGGGTCGTTTTCCAACACATCAAAAGTTTGAGTTCCAAACGCTTCAACTATTTTTTCGGCGGTTGCACTGCGTATTCCCTTAACCGCTCCGCTCGAAAGATAGCGTAAAATTCCGCCTATATCGGCAGGGAGAGTCTGCACAACGCTTGTCGCCTTAAACTGTCTGCCAAACGATGAATGAAATGTCCAACTGCCACGGCATTCAACCTTTGCACCTACGGCAAGTTCACCGAGTTCACCTACCACGGTAACGCCCTCGTCGCCTGTATTTATTTCGGCAACACAAAAGCCGTTAGATTCGTTATAATAAGTAACCTCTTCGACAACGCCTATTAAATTTTCAAGATTATTTTCATCCATAATACGCACCTTGAAATTCAGTATAAATATTGTATCACAAATGTTCGCAAAATTAAAGAGAAAAGAAAAAAGAGGCTGTCGAAAAATCGACAACCTCTATATCAGTCAGTAAATAAGATTACTCGTTGATTGATACAACAACGCCTGAACCTACTGTTCTACCACCCTCACGGATAGCGAAACGAAGACCCTCTTCGATAGCGATAGGAGTGATAAGTTCAACGTTCATATCAACGTTATCGCCGGGCATACACATCTCAACGCCTTCAGGAAGAGTGATAACGCCTGTTACGTCAGTTGTTCTGAAATAGAACTGAGGACGATAGTTGTTGAAGAAAGGAGTATGACGACCGCCTTCATCCTTTGAAAGAACGTAAACCTGACCTGTGAACTTGGTGTGTGGGTGAATTGAACCCGGAGCAGCAAGAACCTGGCCTCTCTTAATGTCAGATCTCTGAACACCACGAAGAAGACAACCGATGTTGTCACCTGCCTCAGCGTAGTCAAGAATCTTACGGAACATCTCGATACCTGTGCAAACTGTTGACTTGATTTCATCCTCAAGACCAACCATCTCTACTGTATCGTTAGTCTTAAGCTGACCTCTCTCTACTCTACCGGTTGCAACAGTACCACGACCTGTGATAGTGAATACGTCCTCAACAGGCATAAGGAAAGGAAGGTCTGCCTTACGGTCAGGAGTAGGAATATACTCATCAACTGCGTCCATGAGTTCCTGAATGCAAGCACAAGCAGGATCGTCATTTGATGTAGCCTCAAGAGCCTTAAGAGCTGAACCCTTGATAATCGGGCAGTTCTCATCAAAGCCGTACTCAGCAAGAGTCTCACGAACTTCCATCTCTACGAGCTCAAGGAGTTCTTCGTCGTCAACCTGGTCGCACTTATTAAGGAATACGATGATTGCCGGAACGCCTACCTGACGAGCAAGGAGAAGGTGCTCCTTAGTCTGAGCCATAGGACCGTCAGTAGCAGCGATAACAAGGATAGCGCCGTCCATCTGAGCAGCACCGGTGATCATGTTCTTGATATAGTCAGCGTGACCTGGGCAGTCAACGTGAGCATAGTGACGCTTCTCTGTTTCGTACTCAACGTGAGCAGTGTTAATTGTGATACCACGCTCTCTCTCTTCAGGAGCCTTATCGATATCAGCATAGTCCTCGAACTTAGCGAAGCCCTTATTTGCAAGATACTTTGTGATAGCAGCTGTAAGAGTGGTCTTACCGTGGTCAACGTGACCGATTGTACCAATGTTTACGTGTGGCTTGGTACGATTAAAATGTTCTTTTGCCATTGGAATTTCCTCCCTAAAATTTTCAATAAAAATTTTGTTACTGATATTCTAACAAAATAAAGTATAAATATCAAGTGTTTTTATAAATATTATTAGTCTTTCTTAGCTCTGTCACTGATAATTGATTCAGAAATTGACTTCGGTACCTGATCGTAGCCGTCCGGCTCCATAGTGTACTGTCCACGGCCCTGAGTCTTTGAACGAAGGTCGTTTACATAACCGAACATTTCGGAAAGAGGAACTCTGGCATTAATCTGCTTAGCACCTGTTCTGTCTTCCATACCCTGAATCTGTCCACGACGAGAGTTAAGGTCGCCGATAACATCGCCCATGTATTCCTCGGGAACAATTACAGTTACCTTCATCATAGGCTCAAGGATTACAGGCTTAGCCTTCTTTGCAGCATCCTTAAATGCCATAGAACCGGCAATCTTAAATGCCATTTCGGAAGAGTCGACCTCATGGTAGGAGCCGTCATAAAGCTCTACTCTGACATCCACTACCGGATAACCTGCAAGGATACCGCTCTTCATAGCAGCCTGAATACCTGCGTCAACAGCCGGAATGTATTCCTTAGGAATAGCACCGCCGACGATTTGATTTTCA
>UQPH01000025.1 GCA_900542875.1 uncultured Eubacterium sp. | reverse complement strand
GTTTACGACGCTTTTATAATGTTAGTTGTTATAAAGTTTTTACTATAACTTTCACGCCAAAGATAATAAAGCCCAAACAATCATTTTTAATTATCGGCGTGGTTAAGAGGCTTTATTGACAACCTGAGACTATTTTTTTAACTCAATTCCCTTATCTTTGAGGGTTGCGATAATCTTATCGGTAACCTCGGTTACTTCTTCCTTAGTGAGTGTTCTTTCGGGATGAGCAAACACAATTCGGGTAGTGATAGACTTACTTCCGTCATTTTCGTCCTCATAAATGTCAGTTACATAAACATTTTTAACAAGCGGACTTTTTGCCTCTGCGATAGCTATTGAGATTGGGGCAAAGGTCTTTGAAATGAACGAAAGGTCAATTTCCATTTCAGGGAATCTTGACGGCTCAATATACTGAATGGAAGCATTTTCGATATTTGCAAAGGCTTCTACATCAATTTCGGCATATACTATTGACGCCTTTTTATCAATTTTCTTTTGAACGGTAGGATAAACGATACCGATTTCGCCGATTTCAACGCCGTCGCAGAAAACTCTGTTAAGATTAACCGGGTGCTGATAAGGATATTCTGCCTGCTTAGCCTCAAAGGTAAGAGGCTTATGCTTAATATCGTCCGACATAATCTCCAAAATATCACGAAGCTTATAGAAAAGTACCGACACGGGAGCAATCTTGCTGAAAAGTGTAATGGCAAGTTTTTTCTTTTCAATACAGTTATTGTTTTCGTCAAGACCTGTTACAACTCTGCCGATTTCAAAAATACCAAAACGAAGAGCAAAGGAAGTATTGCTCTTAACCTGACAAAGTTGGGTAGGAATGATTGAACGGCGAATTGTCTCGATATTAGGGTTTGTTGCTCCGTCAAGTTTAATAACGCCGTCTGCATCCAAGCCGATAGTTTTAAGCTCGTCATAATACGACCAAACATAAGAATGAAGTTCATGAAGTGAAAATCTCTTAACGAGCAAATCCTTAATCTTATCCTCAACCGTCTTTTCAATCGACGGACGAACCGGATAAAGCGGTGCAACAGCGGTATGAACATCAAAGTTATCATAGCCGTAAATACGGGTGATTTCCTCGATAATATCGGCTTTCATCGTTACATCCTTAGTTGCTCTCCAAGACGGAACATCGACGGTAAAACTGTCGTTTTCAAGTTCTACGCCGAAGCCGAGAGATTTAAGGGTTTTAACTATCGTGTCATTTGAAATATCAATTCCCGTATACTTATCAACAAAGGCTTTGTCAAATTTAAGTTCAACATTATCATAATGATAAGCGTAATCATCTGTAAGAGCGGAAACAACAGATGCGCCGTCATCGTATTTTTGCAGAAGTTCTACAAATCTTGCGATAGCGGTAACGGTCATCTCGGGGTCAAGACACTTTTCGTATCTCATGGAAGCGTCGGTTCTGTGAGCAAGGCGAACGGTTGACTTACGAACAGAAGCAGCATTAAAGGTTGCGGATTCCAATGTAAGTGTGGTTGTATCGTCAACGATTTCGCTGTCAAGACCGCCCATAATACCTGCGATTGCAACAGGAGTATTATCGTTGCAAATCATAAGGGTATTTTCGTCAATATTTCTTTCGACTCCGTCAAGAGTTTGGAAAGTAAACGGAGTATCAAATCTCTTAATTCTGATTTTTTCAACCTTACGGCTGTCGAATGCGTGCATGGGCTGACCCATCTCGAGCATAAGATAATTTGTAAGGTCGGCAAGGAAGTTAATTGCTCTCATTCCGCAGTAGTAAAGGCGGATACGCATATCAACGGGAGATACGGTACGCTTAATATTTTCCACCTGGAGGCAGGAATATCTCTGGCAAAGCGAATCTTCGATTTTCATATCAACCTTTGGCAGAGAGTCATATTTACTCAAATCCACTCCGCCTATATTTTTAAGCGGTCTGCCCGAAAGAGCGGCAAATTCTCTTGCAATTCCGTAGTGACCCCAAAGGTCGGGACGATTTGTAAGGGATTTATTATCAACCTCAAAAATAATATCGTCGATTGCATAAACGCTCTTGAGGTCCGTGCCGTTAGGAATATCGTCGGTAATTTCCATAATACCGCTATTATCGTCGGAAATGCCTATTTCCTTTTCGGAGCAGCACATACCGTTGGAAAGATAGCCTGCAAGTTTACGTGGTGCGATTTCAATCTCACCGATTTTTGCGCCGACCTTTGCAAAAGCGGTTTTCATACCCACTCTTACATTCGGAGCACCGCAGACAACATCTGTAAGTTCCGACTCGCCTGCATCCACCTTAAGAAGATGAAGTTTCTTTGAGTCGGGATGATTTTCAACAGATTTGATTTCTGCCACAACAACGCCCGAAAGATCACTGCCCTTAAAATAAATATCATTTTCTACCTCGGCAGTGGAGAGCGAAAACTGATTGATAAGTTTAAGTTTATCGAGTCCCGACAAATCAACGAAGTCGGAAATCCAATTCATAGATAAAAACATAATGTCACTCCCCTTTCTTACTCATCGTCGGTGAACTGGCTCATAGCCTTGAGGCTTCCGCCGTTCAAATCACGAATATCTTTAATGCCGTATTTCATCATAACAAGTCTTGTAAGACCCAAACCGAATGCAAAGCCGGTGTACTCATCGGGGTCAATGCCGCCCATACGAAGCACCTCGGGATGAATCATACCGCAGGGGCAAAGTTCAAGCCAGCCGCTGTGCTTACAACTCGGGCAACCCTCTCCGCCGCAGATAAGACAGCTTATGTCAAGTTCAAAGCCCGGCTCAACGAACGGGAAGAAGCCCGGACGAAGCCTTACTTTAATATCCTTTTGGAACACCTCGGAAAGCATTGTTTTCATAAAGTAAATAAGATTTGAAATAGAAATGTCCTTACCTACCATCATACCCTCCATTTGGAAGAAGGTATTTTCGTGGCAGGCGTCTGTTGCTTCATTTCTAAAGCATCTGCCCGGGAAGATAGCCTTAATGGGAGTGCCGTTATTAACGAGCGAATCCCTGTACTTGCGAAGTATTGCGTTCTGTGCCGCAGAGGTCTGCGACTTAAGAAGTTGACCGTTAGTGAGATAATAGGTATCCTGCATATCTCTGGCCGGGTGATCTTTTGGAATATTAACCGACTCAAAGCATTCATAGTCGGTAACCACCTCGGAATAATCCTCTACGGTAAAGCCCATTGATTCAAATATCTGCTCGCACTGTCTTTGAACGAGAGTAATAGGGTGATAAGAGCCTCTGTTTAAATTTGCCGGCAATGAAAGGTCAAGTTCGGGCATAAGTTTGATTTCCCTTTGAACTTCTTGTTCTTTCATCTCCTGAGTTTTTTCGCCGATTCTTTTTGCGACAGCGGTCTTAAGTTCATTCACCATTTGACCGAAAGCCTTTTTATCCTCTGCCGAAAGTTCCTTCATACCTTTAAGCAAATCGGTAATACTGCCCTTTTTGCCGAGATATGAAACACGAATACTCTCAAGTTCGGACAAGTCTTTGATGTCGTTGAGTTCGCTCTCGAAAGCCTCTCTCAGACTTTTAATCTTCTGTTCCATAATTTCCTCCGTTTACAATAAAAAAACGCCTCATAAAAATGAGACGAAAATTCCGTGGTACCACTCAAATTGTGCACCGAAAGGCACACCGCTTTTTGCCCTTAACGCAGGCTTACGCTTTACTTACTTTCTCGCAAAGTGGCTCGACAGGCTGAAATTCAAAGGTACCTTGCCGTATGCTTGCACCTAACGCATACTCTCTGAGGGTCAAAAGCAACTTCTACTTACACCGCTTCACAGCCAAAAGAATATTAAATTCGACTAGATTATAACCCTAAAAGGCGATTAAGTCAAGTTTTTTGCCCCTCAGTACGGTAAAAATTAAAAAAACTATTGAAATCATACAAAAAAATGTATATAATATATTTTGATTTAACATATGATTAATACAGACTTGTAATGCGGAGGTGGATAAAGTGAAAGACAAGACTATGACATTCAGGATTGCGAACGACAACGAGGACATTATGAAAGAAACGCTCAGCAGCGTATACGATGCTCTCCAGGAAAAAGGTTATAATCCTATCAACCAAATAGTCGGCTACATTCTTTCCGAAGATCCGACATACATTACTACCCATAACAACGCAAGAAGCCTCATTCGTAAAATTGACCGTGACGAGCTGCTTGCGGAAATGGTTAAGTCATATCTCAAACAGTAAGGGAGGGTTACCTTTGGCAGAAGAAAAATTTCTTGAATACAAAGGAAAGCCTTTGGTGAGATCGGGAGACACCATCTACTACGGAGACATTAACGATGCGTATGTAGTTGTTCTTACAGTAAAGCAAAGCGAAAAATTAAAAGATATTACCTTAGCTAAGGATGTTACTATTCAGTTGCTTGCTACCGACGATACATTACCGCCGAAGGACAGAATTGTTAAAAAAAGCGAGAAGCAGGGATTATTTACCGCACTCGATTTGGGCGCAACATGGCTTGAGCGCCAGCTGAAAAAAGAAGCATAACAAAAAACAAATTTACCGCTGACATTGCTCGGCGGTTTTTGTTTTATCCGTCTTGACAAGCAGCGGCGGCATTGGTAAAATTATTGTATATCTATATATCTTATACACTATCTGTTAAGGAGCACGGCTTATGGCAAACTCTGTTAAAGAAAAAAAGAAAAAGCACACGGGGGCAAAAACGATGGGGATAGTATTCGGCATTATCTTAGCGATAATAATTGCGGCAACAGCCGTAATTTTCATACTGACAAAACCTGTTGACGACAAAAACGACAAGGCTGTTTATATAGGAGGACTGCTAAGTTCACAAAGCATTGAATACAAAGACGCAAGCAGTAAGGGACTTGAGAACAATCCCATCATAAAAATAATGCAAATAGTATGGAAGGGCGTTGACAAAGATGACAAGAAAAATCACGCAGAGCAAACCCCTCCGTCAAAAATAACTAAGGTTAAGGACATTGAGTATCTCGACACGGGCAATCCGTATCATATGCTGGATGTATTTTATCCCGAGGGAGACTTGCCCGAAGAGGGACTGCCTGTAATTATCGACATACACGGCGGCGGCTGGATGTATGCCACAAAGGATTTGAACGAATACTACTGTATGGAACTTGCAAGCAAGGGATACACGGTGTTCAGCATAAGTTATCGACTTGTACCCGATGTAACGGTGAACGAGCAAATCCAAGACTGTGCAAGCGCATTAAAATGGATAAGCGAAAATATGAAAAACTATCCTGCAAATGCCTCCTCCGTTATGTTGACGGGTGACAGTGCAGGCGGACAACTTGCATTATATGAGGCGGTGCTTAACCAAAGCCCCGAACTTAGAGAGATATTTAACACGCAGGCTACTAACCTTAATATAAAGGCTCTGCTACTCACCTCTCCGGTTGCATATATGAAAAACGGCGGAATGTACAGCGTTTACACAAAGCCTCTTTGGGGTAAAGATTACAAACAAAAGGCTACATACAACTACATGGATTTGAGCGAAATAATCGAATATGCCGACAATATGCCGCCGACTTTCTTTATCACAAGTTCGGGTGACACTCTCGCCCACGACCAAACGGTTACGGCATACAACCTTTTCCAAGAAAGAGGAATAGAGTCCGAACTGATTGACTACGGCGAATATAACGGAGAAAAGCAAAAACATGTTTTCAGCGTGCTCGACCCATTCTCCGAACCGTCTCAGGAAGTAATAACAAAGGCACTCGACTTTTATCAAAAAGCATTGTTGAAATAAAAAGTAAATATAAATCAGCACAATTATTACATTTTGCGATTAAAATCCGATATGCCTTATCCGAAGCGTTAACAAGAAAAGCCGACCGTCTCACAAAAGCGTGAGACAGTCGGTTTTTATTTTATTAAGTTTATTCCCTGCTTTGAACGATGAGTTTACGGTCATCGCCGTCTATGAGGCGAATATCGGGAACAAGTTTTTGCTTTGCGATATTCTTATAAAACACGGTTACCTTATCCTCCTCGCAGACAACGGAGAAGAAAAGGCGAACGCAATTACCCTTTTTATATTCAAAACTCTCGCCGTCATCATCAAAGAACGAGCTTTGGAAAAATCCCGATTTAAGCGGATAAACGGTAAAGACAAGTTTTTGTTCGCTGTTAAAGCCGTACTCGCCCTCATCTGTCGGAAACACGCAACCGCTGCGGACGAAGTAAGGCATCTTAGAAGTCGGCGGAATATGCAAACTTACATTTTGACCGCCCTCATAATATTTTGAGCCGAGATACCAATCATCGCCCTCGGGGAGATATGCGGTAATATTCTCTATTCCCTCATCGAGAACGCAAGTAGCAAGCACATCTCTGCCGACAAGGAAACTTTCGCAATCCTCCTCAATATCCTCATCCTCATAATAAAGGAACAGCGGAGCATTCATAGGCTCGTCATATGACACGCAGTTATATGCCGACGAATACAGATAAGGCAAAAGTTGTTTTCTCTGGGAGAAAATATCACGAACGGCATTTTCAATCTCCGGATAACTCCAAGGCATAGTAGCTGTACCGTCCTTATTCCAACTGTGAATGGTAAAGCGGGGTTCGAATATACCGTGCTGAATCCAACGAAGCAAAAGTTCGCTTGACGGCATATCGCCGCTGAAGCCGCCGAGGTCATGACCATAGAAGAACATACCCGACATGGAGAGCGTAAGTCCTACATAATGGCCGTAATAAAGGTCATGCCACGAAGTCATATTATCTCCCGACCAAGTCTGTGCCAATCTTCTCACAGCGATATTTCCGCTGCGTGTAGAGAGAAACGGACGCTTATCGGGATACTTTGCTCTCTGTGCCTCATAGGACGATTTAACCATAAGATAGGTAAGATTTGGGCGGATATTTCTGGCTTTTATTTTACCGAAGCCGAAGCCGTTTGCAAGAGCGTCCCAATCACGAATATCAAACTCGTTATTATCGTTCCAAGTAGCGTCAATGCCGTAATCGAGGAGTTTTTCGGTTACCTGTTTCTTCCAAAAATCACAGCCTTTTGGATTTGTAAAATCTATATAAGAACCGAGTCCGTCCCAAAACTGAGTGACAAAAGGAGTGCCGTCGGGATTTTTTACGAAAAGTCCCTGCTTTTCAATCTCCTTATACATAGGGTGCGACTCCAAAAACGCAGGTTTAATATTAGGAATGATATGAATATTATTATCCTTAAAATCTTTAACAAACTGTTTGGGGTCGGGGAACTTATCGGTATTCCAATTAAACACACAGCGTTTACCGTCAATCGAGGTATAGCCTGAGGAAAGATAAAATCCCGAACAGCTCAGCCCCATATCCTTTACCTTTTCAAGAAAGCCGTGCATTTGCTCGTCGGCATTATCGGCGTCGGTATAAGCCATGGTGGAGGCACAATAATCAAAACTCCATTTAGGCGGAAATGCCTGCTTTCCGCAAAGGCGGGCAAAGGAACGGAGAATTTCAAGTTTAGTGCCGAAGAAAGCATAATACACTATACAGTTATCGTCGGTCTTAAAGGACTTAAAGGCAGGATAATAATTATTTATTTCTTTACCGAAATCCATATAGCAGGTGGCACTTGTATCATAAAAAATGCCGTAATTGCCGACGCTGTTTTCGCAGATATAAAACGGAATATGCTTATAAAGCGGGTCGGAAGTTTCGGCGTCATATCCCATACAGTCGGTTGTTTCTATCTTAAAGTTTTTGCCCGACTTATCCATAAAGCCGGTTTTATCGCCGAGACCGAAAATCTTTTCGTCTTCCTCTCGTGAGATATAGTGATAATATCCTCTGCCGAATTCGTTTTCGAGGTTATAGGCAAGAGGACGTCTGTCCTCAAAAAGCACCTCATCTTCCTGATAAAACGAAAGCAAGAAGTTATGAAAATCAACATCAATGCCGATGCCGGACTCAAGTTCTATATATTCGCCGTGCTCCGTTTTATCAACGCTGACCCGGGCAAAATGAAAGCCGTCGGTATCAAGGCGGTTTCTTGCAGGAGAGTTAGGCTCTCCGTAAGGATTAATACAAAAGGTGGGGAGCATTTCATCACGGTGACGGTAAATGGCAACCCTGATGATATTTTTCTCAACGAAATCAATTCTCGCATTAATATCATCGCATCTATATAATCTGTAATTTTCAGTGGCTTGCACCAAAGAGAAGTCGTGTCTGAATTTCATTAAAATTCTGCTCCGTTCTTAGAAAATGTATTTTTCAGCAGTTTTTTTGTGTCCCATTTTTCGCTTCTTGTATTTTCACAAAAGCGAACGGGCATATCGTACGAGGAGTTCCAGAAGGGTACCGCCTCACATTTGGGAGAGCCTGTTTTAACAAACGAGGCAAAGGATTCAATCATTTGGTATGACAAATCAAAATCGAGTTTTTCAAACGGTCTCCAATTATTTTTAAGAGTGCCGAAAGCGTACAGCAAATCGCAACTGTGCCATGCGCCCGAATTATCGCCGGGCAAATTATGATTAAAATTATAAATATAACAGGGCGAACCCGATTTGATTATATTCTTTGCAAATTTTTTTGTAATACCCTCCAGGATAACGGGCACCATATCTGTTTGGGTAACGCCGAGGATATACGGCATATGCGGCATATTCTTTCTTTCAAAAGTACTCTTTTTCAAAAGAACGCCGTCATAAACAGGCAAGGTGTAAAGCATACTGCCGATTTTATGACTCCTACATGCATCGAGCCAAGCATAAAACAGTTTCTTTTCGCTGACCTTTTTAAGTTCAAATATACTGCTTACTCCTGCGTTTTTAATTATCTCGTCCCAGAATTTTCTCGTCTTTTCAGGAGTAAGGGGTCGGGCAACCTCACGCTGAAGCGCACCGCCGCTCATCATAATTGCGCCCTTAATCAGTCCCTTGCAAATAGGAGACGATATAAGAATATCAATGCTCATTGCGCCTGCACTCTGACCCATAACGGTAATGCGGTTACCGTCACCGCCGAAAGCTAAAATATTATTCTTTACCCAGTTAAGAGCGGCAACCTGGTCATAAAGTCCGAAATTTCCGCATCTTCCCTTTTTATCCGTCAAGTCGGGATGAGAACAAAAGCCGAAAGCATTAAGGCGATAATTAACAGAGACGAATACAATGCCCCTTTTTGCGTACTCGGTACCGTTGATATGTCCCTCATTTGCACTGCCGCCCGTAAAACTGCCGCCGTGGATATAAAACAAGACGGGAACATTATGAGCATTTTTCGGCGCATAAATGTTAAGAAAAAGGCAGTCCTCGCTGTAATTAAAGGTCATTCCCTGTCTGAATTCCTTATGATAAAAAGGATTACAATTCTCGTCCTTTTCAAAACCTCTGCGCTGATAAGAGCAGGCGCCGAACTCGGTTGCGTCATAAAGAGCACCAAAGTCGGTAACAAGAGCAGGATATTCCCATCTGCCTGCCACAGCATATCTTATTCCCCTAAATTCATAACAGTCCGCAGTATCTATACCCAAAATATCTCCGCACGGCGTGGAGAGTTTTATCGTATTCATATCATCACCTATAAAATATATACAAGTATACAGTTATAATACAACACAAATATGAACAATTCAATAATAAAGAAGAAAAATTATAATTTGACAAGCCGCCAAGAATGCTGCCGAATTTCGTTTTCTTGCGAAGGAAGATGTATGTTCTATACCTCGACTGAGCAAAAAACAAAAACACCAAAAGGCGAAGCGAACATTAAGTTCACGAGCCTTTTGATGTGATTCGGCAGTATTATCGGCGGTTTTTACCATTCGGATTTGGTATAAGAACGGATAATATTAGTGATGATATTATCTCTCTTAAATCCCTTACCCTTTCCGCCGTTAATCTGGTCTTGAATTTTACCGGCACGAATTGAGATAAAGTCGGCTTTATCGATTATCTTTTCGATAGGTGAAATCTCGCCCGGTTTATAATCCTCGCTCGGATAATCAATGAGTTCTGTTGAAAGATAGGTATTTGAAAACTTCTTTACTCCGGTCATTGCGAGAATAACCATCTTATTTTCCTCGGGAAGAGTGAGAGTTTTGCAACCTCTTACATCTATCTCGTAAAGATAAAAGTACGCCTTACCGTTTGCTATATTGCCCTCGGGATGATGGGTATGCGTAAACTCAAGAGCAAGCGCCCCCCTTTTAACCTCTGCGAACTGTTCGAGACCTTTCATATCCCATTTGCCCACAGGCGCTTTCATATCGTAAACGGTGAGTTCACGTTCTTTATTATCCGCCATAAAGACAACCTTTTTGTCTTCCAAAACAGAAGCGGCAATCATATATAGTTTTGTTACGCCCTTTGGAATTTCTATTTCCTGACCTCTCGGGATAAGTACATTTTTATCCATATCGGCATTCGGCATCTTAAATGTAACGCCTGATACCGTGAGGCTTTCGGGAATAAGTTCATCGGGCAAACTCATTCCGCTTCCCTGCAAAATGCAATTCACCTTATAACTGTCCTTGGTAATACCTGTGGAGTTAAACGGTAAATCAAGTTTTTTATAATTTTCCTTAGCCTTGTTTCGTATAGAATTGAGTTTAAGTTTGAAAGTCTTTACCTCAAACGGCTTTAGGTCAAACACAAGAGCGCCGTCAATGATTTTTGCATCTTTTATCGGCTTTTCGTCGGCATACACTTCTTCGGCAGAAGAAATGTCACAGAAGAATTTAATGCCTGTATTCTTATGTTCTTTGCCGCACGCCTCATTTACCCTTACAACCACTCCGTCGCCGTCATACGACTGCTTAACGGCTCTGACGATTACGCTGTCGGAGGCTGTTTTAAGAAGTGAAAAGCTATCACCGAGACTGCCCTGTTTTGACGAAGAGGTACGAAAGGCAACGAGTTCCTCGTTAAAGCACTGTGCCTGAACCTGAGTAGGAGTGGAAAGTGCGCCCTTATGACTGAAAATACCGAACGAAAAGATATTTCTTCCTATATCCTGCAAATCCTGGCGTGCATCCTTTGTAAACGCACCGGCAGGGGTATGAATGCAGGTAAGTCTGAGCATATTGTCCTGCGGCTTATCCCAGCCGTACTTACAATCCGACAAAACGCTGACACCGTATCTGCCGTAAGAATCAGTAATATCAGCCCACTTCTGAGCGGGAACCTCATAAAGATTTTCGCTGTTATTCGGTCTGTCAATATAACCGAGTCCCAAATCGTAGGAAGCAATTTCGTTAGAGCAAGTGAACGGAAACTGAGCCTTGAGCAGAGTTCTGCGCTGCTGCCAGTCTATACGGTTATCGACCCTTACGACCTCGCCTCCGCTCTCAAGGCTTACAATCTGCTCGACCTTAGAAAAATCGGCATCACGAGTAACCTTAATTGCAATTCTTGACGGGCCGTTTTCAATTATCTCAAACTCGGGAGTATTGGCATAACAATACGGCTCGGAATCAATATCCGCCTTTCTCATTTCCCACGAGGGATAATTGAGTTCGCCGAGATTATGATGAAGTGCAAGTTTAATCGGCGACAACAAAAGTTGAACCTTGAGTTTTTTATCGACAAGCGACGCAATATCGCCGTTCTTATTAAACAAAAGTTTATACTTTGCATTCTCGAGGCTGTGCTCGGTTACTGTTAAATCTGTCTTAATTTCGCACGGCTTATCACTGCCGATAACATCATAAACACGCCAGCCCACGCTGTCAACCGAAGCGGTAAATACAATATCAAATTCCTTGCCCGTCTTTTTGAGTACCTGGCTGGGAACTTCCTTTTTATTTTTATCGAACACCTTGACATATTTTGCGTTACGGTTAAGTTTAATATGTGCCTTAACGCTCGCCTTACGCTTAACTGCCACAGGGTTATTTACTATAACCGCAACACCCTCGCACCACGAAGTGTCAAGTTCGTTTGCAAGTGCGCCGCCGGAAGCCTGATATTCGCCCTGAAACTGCTTGAGAGAAGCGAAGTAATCGTTCCAGCTGTCGTTATACTGGAGCATTGTGGAGGTACCGGGAATGTCATCATGAAACTGATGCTGAATGACTTTTTTCCAAGCGGAGTCCAAAACATTTTTCGGATAATTAAATGAAGTCAAAGCATCCGCCGCAACGCAAGAACGCTCGCACATATCGGCAAGGCTCTCATTTTTTGCGTTAAGACGCTTAGACATTGCTCGGGAAGTATAGCCGCCTGCTCCGTGGGAACGCATAACAAGTTCGTTATTCCACACAGGGAGAGAAGTTTTTTCGTTTTCGCTCAGAGCATCAAGCTGTTTGAATACCTCGTCTGACGATGCGCTGATAACCTGTGTTTCGCTCGTATCGTTATATGCAACGCTCTGCTCAACCGATGCAACGCTTTGCTCATCGGGTGCGCCGCCCCAGTCGCCTGTTCCGTAATAATTCATAGTCCACGGCAGACCGTAGTGCACGCCGTTATCGGCAAGTTTATCTATAATCTGCAAATCGCCCCTGACATCGCCGTCAAAACTATAACGGTAGGAAAGAGGTTTAAGGCTTGCAAAAATTCTGCTGCCGTCAACGCCCTGCCAAACGCCCAAATCAAACGGACATTCATACGCACCGCCCCAACTCAGTTTTTGGCTGGATACGCCGAGCAAATTACTGTGCTTTGCTATACTCGGCAGTGCATAACCGAAGCCGAAGCAGTCGGGTAAAAACACATCTTTGGATGTAACGCCGAATTTATCCTCAAAATATCTGTTTCCGTAAAGAAAATTTCGGAAAAGGGCCTCGGGCGACGGAATGTTGACATCTCCGTTTTCATAAGCGGAACCGCTGACACACCATCTGCCGTCCTTTACATACTGCTTAATTTTCTCAAACTGCTCGGGATAATATTCCTCTATAAGTTCATAGCGAAAAGCACCCTCAAAATTAAAACGATAGTGAGGATATTTTTCGATGAGTTCAAAATTTTTAACTACGGTATCGGGGATAAACTCATCTATGGTTTTAGGCAGTTCCCATCTCCACACTGTATCGAGGTGAGAAGTTGCAACGGTAAAAATCTTATTCTTAGTCATTATGTATCACGCCTGTTACTTTTCTATAATTTCATAAGTAAACTCATACTTTTCCTGAAGGACTTTTACCTTGTCCTCGTTATCCTCGATAAAAGTAGGAGTATAAAGGCTTTTTCCGTCTTTGCAGTAATCCTTTACTATCTGATTAAGTTCTTCCCACGCCTGAGCCTCAAGCGGATAATCGTCGGCAAACTTAATTAAAAATTCTCTGTGTTTTGGTAATCTTACTTTCATATCTGTTCTCCTTGATTTTCACATAATTAATTACTGTAATTATATATTTATTTTAAGATTATTGCAAGGCTCTTTTGCACTTTTTTATAAAGCACTTCTTTGCTGTTATTCACAGCCTCATCAGCCGTCACCCCGTCATCAATCAAAGACAGCATTTCGTCACCGAGCGTCACGCCGTCAAAACATCCGCTGACAACAACGCATTTTTTGCCGTACTTTTTACACAATTCGGAAATCCTGAACGGAGCCTTACCCATCAAAGTTTGGCTGTCGGTTTTGCCCTCGCCCGTGATGACAACATCGGCATTTTTGATTTTATTATCCAAGTCGCAGAGTCTTGCCACAATGTCAAATCCCGACTCGATATTTCCGCCGTAAACGGAATAAAGTCCGCCGCACATTCCTCCTGCCGCACCGGCACCTTTAAGTTTTGAAACGTCATTTGTGAAAAAAGCGTTGAGCCTTTTAAGTCCCTCGTCGAGTTCTTCGATTTGGGTTTTATTTGCGCCTTTTTGCGGTGCGAAAACAAAAGCCGCACCGTTTTTTCCGAAATAAGTATTTTCGACATCACAGGCATAAGTCAAATTTATATTTTTAACACAGTCTCTTACACTCATACCGAAAACGAAATTCATATCGTTGCTTTTCGGTTTTTGCATAACATTTTGATTTTCGTCATAAAATCTCACACCGAGTGCACTCAATGCACCGAGACCGCCGTCGGAACAGCCTGTGCCGCCCAAGCCCAAAATAATATCGTTATATCCCTGCTCTGCCGCAAATTTAATAAGTTCACCGGTGCCGTAAGATGAGGAGAGCATAACACGCTTTTTTACCTGTAAGCCGGAGGCGGCAGCACTTTCTATCACCGCCGTTTTGTCAAGAAACAAGACGGGAGCTTTTATCTCGTTATAATAAATATCATGGCAAAGAACGGTTTTCATTTCGCCGCCGCAGGCTCTGTAAACCGAGTCGCAAAAGCCTTCTCCGCCGTCAGACAGCGGCAAACACTCACACTCGGCGTTATTACCTATTGCCCTTGAAATAATATCGGCAACCTCGAGTGCCGTTAAAGTACCCTTAAAAGAATCGGGTGCAATTAAAATCTTCATACAATCACCGAGTACATTTTAGCACAAAGCAATGCTTAGGTAAAGCGTTCTTTAATTCGCCTTATGCCCACAAGAACAAGCAGGCAAACAACCGCACCCATAGCAAGTGCAAATGCCACCGACACGGTAAGAGCGGCATAATGGGTAAACGAATCAAATCTTTTGTTCACCAGCGATGTCATGGCATAATACAAATAACCGCCCGGCAAAAGAGGAACCTCGGCAGGAATTAAAATAACTGTCGCAGGAGTTTTGACGATTCTTGCGACAATCTCGCTGTAAAATTCCACAATAACGGCAGAAAGCAATGTGGATGAAAACACTCCGAGCATAAGCCGTTTCTCACATATTTCATAAACCCCGGCAGAGATAAACGCACCGAGGAGAATATAGCCAATATGCTTTTTCGGAGCGTTAAGCACGCAGCAAAATCCGAGAGTTCCAAGAACGCAAAGCAAAATATTTTCAGCCACCTAGAAAAATCACCGCCAAAGAAAAGCCGAACGCAATGGCAAGAGCCGTAAAAACCGACTCGGTAAATTCGATAACGCCCGATAGCGTATCGCAATACATAACATCACGAACGGCGTTACCCATAGTAATACCGGGAATGAGGAGCATAACCGTGCCTATCATAATTTTATCGGGTGAAACCGCAAGCCCCAAAAAAAGCGGAATGTAGGAAAGTATGCCTGCAACGGTTGACTGAAGCAAAGCATAGGCGAATATACCGACACCCGACTTAGGAATTTTAAGAATAATCAGCCCGATTATTCCGCTGACAATTGCGTCGGCGATACTGCCGCCGAAGTATATACAGAATGCACCCGTAGCCAAAAATACAGACATAATTTTGAAAAAAACGGAATAGTTATTCTTCGGCAGATGGCAACTTTGTTCTTTGCAAATATCCCGACAAACTGCATTAAGCCTGTCTATTTCAGCCAGATTGAGGTCATTTTTGTTAATCCTGCGAACGAGCACATCATCGGAGCAAATGAGTACCACTATACTGTTTAGACAAAATGCGTTGCCTTTTATTCCGGATGACGACAGCATACGCCTGAGCGACTCCTCGGCTCGAGAAATCTCCGCACCGTTTTCTATCATAGCCGCTCCTATGTCACAAATTTTCTTCAAATATTTTCTATCCATAGTAAAAGTATTTGCATTGAAATTTGCTTTAACAAAAATTGATAAAATACCTTGACAAAAAAAGTAAAATACTGTAATATATACATAACCGCTATGCTCAATGCAGGGCGGCGAGGTGTTACGGTAACAGCACCGAATGCTGTGTGTCAGCAACTTCACAGCAAAAGAGGATTGTTTAGAATTAAACAGCGAAGATGGGTAGTTGGGAATGTAAATTTCTGCTGCCCGTTTTTGTTTATAAGTTAAAATATTTCAAAAAGCTATTGACATATACGAATTTTCTGTTATAATAGTAAAGCACTCGAAAAGAGAAAATCACATATCGCGGGGTAGAGCAGTTGGTAGCTCGTCGGGCTCATAACCCGGAGGTCGCAAGTTCGAGTCTTGTCCCCGCAACCAAACGAAAAAGAAGTTCAAGATTAATTGAACTTCTTTTTATTTTGCAAAACGCCCTGTTTTAGAGGGTTTCGGGAGTTTTGTTTTAATTTTCAATTTCGTTTGACGGCGTTCAAATGCTTTTCTACTGCAAATCTACTGCAAATTTCATAGGCGTGTTTTTGTCCTCGGTATCGGTTTGCATTATATTTGAATTATTTTTTTCAACTAAATCAAATTGTTTATCTCGATACTCGCCGATTACATCGCAACCACAAAGTAGGTACAATCGTAATCGGTTGTACCTACTTTTCTTTTTGACGAAACGCCCTATTTCAGCGGATTTTAAGGCTTATATTTATTTTTCAACGCATTTCATAACAAAGTAAAAACATCAAAACAGTGTCGATACAACACTCGGCAAGGACTGTACTGCAGAAAAAATTATTGTAAAAACAATTACTCGCTTACACAAGACTTTTGTATTTCCGTATTTTTTAAGATAAACAGCAGATTTTACAAAATAAACAATATATACCGCCAAGTAAACTATTGAGGAAACAATTACATACCAACCCCACACTTCCAAATCGGGGAAAAGGTAATCGGCTGTATCACCGAGTGAAAAAATCGAGTCGTTATAAATATATCTAAACGGCTCTGCAAGCGAAGTATTAAAAAATTCATATACGGAATAAAGCGTATTCCACAAAAAGCATAAAATCAAAACAAACCACTTTACTGCTTTTTTCTGCTTTGTCGTTAAGTTTTTCATCAAAAATCTCCAATTAATTTTGCACGGTAAATCATTCAAAATAAAACAAGTCCTCGAATTTTTTATCAAGTGCTGTGCAGATAAGAAGGGCAAGTTTTGCGGTCGGGTTAAACTGTCCTGTTTCTATGGAACTGATGGTATTTCGTGAAACGCCGACAGATTCGGCAAGAGCGTTTTGAGAAAGTCCCTGTTCCTTACGACTCTGCTTAATGCGGTTTTTAAGAATCAGTTTATCGTCCATATTAAGCACCGGTCATATATTGTATTAAATTCAAAATTGCGGCAATTCCGGCACAAATAGAAGTAAAAAGAAAAATCTTTTTCTTTGTAAAAATGAATTCGGGAATCGACTCTGCGGCAAGATATGCCATAAAGAACAGTGAGGGAATATTATTCGGATTATCCTTAACGAAATTGAAAATCGTAATTATAACATAAACCGCCGTGAACGCAAGCACGCCCCACGCTCTGCCCTTATTCCTTGCATTTTGCAAACCCTCATCGTCAGACTCTTTCTGAGCCTTTTCGAGTATTTTCTTTTTATCCACCGTAATCACCTCGAATAAGATTTTGCAAAGTTTTCTTTGCAATTTCATAATATCACTGCCAAGTTTTATTGTCAATACTTTTTTCAAATCAAGTGCAAAAAGTAAAATTTATTGATTAAAAGCGTTGACTGTGATATAGTATAAAAAGATAAAATATAAGGAGTCGGTTATGGGAACGACAATAAGAAAGACGCTTAACAGAATATCGAATCCGTATTGGAGAGCAAAATACAAGTACATAAAATATGTGGACAAAATGCCGATTGACGGCAAGATGATTTTGCTCGAATCTCAGCACGGAAAAGAATTCAACGGAAATATATTTTCTATGGCAAAATACCTGTGCTCCGCCGAGGAATACAAAGAATACAAAGTCTATCTCTCTGCCGCTAAATCGAGAGTAAACTCATTTAAGAAAAAAGCCGAAGAATACGGAATAAAAAATCTTAACTTCGTCATTCTTTCAACAAAGGAATACTTTAAGGTTTTGGCAAGTGCAAAATATTTAGTAAACGACAACACATTTTTGCCTTTTTTCATAAAGAGAGAGGATCAGATTTATCTCAACACCTGGCACGGCACTCCGTTGAAATGCCTGGGCAGGAAAATCAAAAATGATGCGGTAAACATCGGAAATCCGCAGAGGAACTTTGTATCAGCCGACTGGTTGTTATACCCAAACGACTATACAAAGGAGCATATAATCGAGGACTATATGCTGGCGAATATGTCGAACTCAAAAATCATAATGGGCGGTTATCCCAGAAACGACATATTTTTTAACGAGAAGAGAAGAACCGAACTGAGGCAGTCGCTCGGTCTTGAAAACAAGAAAGTTTACGCCTACATGCCGACTTTTAGGGGCACGGCGAGAGAAGGCACCTGTGAGCAAAGCGAAGACTGTATGCTCAAAAGTCTTTATGCTTTAGATAAGGAACTAAACGATAACGAGGTACTGTACCTCAATCTTCACCCTGTTTCGCAAAGCACGGTTAATTTCGGTGACTTTAAGAACATTAAGCCTTTTCCGAGCAATCTCGACACATATGATTTTCTTAATATTGCGGACTGTTTGGTCAGCGATTACTCGAGCGTATTCTTTGATTTTGCCTGCACGAAGAAGAAAATTATTCTTTTCACATTTGACAAGGAAGAATACCTCAGAGACAGAGGACTATACATTTCACTCGACGAACTCCCCTACCCTCAGGTATCGGATTACAAAGCGCTGCTCGATGAAATGAGAGCAGAAAAGAATTATGACGATACGGAGTTTTTGCAGAAATTCTGCCCATACGATAACATTAACTCGTCAAAGCAACTCTGCGACCAAATCATACTCGGCAAGGACTGCGGATTAAAGACAGAATCAATGCCTAACAACGGCAAAGAAAATGTGCTGATTTTTGCAGGCAACCTTGCACCGAACGGCGTCACGGCGTCGCTGAGAAATCTTTTAACGCTTCTCGACAAGAGTGAAAGAAACTACTACATTAATTTCAGGCAGACGGCGGCAGACCAATATTCAGACAATATGCTGTCGCTCACTCAAAACGGCGTTTCATACTATGCAACAAAAAACGAGTTTAATCTCACTGTCGGCAATCTTGCGTGCAAGCTGCTATTTAGGCTCAAGTTGATGAATGTAAAGACATATATGTTTTTCTGTCACAAGAGGGTCAAGCAAAATTTTGACAAAGAGTTCGGCGCAACAAATTTCAGCACCTACATTCAATTCAGCGGATATGCCGCAGACCCGATACTCAAATTTATGCAGACAGACAGAAACAGCATAATCTATGTCCACTCCGATATGCTCAAAGAAATCAAGCAAAGAGGCAATCAAAGAGCGGATGTGCTGAGATACGCTTACTCGCACTACAATAAGGTTGCAGTGGTAACAAAAGACATTATTCCACCTACCGAAAAACTGGGCGGTGGCGACAGAATTTGCGTTGCAAAAAATGCGATTCCCTACAAAACCATTGCCGAAAAGGCAAAACTTACGCCCCGATTAGACGAAACTACGCAGTGTTCGCTGAGTCACGAGGACGCTATGAAATTTCTGCTTGACAAAAGCACAAAGAAGTTTATCACAGTCGGCAGATTTTCGCCCGAAAAAGGGCACGACAGATTGGTCAACGCCTTTGAAAACTTTGCGAAAAATCACGAGGACGCAAGGCTCGTCATTCTCGGCGGAAGTTCCTACGAAGACCATTATGAAAAGTTGCTTAAACTCATTACAGACAAGCATCTTACCGACAAAGTTTTGCTGATTATGGATGTTTCCAATCCGTATGCAATCATTAAATTGTGCGACAGTTTTGTTCTGTCTTCATACTACGAGGGATTCGGACTTGTTTTAGCCGAAGCGGACATTGTAGGCTTACCCGTCATTTCAACAAACATTACGGGACCACGGGGATTTATGAACAAATACGGCGGAACAATGGTTGACAACTCGCAGGGAGGAATAGAGGAAGGATTAAAACTTCTCTACGACGGCAAAGTGCCTATGCTCAAAACAGATTATGAGCAGTACAATAAAGAGGTAGTCGAAGAATTTGAGGCAATGCTGAAAAAATAATATTAATCAAATAACAAAAGCGATTGCTTCCTAAAATCAGGAGGCAACCGCTTTTTGTTATATATAAAGGAAAATTAAGAACTACATTCTTTTAGCATTTAATACTTGAATATCAGGCGGGCAAATGTTAAAATAAAGTAAAGGCATATGGAATATAGGTAATAACATTACCGGTCGATTTTCATTGGGCAATGTGTGACGTTTCAGATTGTTAATTTATTAACAGTCTCGTAACAAATATTAAAAGAAATGATAATAAATAAGTGATATTATTATCACAATGAAAAGTGATGTAATGTCACTAATAAAATTTTGGAGGATTTTATCATGGCAAACAGAATAGTATTAAACACAGTATCTTATCACGGCAAGGGTGCTATCAATGAAATAGTTCCGATTGCACAGTCAAAGGGTTTCAAGCACATATTTGTATGCTCAGACCCCGACCTTATCAAATTTAATGTAACATCAAAAGTTACAGATCTTCTTGACAAGGCCGAAATTCCGTACACGGTATACTCGGGCATTAAGCCAAATCCGACCATAGAAAATGTAACAGACGGTGTTGAGGCATTTAAGGCTTGCGGCGCAGATTCCATTATCGCTATCGGCGGCGGCTCGTCAATGGATACGGCCAAGGCTATCGGTATCATCATTGCCAACCCCGAATTTGCAGACGTTCGTTCACTTGAGGGCGTTGCTCCTACAAAAAATCATGCAGTATCCACCATCGCTGTACCGACAACAGCAGGTACTGCCGCAGAAGTTACAATCAACTATGTAATCACCGATGTTCAAAAGGAAAGAAAATTCGTTTGCGTTGATGAAAACGATATTCCCGAATATGCAGTAATCGACCCCGATATGATGTCATCAATGCCAAAGGGACTTACCGCTTCAACAGGTATGGACGCTCTTACTCACGCTATCGAGGGCTACACAACGCTCGGTGCTTGGGAAATGAGCGATATGTTCCATCTTGAAGCTATCAAACTTATTTCAAAGCATCTTCGTGGTGCTGTTGAAAACAAGCCGGAAGACAGAGAGGGTATGGCACTCGCTCAGTACATTGCAGGTATGGGATTTTCAAATGTAGGTCTGGGTATTGCTCACTCCATTGCGCACACTCTCGGTGCTCACTATGACACACCACACGGTGTTGCATGCGCTATGATGCTTCCTATCGTTATGGAATACAATCAGGAATGCACAGGCGAGAAATACAGAGAAATCGCAAGAGCCATGGGCGTTGAGGGCGTTGACGATATGACTCAGGAAGAATACAGAAAGGCTGCAATCGACGCAGTTAAGAAACTTTCGGCAGATGTAGGAATTCCTGCCGTAAACGAAAAAGTCAGAGAAGAAGATTTGGACGTTCTCGCTGCCGACGCTTACGCAGACGCTTGCCGTCCGGGCAACCCGAGAGATACTAATGTAGATGACCTCAAAGAACTTTACAGAAAGATTATGGCATAATTATAAAATCCCTGTCACCATTTGGCGGCAGGGATTGTTTATGTAAAATCAAGATACCAACATAAAAAATCTGTGGTATTTTTATACCACAGATTTTTTTATTATACAAATTCTGCAAGAAGTCTGATATGTTCACCTTTAAGTGTTGAGCGTTTATTAGACTTTGACGGAACCGGTCCGCAAGCATTTGAGCCTGCTCCGAGCATATACGAATCAAAATGAAGATAAGTAGTATTACACTCCTGAA
>UQPH01000024.1 GCA_900542875.1 uncultured Eubacterium sp. | reverse complement strand
AGCGTGCAAAACTTTGCCAGAATGTTCTTAATCAAATTAATCAGGGTGACAAAATCAGACTTATAATCAATAAGAATGTAAAGAAAAACAATGTAAAAATCTCAGATTACGAAAACATTCTTAAAATGGACGCATACGCTGTATTTTCCAGCGACCTTAAAACTATCAACGATTCGCTTAACAGCGGTCAGCCTGCCGTTTCGTTTAAGCCCAGAGCCGCTTTTTCAAAGGAACTTGACGCCTTTGCCGAAAAGTTGATTCTCGAAAGAGAGGGCAAGGAAGGACTTAAAAAGTCAAAGGGCAAAGAAAAGAAAGGCTTTTTCAAAAAATAATTATTTGAAAGAAGAATAACAGATGGGACTTCTAGACAGATACGGCACACAGAGCGTTATGCCGGAGGAAAATATACAAAATGAATCTTCAAACTCAGGCTTTGGTGAAACAAGAGAAACAAGCGATAAATTAAAGCCCGCTCTTGAGGATAAGTACGAAGATGTAAAAAACAGAATTCACGCCCTTATCATTGAACAGCAGTTGGGTGCGGAAAACGCCGACATATCCGATGAGGGTATGAAAAAACTCATTAACGAGTACGTTGAGCGAAACGATTTCGGCATACCGCGTGTTGACCGTGATATGGTAAAAAAAGAGTTGTTCGACGATATTATGGGCTACGGACCTATCCAGCCGCTTATCGACAGTGACGCTTATTCCGAGATTATGGTAAACGGCTACGACCATGTTTATGTCGAGTCAAAAGGTAAACTTGTTCTTACCGATATTAAGTTTAAGGATAACGAGCATCTTATGCAGATTATCGACCGTATCGTATCAAAGGTCGGCCGTCATGTCGATGAGTCCAGCCCGATGTGCGACGCCCGTTTGCTCGACGGTTCCCGTGTTAACGTAATTATTCCTCCTCTGTCTCTTGTAGGCCCTATTCTTACTATTCGTAAATTCGGCAAAACTCCTATTACGGCAGATAATCTTGTCGCCTGGGGTTCGGTTTCACGCAAGATGCTCGAATTCCTCGAGGCTGCCGTAAGAGGTAAACTTAACATTATCGTATCCGGTGGTACAGGTTCCGGTAAGACAACACTTCTTAATGTTCTCTCCTCCTACATTCCGTCGGACGAACGAATTATTACTATCGAGGACTCAGCCGAGGTACAACTTCATCAGGAACACGTTCTCACCCTTGAAAGCCGTCCGGCAAATATGGAGGGCAAGGGCAGAATCAGTATCCGTGATTTGGTTGTAAACGCACTTCGTATGCGTCCCGACAGAATTATCGTAGGTGAGGTTCGTAGCGAGGAAACACTTGACATGCTTCAGGCTATGAATACCGGTCATGACGGTTCACTTACCACTATCCACGCAAACTCACCCCGTGACTCAATCTCCCGTATCGAAACAATGGTTATGATGTCCGGTTCGGAACTTCCGTCAAAGGCTATCAGAGACCAGGTTGCTTCCGCTATTAACCTTATTGTTCAGCAGGCTCGTCTCAGAGACGGCTCAAGAAAGATAACCTCCGTCTCCGAAATTGTCGGTATGGAGGGCGATGTAATAAGAATGCAGGACATTTTCACCTATGAAACAGACGGTGAAATGGACGCAAACGGTAAATTTAAGGGCGAATTTAAGGCTACGGGCATTGTGCCTAAGTGTGTAGAAAAGATTCGTGAAAATGGAGTAATGGTATCTAATGAATGGTTTAACGATTAGCGCTATCGTCATAGCAGTTGCCTTTGCGGCATTTGTGTTCTTTATGGCGTTCGGACTTGTATACGCTTTCAATTCGACTCAAATCGCAGCCGATAAGCGTATGGATGAATTTAAGAAAAAAGAGGGCGATACAGAGGTTGCTCTCGTAAAGAGTAAAAAGAAAACATCTAACAGAAAGAAAAAGGAAAACGAAAACGACCCGTTTGTAAAAATGGCGTCCGCTCTTTATAAACAGTTGCAAAGCGCCGACATAAAGATGCGCCCCGAGGAATTTCTTCTCATTTGGCTTCTTGTTGCAGTTTTGCCGGGTCTTACCATTTTGCTCATTTCGCCGAATTTCGTTGTTCCCGCTCTTGTTGCAATGCTTGTCGGTGCGGCTATTCCGTATCTCATCATTCGCAGCAAGAAAAAGAAAAGAGTTAAGATGTTTGACGTTCAGCTCAGTGATGCGCTTATGATTGCGTGTTCGTCGCTGCGCTCCGGTCTTAGTTTTACTCAGGCTATGGAGGCTATCGCAAAGGATATGGATGACCCTATTGCCTCTGAGTTTAATGTTGTGCTCAATGAGATGTCTATGGGTATGCCTATGGACGAGGCACTTGAAAGACTGACCTCCAGAATCGACAGCCAGTATCTTCCGCTTATGGTTTCCTCCGTTCTTATTCAAAGACAGACCGGCGGTAACCTTTCGAGCATTCTTGAGGGTATTGCAAATTCGATTAAAGAAAAAATGAAGCTCAAGCAGGAACTTAAGGCATCTACCGCATCGGGAAAAATGACCGGTCTTATGGTAGGCTCAATGCCTGTTGTTTTGTCATTGCTTTTGCTTATGATTAACCGTGAATTTATTTTGCCGCTGTTTACTACCGATACCGGACATTTTTTCCTGCTTGCGGCTGCGGTTCTTGAATTTTTGGCTTTCGTAGCGGTTAAGAAAATTATTAACATTAAGATGTAGGGGGAAATATTATGGTTGCTATATTGGTAATCGCCTACTCGCTTTTTGTAATGGTACTTTGTATCGTTATCTTCGGCAAGAAGGGTAAAGAAGAGGATAATAATCTTAAGAGAATGAAATCAATCGGCAAAGAGGTAGTTACCGCAGAATATAAAAATGTGGAAACTTCCTTTTATGACCGTAATATTAAACCTATTGTTACAAAACTTGCAAGTCTTGACGAAAAAGGTAATAAACAGAGTAAGAGTGCCAGAAAAAGGCAGGAAACCGAAAAACTTGCTCTCCAACTTCGCAAGGCAGGTATGCATATGTCAACCGGCAGTTTTAATTACTTGAAACTGGCTGTTATGGTTGTCGGTATTATATTGTCTGTCGGCATCGGTCTTTTGCTTAAAGATGTAACAAGTTATTATATTATGATTATTATTGTCGGCTCTATGCTCTCGGCGCTCTCTCCCACCCTTGTGCTTAACGCTAAGATAAAAAATCACCAGAATGCAATAAGGGCACAACTTCCCGATACGCTCGACTTGCTCAGCGTATGTATGGAGGCAGGACTCAGCTTTGACGCTTCGCTTCTTAAAGTTTCAGAGAGAATGGAAGGTCCGCTCATTGACGAACTTGTTACCGTTTTTAGGCAAATTCAGCTCGGTAAAAGCCGTAACGACGCACTTAAAACTCTGTCTGATTCCACCGATGTGTCGGAACTTAAAACTTTTATTTCCGCAGTAATTCAGGCAAATACGCTCGGTATTCCCATTACCAATGTACTTGCCGCACAGTCGGAGCAACTTAGAATTGCAAAGCGTGAGCAGATTAAAGAAAAGGCTGCAAAAGTGCCGTCAAAGATGACCATTCCTACCGTACTTTTGATATTGCCCGCTATTATTTGCGTAATTATGGGACCTGTTGTTATTCAGGTTAAGGACCAGCTTGCAGGCGGTTTGTTCTGATTTGAGAGGGATTTATATTGAAATTGTTAAAAGCATACAGAAACGGCGAACTGTTGTTTGACGAAGTAGAAAACGCAAATCACTTTTTCAGCAGATTTATGGGTTTGATGTTCAGACGGCATATTGATGACAGACATGCTCTTTTGCTCTCGCCGTGTGACGAGATACATACATTTTTTATGAAATTTGATATTGATGCCGTTATGCTTGATAAGAATAATACAGTGCTTTGCATTGACCCTGCGCTCTCTCCCGGTCTTGTTCGCAAACGGGTTAAGGGCTGTAAGAGAATTCTGGAGATGAATTCGGGTATGGCTGCAAAGCATGATATAAAAATCGGTGATAAGCTGATTTTTGAATAATTTAGTTTTTAGTTTGGAGAAAAAATAATGAGCAACAAAGAATTAGTAGACAGAAATCAAATTTTGGGAAACAGCAAGGTTGAGTTTGATAAGGCACTCAGAGGCTATGATGTAAATCAGGTCGATGAGTATATCGCAAATATTATAAAAACTCAGCGCAACGCTTCCGAAAATTTTGATTCTCAGATTAAAGATTTAAGAAATGACAATTCCATGCTGAAGTATGAAATTGAGCAGCTTAAAGAGGAAAATGCAAATCTTAATTTGAGAGTAAAACGTGCACTCGACGAAAGAGATTTGGCTCTTAAAAAAATGTCGGAGGCACCCCGTGAGGTTAAGGTTGTCGATAATTCTCAGCTTAAAGAACTTCAGGAAAAGTACGATGCTTTAGTCAGCAAGCACCGCCTCCTCGGAGAAGAAAATCGCAAAATCACCAAGGAAAATGACGGGCTTAAGCGTGATGTTGCCCATCTTACAAAGAAAGTAGATAAAAACAGAAGCGAGATAAAAACTCTTCGCTCCGATGTTGAAACAACAGTAGGGGAGAGCAACGACAGAAGATACTTGGAAGTGTCCCAAATCTACGAGGACGCTATTGACAAATGCGAGGATCTTATTTTTAGATTGCAGACCGAACTTTCACTCGCTCACTCAAAAGCAGAGGATGTAACAAAAGATTGATCGCTTTGCGTATTATAAAACGAAATGCACCACAGTGCCACGATTTATTTTAAGGAGTGTTTTGCCTTGAAAAAATTATTTAGAAAAAAGGAAAAAGGAGATATTGCAATTATCGCAATGTTTGCATCTATCCTCTTCGTGTTGATACTTGCAATTGTTGTTGATTTCGGCTTGGTATACTATCAGTCTGCCAAATTGCAAAATGCAGTTGACGCTACTACGGTTGCAGTGGCGCACGACCTTATGTCCGATGATAACGCAATCCAAAATACCGCCGAAAAATATATGCGTGAAAACGGCATTGATTTGGCAAAATACGGTACGGGAGTCACCACCTCAACCGACCTTAAAACCGTTATTACCTACGGTGACGATAAGGCTAAGGTGACTATAGACAAGAAGGGACTTCTCACCGAGGAAACCCAGCAGGAGGACGAGGATAAGTATATCACCTCCGGTTATCTTAAACTGACCGTTTATGTAAGGAGTAACGGACTTCTTTCGGGACTTTCGGGCATCAAAAATCTTCGCCTTGAAAAATCGGGCTACGCTCAGTGTGCTATGAAATATACCGATATGCCCGAGGCTCTTAAGTATACAATATTCGGTAATTCATCCGCTACAACAAACGATTATCGTAATATGACGGTTCAGCTTAACGGCAGAACTGCCGGTAACGGTGCACAGATTGCAACAAATATTTTCCAGTACTTTGTTAATAAGGTAAACGAAACCCTTATTCAGCCGCTTATAGGCATTCTCGGCGGCAATCCTAACTATAATAAATTGCTCAATGTCAGCACTTCTCACATTATCACCAACGGTGATGTTCATTCAAATTCGGATATCAGCATCGGTGTTAATACATTGCAGGCGAGCCGCAGTAAGGATTTGGACTACGACGGAAAATCGGACGAGTGTACCTGTCAAAGCAAGTGCTCCTCTTCCACTATTAATGAACTTTGCGATGTCTGTCAGGCAAATTATAAAAATTGTGAGGGTGATTCACAGTCTCACGATGACTATAATCAAGTAAAATATACCGCAGTTAATACCATTGATTTCTCACACGGTAAAATTATAGATTCTATGCCTGCCGGCAGTTTTTCCGCAGGTCTTATCGATGGCGGAAACGGCGGATTTGCAAATACATATTTCCAAAACTATCAGTATATCGAGCAAACACAGGTTGCACTCAATATTATTGACACTATGGACTTTTCGACTATCCATAGTCAATATGACCTTGAGTCGCAGTATACGGCAAAGGCACAATATTATCTCGAAAATAATATCTCTCTCATAGATTCTCAAAAGAATGCCGTTCTTGAACAAAAGAATAATCTTCAGTATATTTCTTACTGTAAGTACAGTCTTAAGAATCAAAAGAGTATTGTCTATAATACAAATAATAACCTCTCCAATTCGGTTATGCAGGGTATTCAGGGCGGCACAACCGTCAGCACAATGCTTCAGCATGTTGTTGAAAACGGCACCGATGTTCCTGCCGACGATTTTTCAAAGAGTCGTTACGATAAGGTAACAAAGGACAGTTTTACCGTCAACTTTACAAAGACCGACGGCTCGTCCTCGTGTGAACTTGTCATTCCCGATGTTGAGGTAACGAACAGAGATGTCAGCGGTATGACAACAAAATCTCTTATGAACGATACCGCAGACTCGGGTTACAGATTCGCTCTTTCAAAAACATTCCAGCAGTTCAGCGAATATATCGATGCTCCTAATATGAAGCCTTACTTTATCAGAACGATTAATCGCTCCGTAAAGAATGCAACCACAACAAAGAATTCCGCCGACGCATCAGGCAATGATAAAGAGGACTCGGTAAGTGTTAAGGACGCAGTTAAAAAATCAGGCGACGAACTGACCGACCTTATTAATTCTAAAGATTCTCTTGCTACCGTAAGAAATCTTAATCCAACCGAACCGGGTAATGCAACTTCTAAAACGGGCGCAGATTTAGACTCCACATATTCGAGTGAATATGATAATCAGTACTCGCAGGAGGGCAGCCTTACAAATCTTCTTACCTCTCCGTTCTTCAGAAGAAAGGTTACTCTTAGCGCAGACGGAGGCAAAAAGGTATCTAATCCGTCGGATTATGATATAGAGTATTATGATTCAAACGATGAGGGTCATACAACCTTTAAGGGCGAAAATCTCTATAAGACAGACGAAGACGGAAACAGTGTGCTCAAAAACGGTACCGATTTCGTTAAGGAGCAGCAGGCAGATAATATAAAGAATAAATACGGCACAAATGCAGTGTCCGATTTTAAGAAAGATAATATTACCGGCAAGTATGCGTCTTCGGCAGTTAACAAAGCATTAGAACAGTATAAAGAATACGGCAAGGAAACCGTAGAAACTAAGAAAAAAGAGTTTATTAGCTCTAAGTCTTACACTGCATACAGTGATGAAAATACTAAGAGTGCGTTTCCTAACGAGGACAAATTTCTTAGAGAAAACATCGGCGAACCGTTTAAGGTATTAAAGGAAAAACTTGAACAGGATACTAGCGATTTCACAGGTATTGACAATTCTATTCAGGTTGAAGAGCCGACTGTTCCAAAGGCAGAAATTCCGTCAATCACCGTGTCCGGAAATACCTATAAAACCGTAAACGATACACCTTATGTAATCCAAGGCTCAGGCACGGGTGAGGCAGAATATACCTCTGCACCTGTTGAACTTTCTAAAGCTGAGTATACATATGCTAAGTACGGTAATGAGAGTGCACTTGTCGGCGAGACATCAAACGGCACGAAAGTTTATGCAAATATTGCATATTATAATAGCCTTGCATATCCTAATAAGGAAAGTTATGAACAAGTTATAATTAAAGACAGTCCTAATAAGGGTACATTCAATATTACATCTAAGAGTTCTTTTATTATTGGTAGTTATATTTTGATGTTTGACACATCAATGAACAGGCTTGACAGTTGGCATAACAGAGCCGGTTTTGACTCTGATGAACATACAAACTTCTGCATTTTTGTAAAGGATGAGAATGCTCTTAATTCGGCTATCCCCGGATACAGAAGACTTTATTCTGCGGATGAGCTTAAAACAGGCGATAAATATATCATCGCTCACCCCGGAAGCTACAGCAATCTTTCGCTTGGTCAATCAGCTCCTTCAACCGATTGGTATGTTTTATTCCCGGCATTGCCTGAGGCAGGTTCATTTAACAGCCATACAGGTAAGATAGTTTACGGCTCTATGAAAGATACCAATATCCGCATTAAGTCCTCGGGTACTATTTATTGCAATACAGGTCGTCGCTCGGATAGTAGATATGATACGAGCGATTCCGACGCTCCTGTATTCAATATCGTAAACGACTGTGAGAATTCAAACTTCTCTGTCGGCTATTTGAACTTTGATGTAAGCTCTTTGCTCGGTAAGGGATTAACGGTAGACTCGGCAGAATTTTCTATGCTCGTAAAGGGAAATAAGGGCAGCGACTGTCAGGGTGTTACTGTTTGGTATGCAAAGAATAATGAATCCGTCAGGGATTTGTCAGGTGCAAAAGATTGGAAAAATAACGACTTGTTTAAGGATTCTGCGGGTATACATTTGGATAAGGCAAAGAATATATTCAGCCTTCAATATATCGCAAACTATGATAAGGATGTACTAACCGAGAATTATCAAATGACCTTCGACTTGGCAGATGCCATTAACTATGCAATAAAGAATAATAACGGTACTGTTACCGTTATGCTTCTTCAAACACAGCAGGGCGGTCAAGGCGGAAAAGGTAGGGATGATTCCTCGGCGAAGAATTCTTGGACAGATACTTATATCAGTTTCAGGTCGAGAGCGCAGGTTAATGCTAAACTCGTGGCAAATAACTCGTATAACACAAGTGTCGCACCTGTTTCGGCTGATAAAATTATTTCTGACTATCTTCCTAAGTTCTCTTGGAACTATCATCCGTCAACCGATGTCACGGACAATTTTGCGTGGTCTAATTTTAACGGTGAATTTGTCCATACATCAGGTAGCGCAGGCTGGTACCGTGCAAAACCCGAGAAGCTTCCTTTGTATTCGGAAATATACGATACCGGATGGGGTCTTACCGTATTCCCCGGAGTACAGAATAAGGATAACCTTAGATTCAGACAGTATATTTGGAATAACGATAAGGGTGCACAATTTGCTCAGGGTACGGTTACTGCCATTGAGGGTAAAGAGGTTCGTGACGGAGGCAGTCAACGCAGAGATGTAAAGACTCCTGTTGCTTACTTTGCTTTCCAGCAAACATTCTTTAACCATAACTCTCTCGGTAGTTCTGCAAAGGGCGGACCTGCCGATGATGCGGACCATTCTCCTGCAAATGTTATCGTAAACGGTAATGCGTGGACAACATCGTTTGTATCTGATGTTCCCGATTCTCACGGTAATATGGTTATCAACGGCGACCTTTATATGCAGTATTCTTCTTCAAGCGGTGCATTTAATGTTCTCCCTGATAATAATGTTAATATTATCGTAAACGGTACAATTTACTGTAAGGACGACTTAAGTATTAATGTGCCTAAGAATGTAACACTCTTTGCTCAGAGTATTGAGGGCGGTGTTATTAATAACAGCGGTACTATTATCCTTAATTCGTACAGCAGTACAAATAAAACAATAACAAATAACAGCACAGGTAAGATTTATGTCTACGGCAATCTCTATGCTCCGTATGTTATCAACGACGGTATTATCGAGGTTGTGGGTAACGTTAATGTACCGGGCAATATCAGCTGCGGTGCTTCATCAACCCTTTCTGCCGCATCAATCAAAACAAACGATTTCTACCAAAACGGACTTACCTATGTGCATAACGGTAATGTAGAGGTTACAAATACTCTTACTGTAGAGGGTAATCTTTATGTTAAGCAGGGCAGTATTAAGTCCGGCAAAAACAGCAATGTTTACTCCGGCGGTAAGGTTTATGCTTCGGGTGACTTCATCTGTAACGAAACACTTACACTTGAGGGCTGTACCGTTACAATCAGAGGAAATATTAAAAACCATAAGATTGTAGGTACTCAGGTTTCGTTAAAGGCAGCAAATGTTGTCAGTGAAATCATCGAGATTTCAAGTTCTTCAAAGATTTATATTAATGAAAGCATTGATACCAGAAGAATTTATAATAAGGGCAAACTTTATATTCAGCCTGCAAGAGATAAAACAGTAACTGTTAAGTCTGTATATAACGCTAAGGGCGCCGAGCTCACAGTTAACGGCAGTCTTAATGTTGTTGATAAGGTAGACGACGGCAGTTATGTTCAGGCAAGTATCATTAATCTCGGCGGATTGTATGTAGGCGGAGGAATTTCATCGGCTTATCGTATCTACAATGACGGCGGTGAAATGTATGTTAAGGGCGATGTCGGTGTGTATAATACCGATGACAGTCTTGACGACAGCGATGTCTTTCTTATGAGTGGTGAAAATGCACAGGCTTATATCGGCGGCGTGCTTCGTTCCGACCATAAAGGTAGAAGTATAAAGGTCGGCGGTACAGGCGTTACGTCAACCCTCAGCATTTTCGGCAGCGGCAGTGATTCCTGCTTTGGTAAGGTTGATGATGAAACTTGCATCGAAAATCTTACCATCGAAAACGAGTCTGCAAATGTTTACCTCGGTGCAGGTAAGTATGATAACAAATATTCCTCGGATAGCTATAAGGGACGCAAGGTAAGCATTTCAGGTAACTTTAAGAATAACGGCAGATGCTATGTTTACGGCTCTCTTGAGGTTGAGGGCAGCAGTACAGAACTTGGCGGTACTGTGGTTAATGTTACTGCTCCGGGCACATATGTCGCTGATGATTTTGAATCTGACGGAGATGTTGTTTTAAGCGGCACTCATACATTTGTTACCTATAAGAACGCCGAGTGCGGCAGTCTTACAGTCAATGATTCGGCTAAAATTTATGGCTTAAATAAACTTGAGTTTGACTCTGATACTGTTACAATCACAGGCACAGGTACCGTATACTGCGGGGCAGAAACAAATAGCGACAGCTCCTCAACTATACTCAATCTTGTGGGTGCGGACGACGACACATTCTCGGGCAAATTGTTCTATCCGGGCAATAATAAGACCACGTCGAGTGTTCAGTCAATCGTGCTTACCACACCTGTCAAATTTACTCACGGTGAATTCAGAACAAACGGCAGCGTATCTATGCTTAACAGCATTGATATGTCTGATAATTCCTACTTCTATGTAGGCGAGGCAACATATTTTGACAATAATCTTATTGTTAATAATCTCGGTGAGCTTTATTTGATGGGCAGTGTTATTTCTACAAATGACACTAACGAGTTTGTCTTTACAACAGGCTCTACCAACTACATCGGCCCTATTAATAGCACAAACTTAGGCAGATTGATTCAAAAGAGACCGTTCACAGTCGGCGGTAATAACTATATCGCAAATGATATTCAGGCTAATAAGGATGTTTTGAATCCGGATAAAACAAATACTACGGGCGAACGCTGGACTTCGGTGGCAGTTCTCGACGGCGAAACCCATATTTCCGGCGACCTTACCGTAGTTAATAAGAGCAGAGGCGTTCTTGTTAATGAAAACGCTACCCTTGCTTGTAACGGATTTAATACTTACAGCGCAATTTATAACAAGGGTAAGTTTATTATGCAGGGCAACCTCACTTATCCTGAAATCAGCGGCGAATATTCTGATTCTGCTTGGAATTCAAACGGCGGCTATCATACAGGAAGCACTATCCTTAACTATGCCGGTGCCGTTATGTTCGTTGGCGGTAATGATATTACAACCATCGGCGGTAAACTCGAAAACTACGGTGAACTTTATCACGCAGGTAGCTTAGCCTCAGAAGGCTGGAAGGATGATATTCCGTCTTGGACATTGAATGATAAATATTCTGCCGCAATTATTAACGGCGATAATGCACAGCTTCATATTGCAAAAACCGTAAGAGCTGAAAATTCGGTTTATAATATGAACGCATCATCGTTTAGCTGTTCTGTACTTGATACAAACAGAGCGCTCTATAATATGAGTGGTAATTTCGTTGTTTTGAACGAACTTGTTGTTAATACTCCAAGCAGTCAAAAGAGTATGCGTGATAACGACGGCTGTTGTATCCGTAACGGTCAGACTGGTAATGCAAATGCTACTGACGCTATGATGTTCATTGGCGGTAAGGGCGATCTCGACCTTGACGGAGGACTCGAAAATAACGGTAGCTTCTATATCGAATCTTCAAAAATTTCGATGAATGGGCATTCCACAAAGGACACTATGTACTTTAGAAACGTAGGTGAGATTTATGACCAAAACTTCTATACCCGCAGAGACTCCGATAGCGGTACTGCCGGTAAGTGGGATGCAGCTCCTCGTTTCACCGTTCAAGGCGGCGATAATTCCGTAACTCATTTTGCAGGCGAGGTGTCTTGTACTGCGGGACTGCTCACGGGCGTTGATTCCGTACTTTCTGTTGAGGGCAACCTCTATTACGGTATGGCTATTCTTAACGGCGGTACTATGTATATTAAGGGCAGCGTTGATTACTCAACAAATCATTGGAAGAAAAACGGTATCGAAATTTTCTGGAACGAAGCACAAGGCGCAAAGGGCTTGTATTCTATCGTAAACGGCTATAAGAATGTCGGCTACGGTAATGGCGGAGCGTTGAACAGCGCTCAAAATGCCGACGCTTACTTCTACTGCGGCGGTGCGCTTTCAACAGGTGACCCGTCTGCTCACGATGGCGGTACTATTCAAAACTGGGGTTCAATGTATGTAAACGGTGATATGGATATTTACGGCAGCGGAGGCACTACCGTAAATCAGATTGGCTTCCACGGTGCAATCCATTCCAAGACCTTTATTGCAGGACACCTTATCAGCAGTGACGGTATTGTTACCACAACCGATTCTATGCTTGTTCTCGACGGCGACTATATCGCAACTCGTTGCTGTAAGTTTGGTACGACCGAACTTGTTGCAGCTTCCGAAAACGATATTAATACTATCAGCTATACATATATCGGCGGTAACTGTCTTACAAGTACAAGAGGTCAAAACGGCGCAGGTAATATCGGTATTCAAGGCTGTACTTGGAACTATACCGAGCTTCGTGCAAATGCTAACATTTATGTCGGCGGTGAGTTCTTCTCTAACTCTATTATCGCAACCGGTACTAATATGACCTTGGCTGTTGACGGTAAAGATTCTGTTTCTCCAACAGAGTTCCAGCTTAACTTTATCGGCAACATTAAGAAAAAGATTACCGAGAAAATTCTTGAATATCAAAATATTGACACAACAAGATTTAAGTTCTCTGTAACAGGTAGTACCAATATCGGTCAAAACTTCTCGTTTGAAACAAGCGACAGATCTTCAATACTCTATACTCTTATCGTAAGAGGAAGTGCATATGTTGAAGAGCCGTTTAGATTCAGAGATATGAGCAAGGCGTTCATTTACGGTGATTTCATAAATGTATCTGCTAACAGATCTCGTAATATCGAAATCGGTAAACCTGCCGATTCATCGGGCGACACTTGGGCTAAGAATCCTAAGTTTAAGACTTCTATCGACCTTGATGAGCATGACGATAATTATGATTACAGATATGATAATGCTCCTTACTTCTTTGTTAAGGGCGAATATCGTTCAAACGGCAGACTGACGCTTTATCCGGGTGCAACCCTTAAAACGCTCGGCAACTGCTATGTAGCTTCGTATATTCAGCTTGCACATGACGCAAATCTGTATTCGGGCGGAAACATTTCTGCCACAACGGGATATATTGATACTCAAAGCCATTCGGACCTTTTTGCAAAAGGCGACATTAAAGCAGGCAGATATATCTCTCTTGGCGACAACACCACTTATTATTGCGGAAAGTCAACTCGTGCTACAAGCTCGTTTGAGGCTGATACCAAGTCGGTTGTATTCGTTCAGGGCGACTTGAAGGCTCTTCTCAGTACTATTAAGATTCGTGACAGTTCTACGGTATTCTGCGGCGGCAGTATGACGGCACTCAGATATGTTGAACTCGGTAAGTTTGACGAAAAGTATGTGGATAGCCGTGAGGGACTTACAAACTGTAACTGTGAATATAAATGTCAGAGTGCAGAGGATGCCGACCAGGATCATCAGGATTGTCCTTATTGTAAGAACGATTACACAAAGTGTAAGGTTAAGGCTAAGTGTACCTGTACTTCTCCTTGTCTTGACGAGGCGTCCAGAAATACCTCTTGCCCTGTATGTAACGAAAACTTTGAGGAATGTGAGTATCAGGGACAATGTACCTGTACCACAGCATGCTCTAAGAACAGCGTAAATAAGGATTGCCCTGAATGCTCTAAGGATTGGAAACGTTGCTCGTTCAATAACGAGGGCGCAGAGGAAGAAGAAATCCTCAAAAACGACCTCGGCGACGATGTTACGGATAAGGCGAACGGCGGTACATTCTATATCGGCGGTGCGCTTCTGTCCTATAACGGATATATTCGTGAGTACGGATTTTCCAAGGTTGTAGTCGGAAAGTATGTTTATACTCGTAATTACCTCACTCTTCGCAGTAATGCGGATATGTGGGTGCTTCCGGAAACGTTTAATAATAACACCTATAAGAAGATAGTTCCTGTTATCGAAAGTGACGGTACACTTCTAGGTGAAATTAAAAAATTCATTAAGAGCACCGCTTATCAGATTAAGGATTTCTTCTCGTTTAAGAACGGCTCCGTATATTCTATGGGCGAAATTACTCTTAATAAGAATTCCTCTCTTATGGGTACTCATGACTGCTATTCGTTTGACCAGTTCCTGCTCAAGCACGATTCGCTTGCATACTTCGGTCACGATATAAAGAATTACGCTTCGTCGCTTCAGATTGACTTTGACAGCAAAACGCCTCTCGTAGGCTTTGCGGCAGAGGGTGAGGTTTATACAACCATGCGTTGTACGAGCAATAAGCATCCTCACGGCTACACTGTTTATACAAAGAATTATGACCCGAATAAGACTTATGTATGCGATAAGTGCGGTGCAACTCTTTCTAAGTCAACCGTTAAAACGAATGTAACCTGCCCGGTTACCGTTTATGCAAATAACGAGATTGATATTATCACCTCTACCGACCTGAAACTTTGTTATATGGTCGCTTGTAACGGAGATGTCAATATCCTCGATGTTTACTCCACCTCGTCAAATAATGATAATAATACCAAGCAGCTTCCGAATGCGATAGCTTCTTATAACGGTAATATTTCATATCAGACGATGTATGGCAAGATAAGCGCACTCTTCTATGCTCCTTTGGGTAATATTAAACTTGACGGTTATTATCAAGAGGTTTGGGGTTCGCTTATAGGCAATACGATAACAGTAAGTACCTATTATATTAATCTTCACAGATTCACCAACTGGAGAACCATGAACCTCGAAATTGCCGAGGTAGGTAATGTTTACTTGGTTCCTAAGGGCGAATATGAAAAGGCAACCAATAATGTAGACGACAGGTATCTCACAACGGGTAATACCGATGACGAAACAAAGGGCGGCGCATCACTGTTCTTTGATAAGAGCGTTCTCAATAACGGCACTCTTTCGGGCAACGGCGTTGATTCGGATAACTCTGCATTGGGCGGAAACTAAAGATTAAAAAAGATAAAAGTAAAACGATAACCTTATCGGGTTATCGTTTTACTGAATTTTATGCGAGAAATTTATGATTAAAATTTTTAAGTCAAAAAAAAATATTGCACTTCTTTGTGCTTTGCTTGCGGCGGTAATTGCGATTGTATGCATTGCTTCTGCCGGTCACGGCGGATTTTCAAAGGGCAATTCTTCCGATTATGACGCTTCGTCGCTCACACTTAATGAGGACAGCATTATGAAAGATGATACGATTGTGTTTGTCGGCTCTGATTTTACTCTCGGACTAAAGGCGGATAATCAGTCATTTATCGATTATCTCAGGGCTGTTGACGGTCTTAATGCCGCAACTTTTACCGTAGAAAATATCGGACTCACAAGCAAAAAGGACGTTTCGTTCATATCTCTTGTGGAGTCGATACCTAAGGAGCACGCATCGCCTAAAGCGATTTTTTGCGAAATTCCTTATTATGACGCAAAGCACGGCACAAAACTCGGCGAAATTTCCGACTCGTATATGCTCTCGGATTTTGATACCGAAACTGCAATCGGCGCAATGGAGTATATTATGTGCTATGCAAAAATGAACTGGTCTTGCCCTGTGTTTTTTTATACCTCGGCGGATTATAACTCGTCAAAAAAGTACGAAAGACTTGTCTCTGCCGCTCGCCGTGTCAGCGATAAATGGAATATGCCCATGCTTGATTTTACCTCAAACGATAAAATCGCCTCCCTTGAAAAATCGGATAAATCGCTTTATTTTGTTGACAGCCGCAATATGACAAAAGCGGGATATAACGAAATTGTTGCACCCGAATTTGAAAACTTTATTACGAAAAATTTGTATTCATAATCTAACAGTAGTAAAAAATCCTAAGCCGGTTTTGGCTTAGGATTTTGCATTTTATTTTATGTATTTGTTTGTAAGCAGAGGCAGAGCCTCCTCAAAATTAACTCCGTAAAATCGGCTGTCTTCGTCCTTTACCGTTGACTTTATGCATTCGAGAGTAAAGTCTGCCGCTGTGTTTGCCGCTTCAAATACACTCTCTCCACGAGTCATCGCTCCGGTCAGTACAGAAGCGAAAATATCTCCTGTGCCGTAAAATGTGCCTTGGAGCTTTTCGTGCGTAATATAGCGTTTTTCTTTTTTGCTTTGGCAAATTATTCCGTACCTGCCGTTTAATTCAACACCTTTTAATACAATGTTCTTTGCTCCGATTTCGGATAACTTAAAAATAATATCGTCTATGTATTTTTCGTCGTATTTATTTTTGTATTCGCTCTCGGTGAGCAGGCACGCTTCGGTTAAATTGGGAGTTATTACGTCAGCTTTTTCGCAGAGCATACGCATTTTTCTTGGAAATTCACTGTTAAAGTTATCGTAAAGTACGCCGCCGTCAGCCATTACCGGATCAACCAAAATAAAATTGTTTTCGCTTTTGAAATCGTTAAAGAAGTCGAGCATTAGTTCTATCTGCTTTTGTGAACCCAAATAACCCGTATATATGGCGTCAAAGGTAAAACCCTCTTTTTTCCAGTGCTCGCCGATACTCGGTATGTCGTTTGTTAAATCCCTGAATGTGTGACCCTCAAATATCGTGTGAGCGGACAGCACAGCCGTGGGTATTATGCTCGTTTCTATTCCCATTGCCGATATTACGGGTAATGCAACCGTAAGCGAACATTTGCCCAGACATGATATGTCCTGCACCGTTACTATTCTTTTCAAATTTATCAACCTCATTCCCCGATTGTTGATAGAATTATACTAACATAGTTTTTAATCGTAAAGAATGCCCAAATATTGATAATTTTTAAGGTACAGAACCCTTTGCGTTGACATCGGCGACACACTTTATTATAATGTAGTTACAACTTTTGCATGGAGGTGACTGCGTGAGGGTTTTTATTATGAGTGCCGATGATGTAAAAGAAAAGCATATTGATATTTGCAAAAAATACTTTCCTCATCGATACGAAAAGTCGCTTTCCTTTCACAGTGAAAATGACGCCAAACTCTGTATTGCCGCCTCTTATTTGATTTATACATTTGCAAAAGCCGAGGAAAAAGATATTTATTTTTTGAGAAACAATAAACCGTATATAAAAAATTCGCCCGTGTTTTTTAATGTTTCTCACAGCAAAAAATATGCCGTTATCGCCGTTGCACCGTCGGAGGTCGGCGTTGATATAGAAAAAGCCGAGGAGAAAAACCTTGTTTGTGCAAGGCGTGTCTTTTTAGAAAACGAGCGTAAATGGATAAATAATGAGACCTCTAAATTTTCTGTTCTCTGGACTCTTAAAGAGAGCGTAATGAAGGCTTTGGGCGAGGGCTTTGCTCTGGCACCGAAAGATTTTGATGTAATGCCTTTTCTTGATAATAAAAGCATAACCGTCGGCGATACGGAACTTTGGGCTTATACCGCCGTTTATGACGGTTACAGCGTGTCACTTTGCCTCTCAAATGAGCCGAAAAATAAATTTGAGGGAATAGAAATCGTCAGAATAAAATAAAGTTTGAGGAACTTAGTATGACTAAAAAAGCAAAAATTTCGTTAACAGTTTTTATAGTAATTGTCGTTGCGGTCGCTTCGGCAATCGGCGGCGTTATTTACGGCAAAATTCAAAATGACATTAACGGAAAAAATCAGAGCAACACAAAATATACTCTCGTTATCACAAAAAATGATTTTCAGTACGAGGTAAGCGAAAAACTGGCACAAAACGGAATGGTTGTTTCCGCAAGCGCATGGAGCAGTTGGATGGATAAGCACTATCCTAAGTTTGAATATACTAATGGCGAGTATTATATGAGTGCCGATATGTCCTATGAGGATATTGTAAATAAACTTAATAACCCCGATATATCCCATAAAATCGTAAAGGTTTGCGTTCCCGAGGGAACTAACGCAATGCAGATTTCAAAATTGATGGAGGAAAACGGAATTTGTTCCGCCGATGATTTTCTCTCCGCCTGCAAAAAGGCGAGCGATTACGATTATGATTTTCTTTCTTCGGTACCCGATTCGGATTTAATCGGCTATCAACTCGAGGGATTTCTTTTTCCCGCAACTTACGATATAGGTCTTAATACTCCCGCTAAAGAGGTTGTTGAGCAGATGCTTGACGCTTTCGGCGAACATATTACGGATGATATGACTCGTTTTTGCGATGAGAATAATATGACTCTCTATCAACTTTTGACCCTTGCTAGCGTTGTTCAGGAGGAGGCGTTCGGAGTAAGTTCCGCAAAAAATATTTCATCGGTTTTCATCAATCGACTTAATAAAGGGGTAAAACTTCAATCCGATGTAACCTATTTTTATGCTAAGGATTTGCGTGACGATTACGGCTTTTCTCAGGAGGTTTACGACGCATATTATACTTACCGCTGCAACGGACTTCCGGCAGGTCCTATATCAAACAGCGGCGACGATATAATGGACGCAACCGTTAACGCACCAAAGACTGATTACATGTACTTCTTCTCCGATTTGCAAAAGGAATTTCATTTTGCAAAAACAGCCGAGGAGTTTGTTCAGCTTCAAAAGGAGTACCCCTGGCAATAAAAACATAACTAATCTAATTTAGACCACTTGCACAAAAAAAGTGGTCTATTTTTGTTTGCTTTTGCCTGTCGGGGATTATTGAAAACTTTTGTTCTTTGTGTTAATATAATTATGTATAATTATGTATTTCGGGTGATAAAATGAAATTTGGAATAAAAAGAATTTTACCTGCATTTTTGAGTTTGATTTTAGCGGCGTGTGCCGTTATGTCGCCGATTACGGCAGGTGCAAAGGCTGTTACCATTCCCGGAGACGGCCTTACATACTCCTTTAATGAATCTACGGGCGTCTTTACCGTTTCGGGTAACGGCGATATGTACGATTTCAGGGACTCTAATATTCTTAATAATAAGCAGACTCCTTGGTCGGGCATTAAGGATAAGATTAAAACCGTTGTTATAGAAGAGGGTGTTACCGGTATCGGTGAATATTCATTTTATAATTGTAAAAATCTTACAACCGTTAAACTTGCGTCTACCGTTAAATCAATAAGAGGTTCCGGACAGACCGGAGGTCTTAACAGTTCGTCAACCGGTTTGTCTTACGGTGCTTTTCGTGATTGTACTTCTCTTACAACAATTAATTTTCCCGAGGGATTGGAGAAAATCGGTACTGCCGCATTCAGAGGCTGTACTTCTCTTAAAAAACTTGTTCTTCCCGATAGCCTGACGAAACTCGGAGCAGGTGCGTTCGTCAAATGTACGGGACTTACTTCTGTCACTCTCGGCAAGAATATTACCGAACTTTCCACCGAGTGCTTTTATGACTGTGAAAATCTTGCTCAAATTAATTGGGGCGAGAGTTTTACCACGGTCAGTGACTGGGCGTTTTATAATACACGCCTTACCGATGTTGACCTGCCCGATAATATTACTTCTGTCGGCGTAAGAAGCTTTGCAAACTGCTATTTCCTTAGTTCCGTTACCGTGCATAACAGCAAGTGCGAGTTTAAGGACATCGTAAATTACAACGACCCGTTTAACAATTCGGGTAAATCCAATAACACAAAGCTTAAAATTTGCGGACACACAGGCTCTACCGCCCAGACCGTTGCCGAAAAATACGGTTATACCTTTGAGTCTATTGACACTTGCGCTCACAAGCACGTTGTCACAAGAATTGCACGAGAGGCAGTCTGTGACAAGGAGGGAATAGAGGAGCAATATTGCGAGGACTGCAAAACGGTTTTGTCACAAAAAACAATTCCCGCTCCCGGTCATCAGTATAAGACGATAAAGGTAGAGGACGAAACAAAGATTAACGGCCATATTATGACCTATCAGCGTTGCGAAATTTGTGCCGCAGAAAATACTATAGCGACTCATGTTGAGTCAGAGGACAGCACCTCAACGAATAAAAAATATCTTTGGGTGCTCGGATACTACGAATATGACTGTAACGCTACCTGCACCCGTCCCGGCTGGGAAAAATATACCTGCTCTGTTGACGGCTGCGGCGTAACACAGCGTAATTATGTAGAAAAAGCAGGGCATAAGGTTGCGAAATGGACTGTCGTAACTCCTGCCACATGTACCGAAACAGGCACAAAAACAGGTCATTGTTCTGTCTGCAATAAGGACGTTACGGAGGAAATTCCCGCAACCGGTCATACCTATGACGAGGCAAATCCCGATAAAACGGTAGATAATAGCAAAACGGATGGCCATGTTACAAAATATTATACCTGCACTGTTTGCAAACAGCAGTTTTCAAAGGTTGAGCATGTCGCATGGATTGAGGGTCAGTACACACCGAATATTATCACCGAGCCTAAATGCGTAATTGACGGACTTGAGCGTGATACCTGCGATATATGCGGCGAAACCAGAAATGTTACTCTCCCTGCAAACGGACAGCACGAGTGGGAGCAGACAGGCGTTGTTAATCCTACCTGTACTACTGCCGGACGAACAAATTATAAATGCAAAAACTGCGGCTTAACAAAGAGCGATAACGTAGTAGAAGCTCTAGGACACGATTACCAAAAGGTGCCGGATAAGTGTGTTGCCGCTACCTGCACAACCGCTGGAAGCGATTTCTATAAATGTGCCCGTGACGGCTGTTCATCCACTAAAACAGAGACTGTTGCCGCACTCGGTCATGAGGTGAGAAGGGGAACTTATAACGAAATTTCCGCACCTACCTGCGAAACCGACGGTAAATTTACCGCTACCTGCGACCGTTGCGGTATAGAATACGAGGGTACTAAGAAAGCACTCGGACACGATTATCAGGATGTCGAGCAGGAAATTGCCGATAAGCCGGGTCATGTCCTTGCCACTCCTACCTGCACAAGATGTAAGCAGACCCAAACCGCTACCCAAAAACATAAGCAGTGGCTGGAGGGCTACTATACCAGCAAAACCGTTACCGAAGGCACTTGCACTAAAGGTCTTGTAACTCTCGATACCTGCACGATTTGCGGCGAGAGAAGAACAAATACCAGAACCGGTGCATTGGGTCATCAGTTTAGGTTTGTCCGCCTTAAGGAAAAGAATACAACCGCATCAGCAGGAACTCTTGCCGATATACCGTCTGCTGAAGATATTAAGGCTCCGGAGTACAGTGCGGCATATATTTGCAGATACTGCGGTACTGTAGAGTATAAAACGGCTCAGGAACTTTGGCTTATGTGGAGCATTTATTATATGAATACTTCCTCCGAAGTCAGAACGGGAAGTACAAATGCTTCTTACCTTGATGTAACAGGTGATAAAGTCATTAATGCAAAGGATTATGCAAAGATTTATAATTTCTATAAATCCTACCTTGCTTACGAAAAGGAAAAAGCCGAGGCTTCTCAAACGGAAAACAAAGCATAATTTCCGGATGATTTTAGGACAGTTCGTTCATTTTTGGCGAACTGTCTTTTGTTATGTTACGGTATAAATTCGCTGTAACTAATTTGTAATATCTTTTTTATGCCTTTTTATATTTACTTTACTTATAATTTATATTATTATATATGATCTTTGTTGGTAATACAACTGGGGTATTTATTTATTAGAAACCATCTGAAGATTTTATC
>UQPH01000023.1 GCA_900542875.1 uncultured Eubacterium sp. | reverse complement strand
CCAAACTGGTTTTCTATGTCTAATACAATTTCATTTCTGTCAATTTCAGTATAAGAACTGTTTTCATTGCTTTTAAAAAATTTTATCATAATAAATTCTCCTCAAATCAGTAAAATCATATTATATTGTGCTTTTTCGATATATATCAAATATATCAATCTGTTTTTCTTCAAAAATTGTTTCTAATGCGTCAAGTCCGTGTTCATTGCAAAAATTTCTTTCGGTATCAGAAATAGGAATTGCCATTAAAAAGGCAAGAACAAATTTGTCAAAATCCACAGTGTTAATATTTTCCCATAAAAAAGGATAAGTCAACAATATGTGTTTCATATCAGTGTTGCCGTTATATAAGGAAACAATATCATTTAATATGAATCCCGGGTAAGCGGTATTGATGTCCATAATTTCAAATGCAGCAATTGAAATTATGTTACTGAACTCTGCAACATCAGACGCACACGCAGCGAGAATTTCAGTTCTTAAAACTCTATCATTGTTTCTCAAATTAATATCTGTATTAAACAGTCCTATTGTTGCAAATGAAGATACTCCGTCGCACGGACTGTTATTACATATAACTATATCAATTGACTTATTGTTGTCATCGTTTGCATATCTGACAACTTTTGGTTTTGTATTAAAAATTTCAAAAACATTGTTTGCAATTTCTTTGTTAATTGGGTTCATTTTATTTTTCCTTTCAATTTACAACGAAACGGCTCTGTTGTGTTGCCGTTATGCTACATTTTTCACTAAATATTTATTTTTATAATATCAAATTTTTATATTCCAAATCAAGCGAAATGCAAAAATGTGCTATAAAAACGACAAAAAATGTCAAAATCTATGCAAAAAATTTAATTTTATCCCTTGACATCAAAATGTGACAATTAAAAAATTGTGCTTTTTATTATAAATTTCCGCAAAAAAAACGGCTTGGGTGCAATGCTCAAGCCGTTTGGTATTTGTTATTAAATTACAGGTGCAAAACTCTGTCCTTAATTTCCTGCGTTCTGCCCTGATTCCAAAACTGAGTGCCGATATAGCCGCAGGTACGGCGTGCAACATTCATCTTATCCTGATCCTCATTGCCGCAGTTAGGGCATCTCCAAATAAGTTTTCCGTGCTCGTCCTCAACGATTTTTATCTCGCCGTCATAGCCGCAACACTGACAGTAATCGCTCTTTGTATTAAGTTCTGCGTACATAATATTATCATATATAAATCGCATTACCTGAAGCACGGCAGGAATATTATCCTGCATATTGGGAACCTCGACATAAGAGATTGCGCCGCCCGGTGAGAGAGCCTGAAATTCGCTCTCAAACTTAAGTTTTGTAAATGCGTCAATCTTTTCAGTAACATGAACATGATATGAATTGGTGATATAATTCTTATCGGTTACGCCCTTAATGATACCAAATCTCTTTTGCAGGCATTTTGCAAACTTATATGTAGTAGATTCAAGCGGTGTGCCGTAGATAGAGAAGTCAATATTTGTCTCCTCCTTCCACTTATCACAAGCCTCGTTCATATGCCTCATTACGGAAAGAGCAAATTCTTTTCCGCCGTTTTCGTCGGTATGCGATTTGCCGGTCATGTACTTTGTGCACTCGTAAAGTCCGGCATAGCCGAGCGAAATGGTCGAATATCCGTCATAGAGAAGTCGGTCTATCGGCTCGCCCTTATCGAGTCTTGCAAGCGCTCCGTGCTGCCACAAAATCGGTGCGGCGTCTGACAATGTGCCCTTTAATCTGTTATGGCGGCACATCAAAGCACGATAGCAAAGATTAAGTCTCTCGTCAAAAATCTGCCAGAATTTTGTCATATCGCCGCCGCTTGTGCAAGCGACATCAACAAGGTTAATAGTAACAACGCCCTGATTGAATCTGCCGTAATACTTTTTCTTGCCCTCGACATAATTCTTTGCTCTTGCGATATTGCCGACTCCAGCCTCGGTAAATCTGTCGGGAGTAAGGAACGAGCGGCAACCCATCGGAGTATACACATCGCCTTTAAGGTCGAGCATAACCTTTTCGCTGACATAATCGGGTACCATTCTCTTTGCGGTGCACTTAGCGGCAAGTTCGGTAAGATAGAAATATTCCGAATCCTCGTTAACATTATCGTTTTCAAGAACATAAATAAGTTTAGGAAATGCGGGAGTAACCCATACTCCGCTCTCATTTTTAACGCCCTGAATTCTCTGTTTGAGCGTTTCCTCAATAATAAGAGCAAGGTCCTTCTTCTCCTGCTCGTTCTTTGCCTCGTTAAGGTACATAAACACTGTAACGAACGGAGCCTGACCGTTTGTTGTAAGAAGGGTAACGACCTGATACTGAATGGTCTGAACGCCTCTTGACACCTCGTCACGAAGTCTGCGCTCGGTAATCTTATCAATCTTTTCTTCCGTAAGCTCACTGCCGAAATCCACAGCCTCATCGATTACCTGCTTACGAATCTTCTCCCTGCTGATCTGAACAAACGGTGCAAGATGAGTAAGAGAGATAGACTGCCCGCCGTACTGAGACGACGCAACCTGTGCGATAATCTGAGTGGCGATATTGCAGGCAGTTGAAAAACTGTGCGGTTTTTCAATCATTGTATCGGAAATAACCGTACCGTTTTGGAGCATATCCTCAAGATTTACAAGGTCACAGTTATGCATATGCTGTGCGAAATAGTCGGCATCATGGAAGTGAATAATGCCGTTCTCGTGAGCCTCGACAATATCCTGCGGAAGAAGAATTCTCTTTGTAATATCCTTCGACACTTCGCCTGCCATATAATCACGCTGAACGGAATTTACCGTAGGATTTTTATTGGAGTTCTCCTGCTTAACTTCCTCGTTATTGCACTCTATAAGAGAGAGAATCTGATTATCGGTTGTATTTGCCTTACGAACGAGCGAACGGGTATAACGGTACTTAACATAACGCTTTGCTACCTCAAATGCGCCCTGCGCCATAATCTGGTCCTCGACAATATCCTGAATTTCCTCTACCGAAAGTGCACGGTTTGCCTTTCCGATTTTGAACTCTACATACTCTGCGATGTCGTTAATCTGTCCCTGTGAAAGTTCTTTCTTTTCGCACGCCTGGTTAGCCTTTGAAACGGCAACAATAATCTTATTCAAATCAAATACCGCTTCGGAGCCGTTACGCTTAATAATATTCATGTCCATTCCCCTTTACCGTAAATTTCTCGGATGCGTAAGCCGAGTTGTGTCTGTTACAAATTTGTAACTCTTATAAACGAAACCTTTAACATAATACCAAATGCTTGTGATTAAGTCAATAGATTTTGGCAAAAAAACACAATATATTGTGATAAAATTTGCTATGATTAAAATTTAATACGAAATGTAGTAATTCATTTTTTACCAAATCCCCAATTTTCGGCGTTTTCAATACCCTGCAAAAAGATATATATTACAATTTGTAATATAGAAAATCGTTCAACAAATACATCTTGAATAATGAGCGAAAAAAGGTTAAAATGATTATAATATAAACCGCAGGGGTTTACTTAAATTTAACGGGTAAAAAGATGAAAGTTAAAAAGCATAAATCAAAAAATCTGAAAATCAAAACAAGAGTTGCGGTTGCCGCCATATCGGGCATAGCGGCGGCAATTATTATGACCGGTGTACTGGCGTTGCTGCTCAATATTTTTCTGCCGAATTTTTACAACTTCTCCAGCGTCAACACAAAAAACTATTCGCTGCTAAATCAAGTGCAATGGTCCCAAACCGTATCGGCGATAACCATGGAACTTACGAGCGATGACACGGCAGACATAAAAGAGGAAAAATTAAGCGAAATATACGATGATATAGAAACGGTAGGCGCCGACATTTTTATACAAAAAGACAACGGCGAATATTTTTCGAGAAAGCCCAAAAAAGAAATACTGCAAAAGGCACAGAGCATAACCACCTTCGACCAAGACGAGAATCTGAATTATTTCGGCGATAACGGACTGCTCATCATCACTCACGCAAAAAAAGACAACACTTCTTACACAATATTTATCACAAGCACCGATTACACGGTAGGCAATCTCGCCTCCAATAATTCAAAATCATCACGACTGATTTCGACAAGAACCTCAATCATAATGCTGGTGATAATATTAATCCTCATTCTGTCAATCATAATAATGTCGCTTATAACCGCACAGACAATCACAAAGCCTATGAAAAAACTCACCGACGGAATCGAAGAAATATCAAGCGGCAATCTCGACTATCGCATCGACTATGATTCAAGCAATGAAATAGGCATTACCGTAAAAGCGGTAAACGAAATGGCGGCAAGACTCAAAGAGTCAATAAAGCAAAGAGAGGAAATGGAAGAATCCCGAAAGCAGATGACGGCGGGAATAGCCCACGATTTAAGAACGCCTTTAACCTCAATCAAGGGCTATGTCGAGGGTCTGCGAGACGGAATAGCAAATACCCCCGAAAAACAAAAGGAATATATCCAAACCATATATAACTCCGCAAACGATATAGAGCGACTGCTGAATGAACTTCAAACAATTTCACTTTTGGAGCGAAGAAGCATAGAACTCAACAAACAGGAGATAAATCTTCACGAATTCTTAAGCGATTATGTCAGTGAAGCAAAATATACGGCTAAGAAAAACAACTATACAATCGAATACAAAGAGCCAAAAGAAGAGGACAAACACATAATCGTAAACCTTGACGCTCCAAGGTTTTCAAGAGTTTTGATGAACATCATATCAAATTCGATTAAATATGCCTCAAAGGCTCGTGACGGAAAACTGACAATAACTTTGACAGGCTATGACAAATCGGTCATAATAGCCCTTGAGGACAACGGTATCGGCATAAGCGACAAGAACATTTCGCACATTTTTGAAACCTTTTACAGAGCCGACCAAGCAAGAACAAGGGTGAGCGACGGAAGCGGAATAGGTCTTGCGGTGTGCAAAGAAATAGTTGAACAGCACGGCGGACACATTTGGGCAACGAGCAACGAGGGCAAAAACACAACGATACTTATATCACTAAACAAAGTGATCAAGGAGGTCAACAACAATGATTGACGGTAAAAAAAGAATTCTTATAGTAGAGGACGATGAAAATATAACCAGGCTTGAAAAGGATTATCTCGAAGCTAACGGCTTTAACATAAGCACGGCGGGCGACGGGCTTATCGGCCTTGAAATGGCAAGAGCAAACAACTACAATTTGATAATCCTCGACATAATGCTCCCCGGAATTGACGGAATGGAAATATGCCAAAGAATAAGAAAATTCAGCGACATTCCGATTATTTTCGTCAGTGCAAAGCGTGACGATTTGGACAAGATAAAGGGACTCGGATTCGGTGCGGACGATTATATAGTAAAACCGTTCAGTCCGTCCGAACTGGTAGCAAGAGTCATAGCACACATAAACAGATACGAGCGGCTGACCACGCTCGCCGCAGGACAAAAATCCAACATAATCGAGATAGATTCGCTAAAAATAGACAAACAATCACGCAGAGTTTTTTTCGAAAATCAGGAGATAACATTCACAAATAAAGAATTCGACCTGCTTGCAATGCTTGCGCAAAGTCCGGATACGGTATTTAGCAAAAACGAGTTGCTGAATAAAATATGGAAGTACGATTCAAACGGCGACACCTCGACCGTAACCGTACACATTAACCGAGTGCGTGAAAAACTTTTTGCTGTTGATAACAACATGGAACTGATAAACACCGTCTGGGGCAAAGGATACAGATTTAATAAATAAGTCAAAAGCGAAAACCCTGTTTCGGCAAAAGCCGAAGCAGGGTTTTTAAGCAATCAAAAAGCAATGTTCACAAATCGAACATTGCTTTTATTAAAAATATTAAATCAGTTTAAGTCGAGAAATTCCTCGGACACAACTTTCTTTGACAGGTCGGTAAAATATTCCACGGTTGCGCCGCTTTGTGCCTGCTTTGCGGCAAGCTCGTCCGTATAATCCGAAAGTCTGTATACAGAAAATCTAAAGCCGTCACCCGAGCGTTGATAAAAGTCAATAACCGGAGCAAGTTTAGCCGAAGTAATTTGAATTTCTCCGTTCACTCTCTCAACGGTAATCTCTGCCATACCGCCGCACATCTGATTAAGATTAATTTGGTGCGAAATAAAATTACCAAGCGAATAGTAAACAATCATCTTCTTACCCGTCTCCTCATTCGTAACCCATTCAACAGGCTGAAGAACATGGGGATGACCGCCGATTACTATATCTACGCCGAGTTCGGAACAGAGCTCAACATAATGCCTCTGCTCGTCGTTAATCTCGTGGCTGTTTTCCGTTCCCCAATGAGGGAAGAAAATAACCACATCGGCATTTTCACGAGCCGTTTTAATATCGCTGACAACCTTATCTTCATTAAGCATATCAACGCACCAAGGCTTATCATCGGGCAATGTAATGCCGTTTGTTCCGTAAGTATAATTAAGAAGTGCAAACTTGATTCCGTTTATCTCCTTATACTTAACGGTATTATACTCTTCCTCACTGCCGTTAATGCCGACATAGGTAACCTCGGGATGATTGGAAAAGAACTCCAGTTCCTTTGAAACACCGGCAAACTTTTGCATATCCAGCACATGATTCGTTGCACAGGTAAACACATTAAAACCTGCGTTAATCTCAGCCTCTCCGACTTCCCACGGAGTGTTAAAACAAGGATAACCCGAATACTCAAAAGCAGAGCCGCCGAGCAAAGTTTCCTGGTCTATCACAGCCATATCGGCGGCAGAGATATACGGTTTCATATTCTCATAAAAAGAGGAATAATCCCTTGTGCCGTCCTCCTGCTCACCTGCGGCGATGAGAGTATTGTGAATAAGATTATCTCCCACGGCAACGATATTAACCTTTGTGTCGGGTGCAACCGTTGTCTGCGGCACCGCCTGAGACACGCTCGCAGTAGGATTATCAAGGTCTCTTTTTTTAGTAATATTACCGCTTACTGCCAATCCGAGAATAACCGCTACGGCTAAAGCTATCGGAATAATGACAGAGAGCAAATTCTTTTTTGATTTTCTGTTTTCTGACATAACAGTATCCTCTTATTTTAATTCGCACAAATACGAGTCATCACCGAGCAATATATCTTATGCTGCGGCAAATGTGTAAACAACATAAGCAAGATAACCCAAAAGGGATACGATACCCTGCCAGCGTTGAAATTTCTTTGTGATGATTGTAGGAATAACAGCTAACGCAACGGCCGCAATACAGATATACATATCAAAGACAGAGCCGGTAGAAACAAGAAGCGAACCCTGACCCTTACCCATAGAAACGAAAGAACAAATGGGAAGTATAAGTGTAAGGTCTATAATATTTGCGCCGAGGATATTACCTACCGACAAAGCGCCCTCTTTCTTACGAAGAGCGGTAATGGTGGTAACAAGTTCGGGAAGCGATGTTCCGATAGCAACTGCTATTACTGCGATTACTCTTTCGCTTATGCCCATTTCCTCTGCGATTCTTGTACCGCCGTTAATGAGAAGCTGAGCACCGGCAACCACCAAAAGAGCGCCTATGATAAACATAGCCACATTTTTAATCCATTCGCCGGGAGTCGCCGTCTGCTTTGTGGGAACTACATCGTCCTCTTCCTGAAGTCCGATATTTGTCGGGCTCGGCTCAATCTGAGTCGAACTGTTTTTCATAGAAATAAAGTTCTCGATAAAGAAAGCAATGAAAATTGCAAAAAGTACAATAACACCGATATTTGAAAGCGTATGATACTGACCCTCAAGACCCGGAACGGTAACAATGCCCGTTAAAGCAGAACCCAGAGTAAGTGCAACGGCTGCGCCGAGCATCATAAGAGCCTTAGGCGCAAATTCTTTTCTTTTTTGAGCAAAAGGCATACACACTATAAATATACCCATAATCATAGCCGTATTGGCTGTAACCGAACCGACGGCATTGCCTGCTGCCATATCCACTTTGCCGTCAACGGAAGCAACGACAGACACTATCATTTCCGGCAACGTTGTGGCAAGGGAAACTATTGTGGCACCGATAACAAACTTAGGAACACCGAGCACTTCTGCAATCCAACTCGCACTGTCAACGAACCAGTCGCCGCCCTTAATGATGAAAACAAGACCGACGATGAACAGCAAAACAACTACCCCTATGTTTGCCGTTTCAAAAAATGTTGATAAAAACTCCATAAAAATTCCTTTCGATTATCCGCATAAAAATAATAATTACAATTTATATTATGCCGATAACCTTCATTATAATACGAAAAGGTGTACTAAAACAGCACACCTTCGTGTCAAAAAATATTCAATTTACTTGCAATCGTCGCAATCGCAATCGTCGCAGTCGCAGTCATCATCATACTCTACTTCAAATTCAAGTACTTCGCCGCAATTAGGACACTCAAACTTGCCCTGCATAACGGTATCCTCATCAACTGTAATAGTCTCGCCGCAATTAGGGCATTCAACCTCGTACTCCTCGCACTCGTCATCACAACAATCACAACCGCAGTCGCAATCATCGTCATCATATACGTATTCCTCGAGATCAGCCAAATCCTCATCAACGGCGTCAATCTGCTCACCGACGAGTTCCAAGCCCTCTGTCATATCATCGACATCGGTTGCAAGATTTTCAAGAACATCAACAATAGCCTTAATAACCTTAGTTTCCTTTTTGTTTGCATCAAGGTCAAGACCGTCAATGAGTCCCTTTAAGTAGCCTAAGCTTTCTGATGTTTCCATAGTATTTTCCTTTCGTAAATTAAAATTAGAAAAATGCTTTAATCCTTTAACGGATTATGCACGTTCCATATATTCACAGGTACGGGTATCAATTCTGATCATATCGCCCTCATTAATGAAAAGCGGTACACGAATCTCTGCACCTGTTTCAACCGTAGCAGGTTTAAGCGTATTTGTAGCGGTGTTGCCCTTTACGCCCGGCTCTGTTGCGGTAACCTCAAGAGTAACGAATGTAGGCGGCTCAACGCCGAATACCTTACCCTTGTAGGAAAGAATTTTACAAACATCATTTTCCTTAACGAAACGGAATGAATCCGGAAGATCGGCCTCCGATACGGGAATCATATCGAATGTTTCGTTATCCATAAAATAATAAAGTCCGTCGTCGTTATATGAATAAGCCATATCCTTTCTCTCGATATAAGCAGTCGGGAACTTTGCCGACGGGTTATATGACTTTTCAACTACCGAACCGGTAATTACATTCTTTGTTTTTGTTCTTACAAAAGCAGCGCCCTTGCCCGGCTTAACATGCTGGAACTCAATAACCTGCAAAACATTGCCGTCCTCTTCAAAGGTTACGCCGTTTCTGAAATCACCTGCACTAATCATATACAGTACCTCCGTATTTTTATTGTTACTTATTTATTTTATAATATTTTACATAATAAATCAATACCCATTTTATAACTATCTTTGCCGTAGCCGGATATTTGTTTAAGGCACACATCGGTAATAACCGAAATCTTGCGAAAATCCTCTCTGTTATGAATATCGCTCATATGCACCTCGACAAACGGCGTATAATCCGAAACCGCCTCAATGGCGTCACGAATGGCATAGGAATAATGGGTATATGCTCCGGCGTTAATTACCACGCCGTCAAAATCGTCCTTACTCTTATGAATGATATCTATAATATCGCCCTCATGATTTGACTGAAAAAAAGACATTGAAGCGCCCTTTTCCTCGCCGTAGGCTTTAAGTTCGGCGTTAATATCATCCAGCGTTTGTGCGCCGTAGACATTCTTTTTTCTTACGCCCGTCATATTAAGGTTTGGTCCGTTTAATATAAGAATTTTCATATACATCACCAAAAATTTCTAAAAAAATAAGGGAACGACAACTCGTTCCCTTATGTACCTTACTTGTACTTTCTCTTACGAGCAGCTTCACTCTTCTTTTTACGAGCTACTGAAGGCTTTTCGTAATGTTCTCTCTTTCTTACTTCCTGAATGATACCATCACGAGAAGTTTGACGCTTAAATCTTCTGAGAGCGCTGTCAAGAGATTCATTTTCCTTAACTTTTACCTGACTCACTGTATTCCCTCCCTCCGACCTTCGGGGGTTATTTGATAATTTCTTTATCGCAAAGATTATATAAGAATTTTACAGCAATGTCAAGCATTTTGTTAAATAATGTTATATTTTTTATTAAAAAGTCAATCGCCCCCGAATATATGCATTTTAGCCAAAGAAAACAAAGTCCCGTTTGTGAAAATTCACAAACGGGAGTGACATATTTTATTAACCTATCAAAGCAAAATAAGCAATTACTAGCGCACCGAGCACTATTCTATACCAGCCGAACGCCTTAAAATCGTGCTTTTTAATATATGACATAAGAAACTTAATGGCAAATATCGAAACAACAAAAGCTACAACCATACCCACGATAAGATACATAAACTCACCGCTCAGGTCAATGCCGAAGTCCTTAACATACTTTATAAGTTTAAGTCCGCTCGCACCCACCATAACGGGAACAGCAAGGAAGAAGGTATATTCTGCGGCGACCGTACGTGAAACGCCGATTAAAATGGCACCGACTATGGTAGCACCGCTTCTCGAGGTGCCGGGGAAAACGGCGGCTATGCACTGAAAAATACCGATAATAAACGCAGCATTGTATGTAAGTTCGCCGATTGTATTAATCTTAGGATTTTTGTTTTTATTTGCGTTTTCGATAATTATAAACAGAATACCGAAAATGATGAGCATAATCGAAACGGTCTGCCAATTATAAAAAACGCCGTCTATGGTTTTTCCGCAAAACCATTCCTTTTCATCAAGAATACCCACTATTCCGGCAGGTATACACGAAACAATTACCTTAAACCACATCGACCAAATATCTTTTTTTGCGTATACTTTATGCTCTTTTATACCGAACGGCCACAGACTTTTCCAATACAAAACAACTACCGCAAGTATTGCGCCGAGCTGAATAACAACAAGAAACATTTCCCTGAATTCATCGGTCACATTCAGTTTCAAAAACTCATTTACCAAAATCATATGACCGGTCGAACTTATCGGAAGCCACTCGGTAACACCCTCGACAATGCCCAAAATTATCGCTTTAATCATTTCTATAAACGACATAGAATACCCTCTTTCAAAATTGACTTTTTACATTATAGCATATGCACATACCATAATTCAATAAACTTAACTTAAATTAATAACAAATCAATCATGTCGGGTATCGTCTGTATAACATTCGCAAAATCTGGCGGCAAAGGACGGTTCCTCTCCTGCGGCATAAAGATGGCTTATGTCTGCAAACTGTTGCATACGAAATATCGCAGTTCCCTTTTCACGTTCCTCGGTCACAAGGGTTGTAACGGAAGTGGGCAATGCAACAAAGTTATGCCACATCACCATAGGCGAACAGCCGAAAATATGACTGAGTATCGCACACTCGACGCCGTAATGGCAAAACAATACAACAGTATCGTGATTAGGCTCTACGGCTTTGAATATTCTGCCCTCGTGAACATAACCGTATCTTTCGAGCAATTTATCAACGCCCCTGCAAAGTTTTTTATATTCCTTTTCGACCGTACCGCTTTGCATCAAATCGGTTTTGAGCCATTTATCGGGGCAATAATAATCATCGTTATCCGTCCACTCACGGGGAAGTCTGTCCCAAGCACGTTTCATCTCGCCGTTAATTGATACTCTGCCCTCAAATTCTCTGAGCCAATTTAAGGTTTTTGCTTTCCTGTTCATCTTTTTAAGCGTCAAGGACGCCGTATCCCTTGCTCTGCCGAGCGGTGAACAGTAAAAAGCCTTTACATCAAGACGGCTGATTCTTTCGGACAAAAGCTCCGCCTCTCTCCACCCCTTTTCTGTGAGAGAATCAATGGAGTAATCGGGATCGCCGTGGCGTATAATTATCAGTTTCATATATACTACCTCTTTCGCTGACAATTATACTATAAATCAAAAAATTTGCAACAGTTAAATTACCTGACCGTTAGTCATGGAAAGTTTGATTCTGTCGCTTATCATGGCGATAAACTCGCTGTTTGTCGGCTTGCCTCTGTCGGACTGAATGGTGTAGCCAAAGTATGAGGACAAAACATCAACATCCCCTCTGTCCCATGCAACCTCGATGGCATGGCGAATTGCTCTTTCGACTCTCGAGGAAGTAGTGGAATACATCTTTGCAACTGTCGGATAAAGCAATTTTGTAACCGATTCGAGCATTTCGCTGTCATTAATGCACAAATCAATGGCAGTTCTCAGATACTGATAGCCCTTAATATGAGCAGGAACTCCGATTTGGCGCATAATATCGGATATAACCAGTTCGGTATCTCTGGCAACGCTGAGAGTCTTTGACCTTTCTCTTTTCCAGTTAGAGAGGTTCTCCAGTCTCTTTGCAACCGTTTTAGGTTCAATCGGTTTGAGAAAATAATAATCCGCACCGGCAGAAATAATACGGTTTTCAAACTCTGCGCTGTCAACCGATGAAAACACCATAACTATCGCGGCTCGCTAAGGCTGTCTTTTATGTACTCAAGAACCTCGATACCGTCAAGCCCGCTCATAAAAACGTCCATAAGCACAGCGTCAAAATGCTTTGTTTCCAGAGCGTCAATAACTCTTCTGCCGTCCTTTTTAACAGCAACAACATCAAAGCCGACCTGCTTCAGTTCTCTTTGACACGCTTTTCCGAAATCTGCGGATTCGTCCGCAATTAATACTGTCATTTGATTGTTCATAACAAATGTTCTCCTTTTGTATAATTATATGTGAATATTCTTCACATTTCATCCACATATTACCATAAACAAAACCAAAGTGCAAGAGTTTTTAACAAAAAATGTGAATTTTTTTCACATTGGTGTGTAAAGTATGTAAAACAACAAAAAATGACTGTCTCTTGATTATCACAAAAAACAGTCATTTTACGATTATTTATTAAGATTTTGCGGCAGTTTTCTTATCCTTTGAGGGTAATTGGGCTACGATTATCGCAATAAATATCGCAACACAGCCGATAATCTCCCTGAAAGTCAAAACCTCGTGCATAATAAGACATCCTGCAATTACAGAAAACACCGACTCGGTGCTCATAAGAATAGATGAAACGGTGGCGTTTACATTTTTTTGAGCAACGATTTGAACAGTAAAGGCGAATGCTCCGGCAATCACTCCGGCATAAAGAACAGAAAGCCATACAGTGCTTTGATTAACCGTGTGCCACCACGAAGAGAGGCTGTCAATCTCGAACAACGCCGCCAAAACGGCGAGTATAGCAGATGCAGAAAAAAACTGAACGCAAGCAAGTTTTGCGGTGTCTGCTTTATTCATATACCTGTCCACCGCAATTATTCTGGCCGCGTTCATAACGGAGCAAATAAGCACAAGCAAATCGCTGAGCATAACATTAAAATCTCCGTTAATGCAAAGAAAATACAAACCGAAAACGGTTATGCCCACCCCCAGCCAAACATTTGCTCTTACTTTCTCATTAAAAAGCAAACCGATCAGCGCAACAAAAATAACATTGCAAGAAGTCAAAAATCCCGCCTTGCCCGATGAAGTTCCCATAGCAAGACCAAGCTGTTGAAAAGCCGAAGTACCCGCAAGAAACAGTCCGCAAAGCAGACCGCCGGATACTAAGTCTTTTTTTCTGCGAGTTACTTTTACCTGTGTAATTGTACTTTTTTTATCAATTAAATTTATGAGCGGCAGTATTGCTATTCCTGCAACGAAAAACCTTAAAAATCCAAAAGAAAACGGTCCGACAATATTTCCGCCCTTAGTTTGGGCAACGAACGAGCCGCCCCATGCGGCAGAAATAATCACAAGCAACAGCGACGATACAATCTTTTTTAATCTCATATATAAAACACCGAAGAATTTATAATCGACTCTAAAAAATGCCGAGACATAATCCCGGCATTAAAAATATTAATCACAATACCTTATCGAAAAAGTCCTTTGCTCTGCTCTGCTGAGGGTTGTAAATAACCTCCTGCGGAGTACCCTCCTCAAGAATTTTGCCGTCATAAATAAACAAAACTCTGTTTGCAACCTCACGGGCAAAACCGATTTCGTGAGTAACGATAACCATGGTCATACCCTCTGCGGCAAGTTCACGCATAACGCCGAGAACCTCGCCTACCATTTCGGGGTCAAGTGCAGAGGTCGGCTCGTCAAAAAGCATAATATCGGGGTTCATACAAAGTGCTCTTGCAATAGCCACACGCTGTTTTTGACCGCCCGAAAGCATAGCCGGATACTCGTGAGCCTTTTCCTGCAAGCCTACCTTTGCAAGCATTTCCATAGCAAGTTTCTCAGCCTCGTCCTTTTTCATCTTCTTTACCTGAATAGGCGCAAGAGTAAGGTTATCTATTACATTAAGATTATTAAAAAGATTAAAGTGTTGGAACACCATTCCTACATTTTCTCTTGCCTTATTAATATCTATCTTTTTATCGTCCATATGGTTGCCGTCGACAACAACTTCGCCGCCCGTAATATCCTCAAGACGATTTATGCATCTGAGAAATGTGGACTTACCGCAACCCGACGGACCAAGAACAACAACAACTTCGCCCTCATAAATATCGGTGGTAATATCCTTTAATACTTCCTGCTTACCAAAGGATTTTTGAAGGTGAGAAACATGAATTTTTACATTATCATAATTTACGGCCACGATTCAATCTCCTTTCAAGAATTTTTGCTGCATAGGAAAGCAGAGTTATAATAATCAAATACATAACGGCTACAACAATCCAAACCTCGAACACCTTGCCTGTAATGGCAACAGCGTTCTTCGCCGTATTAACGAGTTCCGGAAATCCGATAACGGAAAGGATGGAAGTATCCTTAAGAGTAATGATAAACTGATTGATAATAGAAGGAATCATCGTTCTGACGGCTTGGGGCAAAACAACCTTTCGCATAGCCTTGCCATAAGACATACCGAGACTTCTTGCAGCCTCCATCTGTCCTACATCAACAGACTGAATACCCGCACGGATTATCTCTGCCATATAGGCACCGCAATTAAGAGACAAGCATATGGTACCCGCCTGAAGAGCGGTTAGCGTAAACGAAGCCGACGGTGATGATTTATTGATAATATACGGAACGCCGAAATAAACAAAGAAAGCGAGGACAATCATAGGTACGCCACGAATTACATCGACAAATATTCTGTAAATTGCATTACAAATCTTACTTTTAAGCACGGATAAAATACCGAAGATAAGACCGATTATGCACGCAAAAAACAGACCGCACAATGCCAAAGTAAGCGTTTTACCCATTGCCGCAAGCAGTAAATTTCCGTATGTTTCGATAATTTGTTGCATTGGATAAAGCTCCTCTCGTCGTTGAATTACATCACATTAACTCAACAAGAACGCCACCAGCTTATCGGCGGTGGCGAACTTAACAGAAATTTTTTTAAGGTATATCAGCCGAGATACTTAGCAATAATCTCGTCATATTTACCGTTAGCCTTAATATTCTTAAGACCTGCGTTAAATTTGTCAAGAAGTTCCTGCTTGTCAGAGCTGAATACAGCCATGCCGTAGCCTGAACCGTCATTCTCAGAGCCGTCAACAATTCTCATGTCGAGACCGCCGTCCTTAATGGAAGCAGCCATAATCGGAGTGTCCTCAAAGCAAGCGGCACACTGACCGCCTGTAACAGCCTGATACATTGTCGGACTGTCCTCAAAATATGTAAGATTGAGGTTGTATTCGTCCTTAAGAGACTCTGCATAAGTTGCGCCCTGTGTACCTGTCTTAACAGCTATGTTGGCACCCTTAATACCGTCAAGTGAATTAACGGTGCTGTTTGTTGCAACTGCTACGCACTGAGTTGCTGTATAGTACGAGTCGGAGAAAATCCAACCCTCGTTCTTGCGCTGGTCAGTAATAGATGCACCTGCAATCATAGCATCTGCCTGACCCGACTTACATGCTGCGATTGATGCGTCCCAGCCGAGTGACTTAAGTTCATACTCAAAGCCCTGATCCTCTGCGATAGCTGCAAGAATATCAACATCGATACCCACGAAGTTACCCGAAGCGTCGGTGTACTCGAACGGCTTAAATACAGTATCCGTAGCAATAACATACTTAGTTTTGCCTTCATCCTTTTTACCGTTTGACGAACAACCTGCAAATGCAACGGCAACAGTCAAAACGGCAAGTACAAGAGCAAGAACTCTTTTAATTGATTTTTTCATTTTCATTGTCCTTCCTATAATTAAAGTCGATAGATTAAAAAACCTATGAGCAATATTATAATAAATTTTCTTTAATAAGTCAATAGCAAGCAAAAAATGCGCCAAATGTATTCAACAAACATTTAACGCATTTCGATATAAAAATTATAAAATTTTACAATGAATAGATCTCATCAAGTTCGCTCTCGGCTTTCTTTACCTGATTTTCACTGCCGATAATGCAAAACGGAGCGTCTTTGCTTGCATCGGTGAGTTTCTCTGCAAAGTCCGCTATATCTTGTTTCGTGGCGTTAACAATATCACAGCGGATTTGACGTCTTTGTTCCTCGGTGATTTTTCTGAAATAATTCATATTCGAGACATCTGCGGCACTCTTGGGAGTCAAAAGCGGATTTTGACCGGACATTGCTCCGATGATGAAACCGCTGAGCGATTTGTCGCTCTCTGAGAGTTCCGTCAAATATTCGCCCATACCGTGAAAAATCTTTACCGACTGAACTGCATTAGGGTCACGAAAAGAATTTGCACCGAATGTACCGTTAGTATTTACTCTTACTCCGCAACCGTATGCGCCGCCTTTTACTCTGACCTCGTTCCACAGATAATCATATGTTGCGATATGGCAAGCCAGGCAGGAAACGCCGCTGTATGCGTTATCGAGTTTTGCGCCCATTCCCGAAAAAGCAATGTCGCCTGGAATAATGATTGCGTCATTTTTCTTTTCCGTCGGCTTAATTTTTAGATTATTGGAAATATCCGAACTGCCGAGCGAGGAAACAAATTCTTTTACGCCGCTTAAAAGCAAATCGGTATTATCGTTTGCAATGCTGAAAATAAGATTATCAAAGCCGAATATTTTTTTGCACCAATCCGAAAGAGAGGTAAAATCAATCGGAGTCTTTTCCTGCTCCTTGAGCCATTTATAATAAGAATAACCTGTTGTGTTTTCGAGGCATACCATATCAAACGAGGCACTCATAAGCGCTCTTTGCTTAGCGATAAGAGAGCCGTAGGAAACTATCGACTGATATAAATATCTGCTCGTCTGCTTAACAATATCCATAACAGCATCGGTATCATCAAACGAGGTGGAAGTAATAATTTCACGAACAAGTACCAGCATATCGTCAAAATATCTGTTAAGGCAAGCAAAGGTTACCTGAAGTTTAATAACGCCGCTGTCGGGCGAATTGTAAAAGCAAACAGGCAAAACATTAAAATTCAAGCCGCCGCACTTTGAAAGCAGTTCGGTTTTAAGTTCCTTTGCGCTGTGCTTTTCGGTATCAAGTTCGCCCAAAAGAGAAGTGAGCAAAGCAATACGAGGCAAATCATCAACGCTTACTCCCGTAATGTCAAAAAACATATCTGCGTAAACGATGCCGTCTGTTTGGATATTATGCTTAATTATTCCGTCATTAAATTCAAACGGAATATGCTCGGGTTCAACATCAATATCGCTGACGGAAATCATCGGAATTTTTGCCAAATTCTCGGGAGAATCCACCGATGACTGCCACTCCAAAAGTTTCTTTTGTCTGTCCTTATAGGACTGTTTTTCATCATCGCTCCATTTTGAAACTGCGGAGTCTATTCTCTCCTGCTCCGCCGCTCTCTCGTCATCGCCGACGGTATATGACGGCATCATAACAACGCTCGCTCTGTGGTTGTTATTTAAGAAAATCTCGAAAATAAGTTTTTCAAAATATCCGTCCTTTGCCTTACTGCGAAGAACGTCAAAGACATCGCCGGTTATAACATTAGCCACTGCGTCACCGTCATAAAGCCATGTTTCAAGCGAAGTCATTGCGTAGTAAAGACCTCTGGGATAACCGAAGTCCTTTTCCTTAATTTGAAATTCAAGATTTGAAATCGCCGCTTCAAGTTCCTTTTTGTCTATGCCCTCGTCACAAAGTTTTGACAAGAGGGCATCGGTTTTCTTTGCAATTTCATCTGCCCTTTTGCCGTCAACATTTTTTACATCAAGGACAACATACGGCTGATAAATTCCGTCAACCACCCTAACGCTTACATCTTCACAAAATCCCTCAGCCATAAGTGCCTTTGTAAGATAAGACTGATTATTCTTTGCAAGAACGGAAGCGATTATGTTTGCGGCGTAAATTTTTTCTTTTTCGTCAAATTTACCGAGTGCGAAACCTCTTACGACAGACGACTGATTTTCCAGCGGCATATCTTTTGACTGTTCAAAGTAAACGGTGTCGCCCTCGTTAATAACGGGAGACTGCCAATCGGGCATTTTGCACGGCTCGATTCTGTTGAATTTACTCAAATATTCGCTGTCGATATGCTCGCACACCTTTTCTATATCAAGTGCACCGTCGAGAATGATATAAGAATTTGACGGGTGATAATATTTTTTATGTCCGTTAATAAATTGCTCATAAGAAAGAGTGGGAATAGACGCCGGATAGCCGCCCGACTCGCAACCGTAACAAGTATTGGGAAACAGTCTGCGACAAAGTTCAATTTCCTTAACGGAATCGGCGTCGGCATAAACGCCCTTCATCTCGTTAAACACAACGCCCTTATAACTTACATTGCCGTTTTCGTCAAATTCATAATGCCAGCCTTCCTGATAAAAAATTTCGGGTCTGGTATAAATAGCCGGATTAAACACGGCGTCCAAATACACATCCATAAGGTTAAAGAAATCCTTATCGTTCTTTGACGAAATAGGATACATTGTCTTATCACTGAAAGTAAGAGCGTTCAAAAAGGTGTTCATACTGTTTTTTATCAGTTCTACAAACGGCTCTTTAACGGGATATTTTTTCGAGCCACATAAAACGCTGTGCTCCAAAATATGAAAAATACCCGTATCGTCACTCGGCACGGTTCTGAAAGAAATCGAGAATGTTTTATTGACATCGTTTCTGTCAAGCCAAAGGAGCCTTGCTCCCGATTTTTCGTGAAGCATCTCCACGGCAGTGCCTTTAAGTTCATCAAACGAGCGTTTATTTACTACCTTAAATCCGCCGATTACATCATTAATATTCATATCGACCTCCGAAAGAAAATAACTGTATTTTAATATTACCACATTAAGCCGAAAAATCAAGAGTTTCAAATCACCCTTGACCCGAATTAAAGTGTTTGATATTATATATAATACACTGTAATTAAAAATATATTTACAATATCCGTTGAAAAAGAGAGGGTTTTATGAGAGAAAGAGAAACTTTTGCCTCACGATTGGGCTTTATTCTGGTTGCCGCCGGCTGTGCGGTGGGTATAGGAAACGTATGGAAATTTCCTTACATCTGCGGTCAATACGGCGGTGCGGCATTTATCGTAATGTATCTTATATTTCTTATTCTGCTCGGCTTTCCGATTTTGGTATCGGAATTTGCTGTCGGCAGAGGAAGCGGATACGGTATGGGCAGAGCTTTTGAAAAGCTCGAACCCAAGGGCACAAAATGGCACAGACTTAAATGGATAAGCATTATAGGCAGTTTTCTGCTGATGTCCTTTTACACTATGGTAGGCGGATGGATGCTGTATTATGCATACCTCGAAGCCACGGGAAAACTGTCGGGATTATCGGTAGACGAAGTGGGTGCGGCATTTTCCGCTATGCTCAATCAACCCGTAACGATGGGGATTTGGGCATTTATAGCAATAGTGCTGTCGTTTTGCGTTTGCGGTCTCGGTCTTAAAAACGGAGTGGAAAAAATAACAAAAGTTATGATGTCGCTTCTTGTAATACTTATGATAGTGCTGGCAATTCATTCGGCAACGCTTCCGAATGCGGGAGAGGGCTTTAAGTTTTATCTCGTTCCCGATTTCAACGATGTAAAAAAGCAGGGCTTCGGTACGGCTGTATTTGCCGCAATGAGTCACGCATTCTTTACGCTGAGTCTCGGCATAGGCGCTATGGAAATCTTCGGCAGTTATCTCACCAAAGAAAAGCGTCTGGGCGGGGAAGCAATCAGCGTAATGGTGCTCGACACCTTTGTTGCACTTATGGCAGGCTTTATAATCATTCCTGCTTGCTTTGCTTTCGGGGTTCAGCCCGACAGCGGTCCGTCGCTTCTTTTCATCACACTGCCCAATCTGTTTAACCAAATGGCAGGCGGAAGAATTTGGGGCACGATGTTCTTTATCTTTATGTCATTTGCCGCTCTTTCAACCATTATTGCGGTATTTGAAAATCTTATCGCCGCATTTATGGATATGAACGACTGGTCAAGAAAGAAATCCGTAGGCGTAAACTTCATCATTATAACTTTAATTTCTATCCCTGCAATTCTCGGATTTAACCTGCTGTCAAAAATTCAACTTCTCGGCAGCGGAACCACTATAATGGATTTGGAAGACTTCATAGTTTCCTACAATCTCCTGCCGCTGGGCAGTCTGCTGTTCGTTATGTTCTGTGTTCGCAAAAACGGATGGGGATTTGAAAACTTCCTAAAAGAAGCAAATGCCGGCGAGGGCATTATGTTTCCGAAATGGGCAAGAGTTTATATGCAGTATATCCTGCCCATAATAGTCACGATAGTTTATCTAAAGGGCTACTACGATTTCTTCGCCGTTCAGCCGACCGGCACAAGAGTAGCGTGGATGGCATTCGCCGCACTTCTGCTTTTGGTAATTTTCGGAGTTTCGATATTCACCGGACGAAAAAAAGCAAAAAATTAAAATATATTTTGACTGTAAAAAAAATTCAAAATAATTTATCAAGATGACTGACCATGAATGTGCGGTATGAACATCAAAGAATTTATCTCGAACAGGGCAAGGCATTTATAAAATAAAAGCATAAAAATGAAACCGACCGTTGAAAAAATCACAATTCCTCGGTCGGTTCTTTTATTTTATTCGAGCGGTAAATCTATCTTTTTATCCTTAAAATAATATTCTTTATCGTGTTCGTTTATCTCACGGGCAACCCTGCACGGATTACCGTAAGCAACAACATTATCGGGTATGTCCTTTGTAACCACGGAACCTGCTCCGATTACGCTGTTATCACCTATCGTAACACCGGGGCAAACAACAACACCTGCTCCGAGCCATACATTTTTGCCTATATGAACATCGGCGTTATACTGAAGTTGTTTTTCTCTGAGCGGCGGATAAATCGGATGACCTGCGGTAGCTATGGTAACATTGGGTCCTATCATAGTATAATCGCCTACATAAATATTTCCGTCATCAACGAATGTGCCGTTAAAATTAACATAAACCCATTTGCCCAGATGCACATGATGACCGCCCCAATTAGCATAAAACGGCGGCTGAATGTACGTGTTCTCGCCTACCTCTGCAAGCATGATATGCAAAAGTTCCTCCATTCGCTTTTCATTTCCCAAGCCGAGGGTGTTATATTCTTTCATATATCCCACATGCTTAGTCTGCTCGGTCATAATTTCCGCAGAAGAGCAGTCATAAACGAGCCCCTTGTCCATTCTTTCTCTTTCTGTCATTTTATTTACCTCTCTAATTTTTCATAATTATCGTTTAACTTTTTCAGCACGGTATCGCCGTCAAAGGAAATATAGTATTCACCTTTTATATCAAAGGTATATGTGCCGTCATCCGTCTCTTTCTTCTCTGCGGCAATGACTTTTACATAATTTTCACCGTCGATAACCTCGCCGTTTTTCTGCACCAAAAACGAGCATTTGTCGGCTGTCTCGTCATCAAGACCGAGTTTCTCGTTTGAAAAAGTTTTAACTAAATCTATTGCTTCGTTATCCTTAATCTGCGCTTCATCGGTCGAAACCTCCGTACCGTCAGAAACAGCGGTGCAATCCTCACCGCCTGATTTTGCACACGCAGAAAACGCACCGAACATAACGCCCACGCATAAAAGTAACAGGAGTATCCGTTTCATTTTATCACCTCAATATAAATTTTTCAGGCGTCTGATTTGGCTTTCGCCGAAAATTTGAATTTCATTATCGAAAAGGAGTTGAGCGGCTATTCCGTTGCCGTCGATTTTTTTGCCGCTGAAACTGCCGTCATAAATTTTTCCGAAGCCGCAAGACGGAGAATTTTCCTTCAATACGGCACACGGAGCGTTGCATTCCTTTGCTATATATAAAGCCTGCTGTGCACCCTCGAGAAATTTATCTGTCAAATCCTCGCCGTTTTTTGAATACACCCTGCCGTCTTTTATCTCGGACGGAACTCTGGGAATGGGAAGTCCCGCAAAGCACTCGGGGCAGATAGGCACAAGGTCGTATTCCTCGCCCAGAGCAATAACCTCATCGTTTTTATTATTTCCGCCGCTGTACTTACAGTTTTCTCCCAAAAGACAGGCAGAGACCAAAATCTTAGTTTTCATTTTCATCACCCAAAAGATTATATTTTATATTAACACGATTTATTTTTTTAATGAATCCCTCGCCGAAGATAAATAGAAATACCGCTGTCGAAAGACCGAATGCTGCGCTGAACGGCGCACCCGAGGCATAGACCGAAATTATTGCGTTAAGGTCGATATTATTTCCGTAAGTGCTTATCACGGTGGAAAAATCAACAATAATTCCGTAAAGTGCAAAAGCCAGTATAAATCCGACAAGCGAAAGGGTTATTCTGTTCGCCTCTATATACTTAAAGATAATTCCGGACACGAGTCCAACCGCACCGAGAGCGACCATCTGAAACGGAGTCCAAAAACCCTGACCGAAAATAAAATTAGAAACAAATGCGGAAAACGCACCGATTATAAATCCCCTCTGTGC
>UQPH01000022.1 GCA_900542875.1 uncultured Eubacterium sp. | reverse complement strand
GTGCTCGTTACAACTCTTACAAAAAAAATGGCAGAAGATTTGACGGCTTATCTCGAGGGCTTCGGCGTAAAGGTAAGATATATGCACCACGATGTAGACACCATAGAAAGAATGGAGATTATCAGAGATTTAAGGCTGGGTAATTTTGATGTTCTTGTCGGTATCAATCTTTTGCGTGAAGGACTTGACATACCGGAAGTTTCACTCGTTGCGATTTTGGATGCGGATAAAGAAGGATTTTTGAGGAGTGAGACCTCACTTGTTCAAACCATAGGCAGAGCCGCAAGAAACGCAAACGGTGAGGTTATTATGTATGCCGATTCCGTTACGCCGTCTATGGAGAGGGCAATTACCGAAACGCTCAGACGCCGTAAGATTCAGCAGGAATATAACGAAAAGCACGGCATTACTCCGACCACGGTTAAAAAAGATGTAAGAGATGTAATCGAAATTACAACGAAAGAGGCGTTTGACGAGCACAATAAGCGTATGACCGCAAAGGAGCGTGCGGTTATGATTGATAAACTTACACGTGAAATGAAAGAAGCGGCTAAGATGCTCGAATTTGAGCACGCCGCATTCCTGAGAGATAAGATAAAAGAACTTAGTGATGAGGATTGAATATGAACAAAAACATAATAGTAAAGGGCGCAAGAGAACATAATCTAAAAAATATAGATATAGAAATTCCCAGAGACAAACTTGTTGTTTTTACCGGTCTTTCAGGATCGGGCAAATCTTCTCTTGCTTTTGATACGATATATGCCGAGGGTCAGAGAAGATATGTCGAGTCTCTTTCATCTTATGCAAGAATGTTTTTGGGACAGATGGACAAACCCGATGTAGATTATATCGAGGGACTTTCTCCGGCTATTTCAATAGACCAGAAAACCACCTCGAAAAATCCACGTTCAACAGTGGGAACCGTTACCGAAATTTATGATTATCTGCGTCTTCTTTGGGCAAGAATAGGTATTGCTCATTGTCCGATATGCGGCAAAAAGATAGAAAAACAAACGGTTGATCAAATAACGGATAAAATTCTTAAACTTGATGAGGGTACAAAAATACAAATTTTGGCACCGATTGCAAGAGGAAAGAAAGGCGAGTTCGTTAAAGAACTGAAAGATATAAAAAAGCAGGGCTTTGTTCGCTGTCGCATTGACGGAGAAATCATAGACCTTGCCGAAAGCGACGATATTAAACTCTTGAAAAACAAAAAACATAATATAGAAGTAGTCATTGACAGATTGATTGTTAAAGAAAGCATAAAGTCCAGACTTACCGACAGCGTTGAAACTGCTACAAAGTTAAGTGACGGCTTACTTTTACTTGATGTTATCGGTTGCGGCGAAGAACTTTTTTCGCTTAATTACGCTTGTCCCGACCACGGTGTTTCGATAGAAGAAATGAGTCCCAGAATGTTTTCATTCAACAATCCTTTCGGCGCTTGCAAAAAATGCGACGGCTTGGGCAAATTTAAGGAAATCGACCCCGATTTGATTATCCCCGACAAAAAAATGTCGATTAACCAGGGCGCAATTAAAGCGAGCGGATGGAATGTCGCAGAGGGAAGTTCCATAGCAAGAATGTACCTTGAGGGTCTTGCAAAAGAATATAATTTTTCTCTTGATATGCCGATAGAAATGCTCAGCGATGAGGCAATTAACGCCATACTTTACGGAACAAACGGCAAAAAACTGAAGATGACAAGGGTAACCTCATACGGCAGCGGAACATATATGAGCGAGTTTGAGGGTATAGTAAACAACCTTCAGCGAAGATACAAAGAAACAGGCTCCGATTACTCCCGTGCCGCCATTGAAGAAGTTATGCAGGACTGTGAATGTTCCGAATGTAAAGGTTCAAGGCTCAAAGCAGAAGCAATGTCCGTAACCGTTGGCGGTAAGAACATTTATGAATTTTGCTGTATGCCTATTTCCGATGAACTTGAATTTATTAATTCTCTTAAACTGACCGAAAAAGAAAAGCTGATAGGAAATCTTGTAATAAAAGAAATAAGAGAGAGACTTACATTTCTTAATTCCGTAGGTCTTGATTATCTCAGTCTTGCAAGAGAATCCGCAACACTGTCGGGCGGTGAAGCACAGAGAATAAGGCTTGCCACGCAAATAGGTTCTTCTCTTATGGGTGTGCTTTATATACTCGATGAACCGTCGATAGGTTTACATCAAAGAGATAATGACAAATTGCTTGATACGCTGAGACATTTAAGAGATATAGGAAATACGCTCATAGTTGTTGAGCACGATGAGGACACTATGAGAGCGGCGGATTTCTTGGTGGATATAGGACCGGGGGCAGGTATTCACGGCGGTGAACTCATCGCCCCAGGCACTCCCGAAGAAGTAATGGCTAATCCGAACAGCATTACAGGTCAGTACCTTTCAGGCAAAAGAAGCATTCCCGTACCCGAGAAGAGACGAAAGGGGAATTCAAAGAAAATCACCGTATACGGTGCTAAGGAAAATAATCTTAAAAATATAGATGTTGATATTCCGCTTGGAAAATTTGTTTGCGTGACAGGCGTTTCCGGCTCGGGTAAATCATCATTTGTAAACGAAATAGTTTATAAACATCTGTGTAATGTGCTTAATCATGCGAAAAAACATACAGGCAAATTTTTCTCAATAAAAGGAACTGACGCTCTCGACAAGGTGATTAACATAGACCAATCACCAATAGGCAGAACACCACGCTCAAATCCTGCAACATATACCGGCGTATTTAACGATATAAGGGAACTTTATGCATCCACCTCGGATGCAAAAGCAAAAGGCTATGGTCCGAACAGATTTTCATTCAATGTAAAAGGCGGAAGATGTGAAGCATGTCAGGGTGACGGTATAGTTAAGATTGAAATGCATTTTCTTGCCGATGTTTATGTACCTTGCGAAGTTTGCTCGGGAATGAGATATAACAGAGAAACCCTTGAAGTTAAATTCAAAGGTAAAAACATTTACGATGTTCTTGAAATGACAGTTGATGAAGCACTCGTATTTTTTGAGACACATCAGAAAATTGCACGAAAACTTCAAACTTTGTCTGATGTAGGTCTCGGCTATGTTAAACTCGGACAGCCTGCAACAACGCTTTCGGGCGGTGAGGCGCAGAGAGTAAAACTTGCAACGGAACTTGCAAAGCGTTCGACAGGTAAAACAATATATATTCTCGACGAACCCACAACAGGTCTGCATACAGCCGATGTATCAAAACTTCTTGATGTGCTCAATAAGCTTGTTGATTCGGGAAACACGGTTCTCGTTATCGAGCACAATCTGGATGTAATTAAATGTTCCGATTATATAATCGACCTTGGTCCCGAGGGCGGAATAGGCGGAGGTAATGTAGTTGCGACCGGAACTCCCGAAGAAGTGGCAAAAGTCAAAGAATCATATACGGGACAATATCTTAAAAAGGTTTTATATAAATAAATTAATTCTTATTTTATTACAATCGTGTAATTAATGTTGATATGAACCTCTATTTTTGATATTATGTTGGTAATTGAATAATTTTGTCTAAGGAGAATAAAAAATGGACAGAAAAGTTGTGGTTTTTGACCATCCGTTAATTCAGCACAAACTCAGCATTCTTCGCAATGAGCAAACAAGTACAAAAGATTTCAGAGAACTCGTAAACGAAATTTCAATGTTTATGATGTACGAGGCAACAAGAGATTTGCCGACAGAAACCGTTGATGTAAAGACACCGTGCGGTATTGCACATTGTCAACAACTTGCAGGCAGAAAACTTGCTTTCGTTCCGATTCTTCGTGCAGGTCTCGGTATGGTTGACGGTTGCCTGAAAATGGTACCAAGCGCAAGAGTAGGTCATATCGGATTATATCGTGACGAGAAGACTCATGCTCCGGTTGAATATTATTGTAAGCTCCCTAAGGATATTGATAAAAGAGACGTTTATGTAGTTGATCCGATGCTTGCAACAGGCGGATCCGCCATTGACGCTATTTCACAGATTAAACTCAGAAATCCACGCAAGATTTACTTTATGTGTATGATTGCCGCTCCTGAGGGTCTCGAGGCTCTTAAAGCCGCTCATCCCGATGTTGATATTTATTGCGCAGGTCTTGATGAAAAACTTAATGACGACTGCTATATCATTCCGGGTCTCGGTGACGCAGGTGACAGAATATTCGGCACAAAGTAAATAATTTGCAATTTTATTAAGAGGAGAAATAAACCAATGGCAAAAACTAAAATTAAAATCGGTAAAGACGGAATTTACGATGCCAGACAGCTCGGCACACCAAAGATGATTGTGCTCGGCTTTCAGCATATGTTTGCAATGTTTGGCGCAACCGTAACAGTTCCGCTTCTCACAGGTCTTTCAATTTCTACAACACTTTTATTTGCAGGTCTCGGAACACTTTTGTTCCACTGCCTTACTAAGTTTAAGGTACCCGCATTTCTCGGTTCATCATTTGCTTTCATCGGCGGTTATCTCGCTGTTGCTCCGCTTAATGCCGACGGCACCGGAAACAAAGAACTTCTGCCGTATGCATGCCTGGGCGTTGCATGTGCAGGTCTTTTGTATGTAGTCGTAGCCGCTTTTATCAGAGCAGTAGGCGTTAATAAGGTTATGAAACTGTTTCCGCCGGTAGTAACAGGTCCAATCATTATGGCTATCGGTCTCGGCCTTGCACCGTCTGCCGTTAACAACTGTAAGAGTAACTGGTGGCTTGCGCTTGTCGCACTCGGACTGGTTATTTTGTTCAACATTTTCGGTAAGGGCATGATTAAGATTGTTCCGATTCTTCTTGGTATTATCGGTGCATATCTCGTTGCTGTAATTGTAGGTAACGGATTTGGAGTAGAATCGTTTGCAATTGACTTTTCGGGAATCAAAGCCGCTCCTTGGATCGGCAATCCTATTGAATGGTCATCTACTGTATTCGGCGGAGTGCACGATAAATCACTTGCTATTTCAGCAATTATTACCATTGTTCCGATTGCCATCGCTACCATGATGGAACATATCGGCGACATTTCCGCTATTTCGGCAACATGTAATAAAAACTATATAAATGACCCGGGTCTTAACAGAACACTTCTCGGTGACGGACTTGCCACATCTATTGCATCACTTTTCGGTGCACCGGCTAATACAACATACGGCGAAAACACAGGCGTACTTGCTCTTTCAAAAGTTTATGATCCGAGAGTTATAAGAATTGCGGCTTACTTTGCAATTTTCTTCAGCCTTTCGCCTAAGTTTGCAGCACTTATCGAGTCTATTCCGACAGCAGTTGTAGGCGGTATTTCGTTTGTACTTTACGGTATGATTTCCGCTATCGGTGTTCGTAATGTAGTTGAGGCAAAGGTAGATTTTTCAAAAGCTCGCAACACTATTATAGCAGCAGTAATTCTCGTAGTTGCACTCGGCGTTTCAAACGGTGTAACATTTAATGTCGGCGCAACAAAAATTAATCTCTCTGCCCTCGCTTGCGCTTCTATCGCAGGTATTGTACTCAATCTTATTTTCCCTGAAAAGGACTTTGATCCCGAACAGGCATTTAAGGCAGACAGCGAAAGCAAACAGATTAACCTTAAATCTGATTACAGCAAAGATGTTGAGTCTGCAGAGTAAAATATTTTTTATGTGAGTATCTTTAACAGCAGTAATTCAAATAATATATTATTACTGCTGTTATTTTTTGGTATAAGAAAAATGTTTATTTTGTCATAATCGAGGTGATTCATTTCTTGAAAAAACTTTTTCATAAGTATAAGGAAATTATAACCTATGTGTTTTTCGGCGTACTTTCAACCATAGTAAGCTGGGGTTCATATATTATATTTATCAAACTGTTTAATTCGGCTGACTTGGCTTCAAAGGATGCCAGAGTATTTACGGCGAACTGTCTCAGTTGGCTTTGTGCCGTTATATTTGCTTTTGTAACAAACAAACTCTGGGTATTTGAATCCAAATCTTGGAAGCCTGATATTTTTCTTAAAGAACTTGCTTCGTTCTTTTCATCAAGAATCGTAACAGGTATAGTTGAAATTATCGGAGTCCCCGTGTTGTCAAAACTCGGAACTGACGATGTATGCTTTGCCGTGTTGAAAAGGACTCCGCTCAAATCTGTTGATTTCCTGTTTTCAGACGGATTTTATTCAAAAATATTAATATCCGTTGTTGTTATTATCCTTAATTATATTTTTTCAAAACTGTTTGTTTTCAAAAATGATGGCGATAAAAATATTACAGTAGGGGATTGCTTTACCACAATGGCTGCTTTTGTAAGAAAGCATAAGACGGCTTTTGCTTTTATCGGTGCTTTTATAACAACCGGTGCATTTTATCTGAACCTCGGAATCAGCACTTTGCCAAAGGACGTTTCACAGTATAAATTGTTCTCGATTCCGCTTTATAGAATGATTATTCATTTTATATATGCTGTAAAGGACTTTAATGTTTACGCTGTTTTCATTTTTGTTGCAATATTCTACTTTTACAATAAGAGAGAATATTTCAAGGCAAAAAGAGGAGAAAAAATTGCTTTGTTCATCTTCTCTCAGTTTGCAGTATTTATGCTAATGCTTTGCGACAGTTACCGTGCGGTATCAAGTTGGGACCTTGTGTTTGGAGGCGAATGTGCCGTTGCTGTTGCCGTAGCAAAAATATTCGGTATGGGAATACTCCTTTATACTGTTTTGGCATATATTTTGAATTATATCAATTCGCCGAAATTTTCTCTTACAACAAACGGATTGTCAAAAAAGAATTATAAAAAAGACTTCTTTGTTTATCTTTTGATTATTCTGATTTGCTGGCTGCCGTATATTATTCTGCTTTATCCCGGTACAATTACTCACGACGCTATTGACGAAATTGCCCAAATTTACGGCAATAAGAGTATGTGCTGGACGCAAAATACGATTGTTTTAATCAATCCCGATATGATTATAAACAATCATCATCCAGTGTTTTATACAGAAATACTCGGACTGTTCTGCAAACTCGGTAAAACTATCGGCTCATACGAGACGGCATTTTATATTTACACCGTTCTTCAGTGCATTTTCCTTGCCGCAGTTTTTTCTTATACGATTGTCTTTACCAAAAAGCGTAAAGCAAAGAAAGGTTTTATCGTATTTGAAGTTCTGTTTTTTGCGCTCAATCCGCTCCTTGCCGATTTTGCGTGCACAATAGTTAAGGATGTACCGTTTACGGCTGTTACGCTGCTTGCTATGCTCAGTCTGTATGAAGTTCTTGACAGTGCTAAATCGAAGCCGAGTTCATATATTCTTCTTTTCGTTGAATGTATGCTGATGATGCTTCTGAGAAATAACGGAATATATATTCTTGCAATTCTTATTGTTGTTGCTGTCATAGTTCTTGCAAAATCCGATAAAAAGAAATTTGCAAAGATGGCGTCAACCGTAGTTGTTGCAGTACTTGTATTTCAAATCGGATTTATCAACATCATCTGTCCTCATTTTCAAATTACTCCGGGAAGCAGGAGAGAACTTCTTTCCGTTCCTTTTCAGCAGACTGCAAGATATGTCAAAGAATATCCCGACGATGTTTCAAAGGAAGATGAAGAAGCAATATTGGATGTTCTTTCGTTTGACTCTTTGGAGGATATGGCGAAAGCATATCACCCGACAGTTGCCGATTCAGTTAAGAATGAGTATAATAAATACTCAACAAACGAGGACTTGGCAAAATATTTTAAGGTTTGGTTTAAGCAGTTAAAAACTCATCCCGATTCATATTTTGAAGCATATCTTAATTTGCATTATTCGTGGTTCTCGTTTAATTCGGTAGACACCTTTACCGTTTATTCCTCTCAAAAGAGGGGACAGTTGAGGCTCGATAAAGTATTGCCGAAATGGAATACAAAGGCAGGTGTTGCCTCAGGAAGACGACTTGTTTCTACCGTAACGGAAGCATTTAAGTCTAATCCCGTATCTGATATTTTTGTAGAAATGGGCAGTTATACTTGGCTTTACCTGTTTATGCTAATCTATGGTATAGCAAAGAGAAAGAAGAAATCACTTGTTGTAAACACCGTTATGTTTGCGAACTATTTGATTTGCTTTGTTTCTCCGGTTGCTTACACACGATATGCTTTGCCAATGATTGCCGCTTCTGCTTTCTCTTTGTTTATTACAATGACAGAGAAAAGCAGTCCCGGACGTAATAAGAAAAAACTCAAAAAGGAGAATAAATAATGGATAAAATAGCTGTTTTAATCCCGTGCTATAATGAGGCTGTTACCATCAAAAAGGTAGTAGAGGACTTTAAGACCACTCTGCCCGAGGCTGTTATTTATGTTTATGATAATAATTCAAGCGACGATACCGCAAAGATTGCAAAAGAGGCAGGGGCTGTCGTAAGACATGAATATAAGCAGGGTAAGGGTAATGTTATCAGAAGAATGTTCAGAGAAATAGACGCCGAGTGTTATATTATGACAGACGGCGACGATACCTATCCGGCTGAATCAGCACCGGAAATGGTGGATATGGTTCTTAATAAGGGCTGTGATATGGTTGTAGGCGACAGACTTTCCTCAACATATTTTGAGGAAAACAAGAGACCGTTTCACAACTTCGGTAACGACATTGTAAGAAAAAGCATTAACTTCCTCTTCAAGAGTGAGATTAAGGATATTATGACGGGATACCGTGCATTTTCCTATCAGTTTGTAAAAACATTTCCTGTTCTTTCAAAAGGTTTTGAAATCGAGACCGAAATGACGATACACGCAGTTGACAAGAATATGTCAGTAGGTAATGTTGTCATTCAGTACAGAGACAGACCGCAGGGAAGTGAGTCAAAACTCAACACTGTTTCAGACGGAATCAAGGTGCTCAAAACAATCGCAAGACTCTTTAAGTCATATAAGCCGTTCCAGTTTTTCGGCATTATTTCGCTTTTGCTTCTTATAATCGCACTTGCATTCTTTATTCCGATTTTGGTAACATATTCAAAAACAGGACTGGTTCCTAAGATTCCGACACTTTTAAGCTGCGGATTTCTTTCTGTGGTTGCAATTCAGACTTTCTTCTCGGGTACAATTCTTCAATCTCTCAGACAAAAAGAGAAGCAAGATTTTGAAATGAACCTTAATAATGTTTATTTCAAAATGCAACAACTCTTAAAAAAATAAAAATTGCATAATTAAAAGCGGCAGATTATTATTGAAAAATCTGCCGCTTTTATATTTTTGTTATTTTTGAAATTCAATTTGAATTGTTGTTCCGACATCTTCTACGCTGTAAAGATTAATTGTTGCGTTATGTGTTTGGACTATGTGTTTTACTATCGCAAGACCGAGTCCTGTGCCTCCGGTTTCCTTGCTTCTGGATTTATCAACTCTGAAAAAGCGTTCAAATATCCTGGATTGGTATTTTTTAGGTATTCCGATACCGGTATCTTCTACTGTTAAAAACGCCTTATTTTCGCTTGTAGCAGTTGATACGGTCACTTCGCCGTTTTCTTTATTATATCTTATTGCGTTGTCTATAAGGTTGTAAACCATTTCTTCCAAAAGCGACGGATTGCCGTAAACTCTGCAAGGGGCGCATTTTTGAATAAGTTTTACATTTTTAGACCTTGCGTTCATTTCAAGAGCTTGAACACATCTTTCTGCAATATCAGATAATTCGACACTTTCAAAGGCGTCCTCGTCATCTTTCATTTCGTCAAGTTGTGAGAGTTGAATAATATCCTCCGTGAGCGATACGAGGCGGAGTGCTTGCTTTCTTATTGTTCCTGCAAACGGCTTTACATCCTCGGGCTTAGCAATTCCATTTTCTATCAGTTCGGCATAGCCTGCGATAGAGGTGAGGGGAGTTTTAAGTTCGTGTGAGATGTTTGCCGTAAATTCTTTCTTTTGCTTATCGAGTTGTTTCTTTCTTTCGTTTTGCTTTTTTATCGAATCAACAAACGGCTGAAGCTCATCATATGTCTTAAAGTTATCTATATTATCAAGATTTTGACCGAGTTCAACAACAGGTTTAACTATACTTTTTGTTATAACGAAACTCATCGCTAGCGAAATCAGCATAACCGCAAGCATAATTATGGCAATAAAAATCAATGCTTTGTAGAATGCATAATATACGCTGTCGCTTGAAGAGGCGATTCTCATAACATTTCCGTTACCTAACATAACAGCATAATAAAATGTGGTTTTATCTACGGTGGAGGACTTTCTTATTACAGAACCTTCTCCGGTTTCAAGAGCCTCTTTGAACTCCGGTCTGTCGGCGTGAGATTCCATCTTTTCGGCGTCCTCCAGACTGTCCGAGAGAACTTTGCCATTGTGGTCAATCAGAGTTATTCTTATGTTTTTTTCATTAAGGCTTGAAATATAGGAATAGTCATCATTACTATCCATTTCTGAGGCTACTATCTGCGCTGTTGACTGTAAATTCTTTTTTTCCTGCTGCTCATAATTTTTATAGAACACAAACGTGGTAAGCACGCTTGTTATAATCACAATGCTCAAACCGAGAGTTAAAATTTTAGAAAATGTTTTGTTAATCATATCAGTCACCCACCTTATATCCGACATTTCTTATCGTTTTAATATGGACACCTGCACTTTTTACTTTTTTTCTCAGGGATTGGATATGAACATCTACGGTTCTGTTTCCTTGCTCAAAATCATAGCCCCAAATACTTTCCATAATTTTATCACGGGTAAGGACAATGCCTTTATTGATAATGAGTAATTTGAGCACCTCGTATTCCTTATATGTGAGTTCAATTTCCTCGTCGTCAACAAAAACCTTATGCTGTGCTTCGTCAATTACAATATTTTTGTAAATTAAAATTTGCTGATGCTCCACCTTCTGAGTTCTTCTGAGTACAGCTTTAACTCTGCTGACAAGTTCCATAACACCGAACGGCTTTGTTATATAATCATCAGCCCCCATATCAAGACCCTTTACGGCATCTATTTCCGTGGTTTTAGCCGTTACCATAATAATGGGTATATCCCTGTATGCCATTGTGCTTCTTATCTTTTTAAGTATATGTATGCCGTCCTCATCGGGGAGCATTATGTCAAGCAGAATCAGTGCAGGGATTTTCATAGTCAAAGCGTCAAAAAGTTCTTTTCCTCTCTCGAAACCCTCCACCGAAAACTCGGAATTAATCAGGGCATAACTTTCGAGTTCTTTAATTGCCGTGTCATCTTCAACTATATAAATCAATTTATTCATTTTAATTCACCTTATATTTATGCAAATATTCCTCAAACAGTTCCATAAATGATTTATTATTACTGCTCTTAACGCTCTTGAGATATGCGTGTGTTTGATAGCTGCCTTTAGAAAGTTCAATTATACATACCGCCAAATTTGAGCAATGGTCAGCGATTCTTTCGTATGAATTGATTATATCAAAAAATATCATTCCGTTTTCTATTGTGCATTCATTGTTTTGAAGTCTCTTTGCATGCTTTGCTCTAAGTTCGTTTTTCAGGTTATCTATTACTTGCTCGAGCGGTTCGATTTCCCGTGCCGCATCTATATCGTCCGTTATGAAAGCGTTGATTGATTTTTCAACGATTTCCTTTACTGCTCTGCCCATAACATTAAGTTCGTCATTTGCGTCTCTTGTAAAGTGAATATCCTTATCGTGCATTCTTCTTTTTATCTTAAGAATATTTGCACCGTAATCACCGATACGTTCAAAATTACTGATTGAGTGGCTGAGTTTTGAAAGTCTGATTGAATCATAATTACTCATATCCATTGAATTTATTTTTACAAGATAGGTTTCGAGTTCGTCTTCGTACTTATCGAGTTTCTTTTCATTTTTACTTATTATCTCATCTTTATTATGCGAATATTTTTTCAGTATGTCAAGGCAAAGTTCTACATTTGTCTGGGCAAGCATACCCATTTTGTCGCATTTTTCCTTTACCTTATCGAGTGCATAAGACGGAGTCATAAGAAATTTTTCATCAACAAGACCATTCTCTTTTTCTTTTTTTGAATCCGGCACAATTAAGCAAGCCAGTTTTTCTATCTGTGTGGCAAAAGGGAAGAGAACAACGGTTGCAAACACATTAAATAAAGTATGCATAACAGCTATGTTTGCAGCATTTGCCGTATCGTTGTAGAAAGAAAATTTGAATATTGCATTCGCACTATAAAACAGTGTCATAGCCAAGCCGACGCCGATTACGTTAAATAATAGGTGAACGACTGCCGTTCTCTTTGCATTCTTGTTTGCACCGATAGATGAGAGAATAGCGGTAATGCAGGTTCCGATATTTTGTCCCAAAATAATCGGAAATGCGGTTGATACGCTTATGCTTCCGGTAATCGCAAGTGCTTGGAGTATACCTACCGATGCAGACGAAGACTGAATAATCGCAGTAAGCACAGCACCGAATAATACGCCGAGCAAAGGATTTGAAAACATAGTAAGTAAATCTGTAAAAGCCTTTACTTCTTTGAGTGGCTCTACGGCGGTTGTCATAGTTGTCATACCGAAAATCAAAACCGAAAAGCCAAGGAGTATTGAGCCTATATCTTTTACTTTATCCTTTTTACTCGCCATAAACATTATAACTCCGATAACCGCAAGAATCGGTGTAAATGATGTTGGCTTAAACATACTTAGTATAATGTTTGTTGAACTGATGTTTGTAAGTGATAAAATCCAAGCTGTAATCGTTGTGCCGATATTAGCACCCATTATAATTCCGATTACCTGGTGCAATCCCATAATTCCCGAATTAACGAAACCGACAGCCATAACCGTAACGGCACTGGAAGACTGAATTATTGCGGTAATTCCCGCACCGAGCAAAACGCCTTTTAATCTGTTATTCGTCATTTTTTCCAGAACGCTTTCGAATTTTCCGCCGCCGATCTTTTCAAGACTCGTTCCCATATAACTCATTCCGAACAGGAACATTGCAAGACCGCCTATAAATGTCAATAAATTAAAAATAGTCATATATTATTCACCTCGTGTTAAATATACGACCATATAATTTGACAAATATTCAGTTTGTGTTAAATCTGTGTAAAATAAAAAATAAACCGTCAATAAATGACGGCTTTACTTTCATAATTACGCTCTTTCAACCTTACCTGAACGAAGGCATCTTGTGCAAACATATACTCTCTTAGGAGAGCCATTTACTACAGCCTTAACTCTTTTGATGTTAGGTTTCCAAGTTCTGTTTGATCTTCTGTGTGAGTGTGATACCTTAATACCGAAGGACATTTCCTTACCACAGTATTCACATTTAGCCATTTGCGAACACCTCCTTAATTATTTACAACGCAAATATAATAACAGAAAGTAACACAAAATGCAAGCATTTTTTTCAGTTTTTTCAAAAGAGGGGCAAAACAGTCTGATTTATGGTATAATTTACGACTTTTTCTTGATTTATCATACAGTATTTAGTATAATATTTCAGTAATATATATAAGTAAACACAAAAAATTAAGGAGAAAAGTTATGGCTGTTGATAAAAAAATTAACGATAAAAAAACAGCTCTTGAGTCTGCTCTTAAACAGATTGAAAAGCAGTACGGACAGGGCGCAATTATGCGTTTGGGTGAAAATTCGGCTCTTAATGTAGATGCCGTTTCAACCGGCTCGTTGACGCTGGATCTTGCGACCGGAATCGGCGGACTTCCGAGAGGCAGAATAATTGAGATTTACGGCCCCGAGTCTTCGGGTAAAACAACACTTGCCCTTCACTGCGTTGCAGAGGCACAAAAGCAGGGAGGCGAGGCTGCGTTCATCGATGCGGAACATGCCCTCGACCCGACTTATGCAAAGGCTCTTGGCGTTGATGTTGATTCGCTTTTGGTTGCTCAACCGGACAACGGCGAACAGGCTCTCGAAATTACGGAACAGTTGGTCAGAAGCGGTGCTATTGATATAATTGTAGTGGACTCTGTTGCCGCTCTTGTTCCCAGAAGCGAAATTGAGGGTGATATGGGTGACTCTCATGTTGGTTTACACGCAAGACTTATGTCGCAGGCACTTCGTAAACTCACAGGTGCTATTAATAAATCAAATTGTATCATAATCTTTATTAACCAACTTCGTGAGAAGGTTGGCGTTATTTACGGCAATCCCGAGGTTACAACAGGCGGTCGTGCACTTAAGTTCTATTCCTCAATGCGTATTGATGTAAGAAAGATTGAACAGTTAAAAGCACCGGGAAATGAATTTATCGGCTCCAGAACAAGAGCAAAGATTGTAAAAAACAAAGTTGCTCCTCCGTTCAAAACTGCCGAATTTGATATTCTTTACGGAACAGGTATTGACAAAGTAGGCGAAATTGCCGATATGGCAGTTATGCTCGGAATAGTAAGTAAGAGCGGCTCATGGTTTACCTACGGCGAGGAAAGATTCCAGGGCAAGGATAAACTTAAGGATTTAATTAAGAACAATCCCGATATACAGGCAACTCTTGAAAAGCAGATTAAGGAAATGCTCGCAAATAAAAACAACGATGAGGCTGAGGAAGTTAAAGCACAACCTGCCGTTCAAAAGGCTCCCGTAACTCAAACAAGAGCAGCCGCAAGAGCAAAGCTTGACATCGCCATTGATGATGAAGATTGATGAAAATTTCTCACACTAAAGGCAGAGGAAAAAAGATTCATCTTCTGATTGATGAGGAGTACCGAATCACAACGGATATAGACTTTTGGGCAGAAAATTACTTTAAGGACGGTCAGGAAATTACAGAGGAGCAGTGGCAGGAGTTAACGGATAAAATCAATTATAAAAAAGCCATTGACAAATGCTATGACCTTCTCTCACGCCGTGACCATTCCGTTAAGGAACTGAGAACAAAACTTCTTCGTACAATTGACGAAAAAAACACCGACAGGGCAATCGAGAAAATGATTGACTACGGTTATCTTGACGATGAGAAGTACGCAAGAAACTTAGTAAAGTACCTCAGTGAAAGTCGCAAAATGTCAAAAAGTTTTATTAAGCAAGAGATGTATAAACGGGGAATCGCCCCCGACATTATCTCTGATACTTTAGAGGATGCCAAAATTGACAACACAGACACCTTGGTAGATTTGATACTTACAAAATACAGAAATAAATTAAAAGCTGAGGACGGATATAAAAAGGTCACTTCATCATTAATGAGAAAAGGTTTTTCTTATTATGATATTAAAAGCGCTTTTAATCGAATAGAAAACGGAGAATACTAATTAATGATAAGCAGAAAGGTCGGAATGATATCGCTTGGCTGTCCAAAAAATCAGGTGGACGGCGAAGCACTCCTTGCAAAGTTAAAAAAAGCCGGATATGAAATAGTAAATAACATAGAAGATTCAGATGTTATGATTATAAACACCTGCGGCTTTATAGAACAGGCAAAGAAAGAAGCCATTGATACAATTTTGGAGGTTGCTGAATATAAAAATGCAGGACTCATATCCGCAATTGTTGTAACCGGCTGTCTTGCCGAAAGGTATCAGGATGAGATAATTAAAGAAATGCCGGAGGTTGACGCAGTTCTCGGAATAGGCGCAAACAGCGATATAGTAAAGACCTGCGATAAGGCTCTTTGCGGAATCGTTACAACCTCGTTTCCGAATAAATGCTATCTCTCAATTAATGACGAAAGAATTATTTCTACACCGTCACACTGGGCTTATCTCAAAATTGCAGAAGGATGCGATAACCGTTGTTCCTATTGCGCAATACCGGGAATAAGAGGCGGCTTTCGCTCACGCACAATAGAGTCTTGTGTTGACGAAGCAATGGCTCTCGCCGACAGCGGTGTAAAGGAACTTATACTTATCGCTCAGGATACAACAAAATACGGACAGGATTTGTACGGTAAATACAGTCTGGATATTCTGCTTAAAGAACTGGTTAAGATTGACGGAATAGAATGGATAAGACTGTTTTATTGCTATCCGCAGAGAATTACCGACAGTCTTATAAATGTAATAGCAAATGAAGAAAAGGTTTGCAGTTATATTGATATACCGCTTCAGCATTCCGATAAGACAGTTCTTAAAAATATGAACAGAGTAGGGGACGGCGATGATTATAGGACTCTCATTTCTAAGATGAGAAAAGCAATACCCGACCTTGCACTTCGCACTACCTTTATGGTAGGTTTTCCGGGCGAGACGGATGAACAGTTTGAAAACCTTTGCAAATTTACCGAAGATGTAAAATTTGATAAAATGGGTTGTTTTACATTCTCACCCGAAGAAGACACCCCGGCTTACGATATGCAAAATCAAATTGACGATGACGTAAAAGTTCGCAGGCAGGAGGTACTGATGAATAAACAGTATTCCATTACCGAAGAACTAAATAAACAGCGTATCGGCAGAATATATAAGGTTATAATCGATACCTTTGACGGAGAAAAATATGTAGGACGCTCATATATGGATTCTCCCGAGATTGACAGCGGTATTATATTTACCTGTGACAATAACTTAAATATCGGAGACTTTGTCAATGTTGAGATAACCGATTATAACGGATATGATTTAATTGGAGAGGCGATTTTATAATGAATTTACCTAATAAAATTACTGTATTTAGATTTTTATGCATACCCGTATTATGGCTCTTTGCTTTGTGGCAGTTCAGATACCATTGGGTAGCGACTCTTTTGGTATACTTTATTGCCTGTGTAAGTGATACTGTTGACGGCAATATTGCGAGAAAAGAAAAACTTGTTACCGATTTCGGAAAACTTATGGATCCTCTTTCGGATAAGGCACTTGTTCTTGCAGCTTTTTTAATTCAAATCAATTTAGGTATCAGAACAGACCTTGTTATTATGATAATGATGGCAAGAGAATTCCTTGTTGCCGGTATGAGAATGGCTGCTACCGTTGAAGGAGAAGTTATTGCCGCAAATGTATTTGGTAAAGCAAAAACCTTTATTCAAATGTCTACAACGGGTATGACTTTTTTAATCCTTGCAATTCTTGAAAAAGATCAAGAGATTATTATTGCCACAAACGGCTTTAATGCGCCGCAGTGGTTGAATATTTACTGCACAATAGCATTTTGGATTGCAGCCGTTGTGACACTTTTGAGCGGTATAAAGTATGCTATTGACGGTTGGCATTATATAAAAACAAAATAAATATTACTTGCATTTTTTTCTAAAATGAATATAATGTACTTAAAGACAGTGATTGGGAGAAGTAGCAACCCGGATTTATTCAGAGAGCAAACGGTCGGTGAAAGTTTGTATAAATTGTTTTGTGAAATGCACCCATGAGTTTCACGGAGGAAACGAGTATTCCGTGACGGCTGCTCCGTTATCGGCGAGGCTATGAAGGTAGTCAAAGTATAAATCAGAGTGGAACCGCAGTTACAACTGCCTCTGTTAATCAGAGGCGGTTTATTTTTTTTTGAAAGGTGATTATAAATTAATGTTTAAGCAATATAAAGAGGACATTCAAAGCTTTATCGACCATGATCCGGCGGCAGGCAATCCGCTTGAAATCGTTTTACTTTACCCGGGTTTTAAGGCTTTGAGGTCGCACAAGAGGGCTAATTGGTTTTTAAGACACAATATGCCTTTTATAGCAAGAGCAATAAGCCAAAGATGTGCTCACAAAACCGGAATAGAAATTCATCCGGGAGCAACTATCGGAAAGAGAGTTGTTATAGACCACGGAAACGGAATTGTAATCGGTGAGACCGCAGAAGTCGGTGATGATGTTATGATATATCAGGGCGTTACTCTCGGCGGAACAGGTAAAGATATCGGAAAAAGACATCCCACCATCGAAAGCGGCGTTATGATAGGTGCAGGTGCGAAAGTGCTCGGACCCATTACAATTGGCAAAAACGCAAAAGTAGCGGCAGGAGCCGTTGTGGTAAAGGATGTTGAACCTAACTGTACTGTTGTCGGAGTTCCGGGCGAAGTAGTAAAGATTGACGGAGTGAGAGTAGACGACCTTGACCAAATCAATATACCGGACCCGGTTATGAATGCCATAAGAGAAAACGAATGTAAAATAGAAAAATTACAAAAAGAAATCGAGCAGCTTAAGGAGATACAAAAATGAAGATTTTTAACACAATGACAAGAAGAAAAGAGGAGTTCGTTCCTCTTGATAAGAACGAGGTAAAAATTTACGCCTGCGGTCCTACTGTATATAACTTTATTCATATTGGTAACGCAAGACCGCTTTGTTTATTTGATGTATTGAGAAGATATCTTGAATACAGAGGCTACAATGTAAGATTTGTTCAAAACTTCACAGATGTTGACGATAAAATTATCAAAAGGGCAAACGAAGAAGGATTATCCTTTGATGAGGTATCAAAGAAATATATCAAAGAATTTTGGACAGACGCTCACGGTCTTAATTTTAAGGACGCAACCGTTCACCCAAAGGCTACCGAAAACATTGACGAAATAATCAATATTATTAAAACGCTTGAGGAAAAGGGCTACGCTTATGCGGTTGACGGTGATGTATATTACAGAACGCTGAAATTTAAGGATTACGGCAAATTGTCTCATCAGCCTATTGAAGATTTACAGTCGGGTGCAAGAATTGCAATAGGCGAGAAGAAAGAAAACCCGCTTGATTTTGCTCTTTGGAAAGCCGCAAAAGAGGGCGAGCCGTATTGGGACTCACCGTGGGGAAAGGGCAGACCCGGCTGGCATATCGAATGTTCTGCCATGAATAAGCGTTATCTTGGCGATTCTATCGATATTCACTGCGGCGGAAAGGATCTTGTATTTCCGCACCACGAAAATGAAATAGCACAGTCTGAAGCAGCAAATGACGCACCGTTTGCAAAATATTGGATGCACAACGGCTATATTAATGTAGATAACGTAAAAATGAGCAAGTCTCTCGGCAACTTTAAGACTGTTCGTGAAATTGCTAATGTTTACGGCTATGAGGTTATAAGATATTTTCTTATTTCCTCACACTATCGTTCACCCATTAATTACAGCATTGATATTATTGAGCAGTGCCAATCTGCATTAGACAGGCTTTATACCTGCCGTGAAAGTCTTGACTTTGCTATTAAAAATGCAAAGTCGGATATTGACGACGATGAGGAAATTCTTAAACTTATCGCATCTGCTAAAGATGAATTTATCAAGGCTATGGACGATGACCTCAATACAGCCGACGGTATCGCCGCAGTTTTTAATTTGGTAAGCACTATTAATACCGAGATTATAAACAAAGAGATTTCTCTTAATGTTTGCAAAAAAGCTGCTGAAATGTTTGATGAACTTACCGGCGTTTTAGGTTTGCTTTATAACAGAAAATCAAATGATATAGACGACGATATAGAAAAGCTTATCGAACAGAGACAGAACGCAAGAGCAAACAAAGACTGGGCAACGGCAGATAAAATCCGTGATGAATTAAAGGCAAAAGGAATTATTCTTAAAGATACACCGCAAGGCGTAACTTGGACTAAAGAGTAATACTATGGTAGACAGAGTTAAATTTAAGAATACGGAGGTTTCAAGGCTTGGTCTCGGCACAATGAGACTGCCTTGTAAAACTCCTCTTAAAAGGGAAGCAAACCCATTAATTGACTATACCAAAGGTCAACAACTTGTTGATATGGCATACCAAAACGGTGTTAATTATTTCGACACTGCCTATATGTATCATCAGGGCAAGAGCGAAAAGTTTATCGGCACTGCGTTAAAAAAATATCCGAGAAACACATATTTTTTAGCGGATAAACTTCCTATTTGGTTGTGTAAATCGCCGAGCGATATGCAAAAAATATTTGACAAACAGCTTGAAAGAACGGGCATTGACTGTTTTGATTTCTATTTGTTACATTCTTTGGATAAAGAGAATTTTGAAAAATGCGAGCAATACAAAGCCTATGATTTTATAAAGGAAAAGCAGGCAGAGGGTTTAGTTAAAAATATCGGATTTTCGTTTCACGGAACTGTTGATGACCTAAAGGAAATTATTGGTTTGCACGATTGGGATTTTGCCCAAATTCAAATGAATTATCTTGACTGGGAAAATCAAGACGCAAAAACTCAATATGAACTTTTAACTCAGGCAGGCATTCCCATTATTGTAATGGAGCCTGTTCGAGGCGGAAAGCTTGCAAATGATGTTCCTAAAAAAGCTGTCGAGCAAATGAAAAATCATTCTCCGCAATGTAGTGTAGCATCGTGGGCAATTAAATTCGTTGCGAGCCATAAAAATGTTATTACAATTCTAAGCGGTATGAATTCAACCGAGCAGATGCAAGACAATTTGAATACTCTTACAGATTTTCAGCCAATGAATGATGTAGAACTTCAAATCTGTAAAAACACAGCGGATTTAATTAACAAATCAGATATTATACCTTGCACCGGTTGCGATTATTGCACCGATTGTCCCAAAGGCGTAAAAATAAGTACAATTTTCAGCGTTTATAACAGATACAAAAACGGTGAACTTTCCCTTAACGAAAGCAGGGAAGAATATCGCAAAATTGATGTTAATGCAAATGCATGCGTTTCGTGCGGAAAATGTAAATCTCATTGCCCTCAAAGCATTGATATACCCAAAATGCTATCAAAAATTAAAGAATTATATTCTTAAAGAAAAAATCAATACTAAAAAAGGCTTTGGAAAAATCCAAAGCCTTTAATAATTATATAGTGCTTATTAATCAAGCAGGTCACTCATTTGGTACATTCCAACACCTTTGCCGTTCATAAATACCGCAGCATTAACTGCGCCGACAGCAAATATTTCCTTTGATCTTGCTGAATGCGAAAGAGTAATTATCTCGTCTCTGCCGGCAAACATAATCTCATGTTCGCCTACAATAGTACCGCCTCTTACTGCGTGAATTCCGATTTCGTTCTTACTTCTTTTCTCACGCTTTGAATGACGGTCGTACTCGTATTTCATCTTATTATCGAGTTCTTCGTTAATAGCATCCGCAAGCATAAGAGCAGTACCGGACGGAGCGTCAATTTTTTGATTATGATGTTTTTCTATAATCTCTATATCAAAATCCGAACCGAGAATATTAACAGCCTTTTTTGCAAGACTTGCAAGAAGATTTACGCCGAGGCTGTAGTTATAAGTAAAGAATACAGGACACTCTTTTGATGCTTCTTCAATCTGCTTTTTTTGGCAGGAATCATATCCCGTTGTTGCAATAACAAGAGGAGTCTTTGTTTTCTTGCCGTATTCGAGCATTGAGTCAAGCAACGCCGGATTTGAAAAATCAATTACTGCGTCAGCCTTTTCTTTAATATCCGATATTGAAGAATAAACAGGAAAGTCAGAGTCGCCCGTATCATGAATGTCAACACCGGCAACAATTCTGCAATCGTCTCTTGATGATACGATACTTTGGATTACATGACCCATTTTTCCGCAACATCCGTTTAATATAATATCTGTCATTTTATTATCCTCTGAAAATCACTTACTTGATAAGTCCGTACTTTTGCAAAACACTCTTAACATATTCGGTGTGTTCTTCTGTCATTTCGCAAAGAGGCATCTTGCAAGGACCTGCGTTCCAGCCGATCATATTACAAGCAGCCTTTACCGGGATAGGATTAACCTCAACAAACATTGCATTTGCAAGTTCAAGGTACTTTGCCATCATATCGGTGCACTTATTTGCGTCACCGTCAAGATAAGCCTGAACCATATCGTGGGTTTCCTGAGGGCAAATGTTTGAAAGAACAGAGATAACACCCTTACCGCCGCAAGCCATAACAGCAGGAATCTGGTCATCGTTACCGCTCCAAATGTTAAGTTCATCACCGCAAAGTGCTCTGATTTTCATAACCTGGCTGATATTTCCCGATGCTTCCTTTACACCGTTAATTCTGGGAAGTTTTGAAAGTTCCTTAAGAGTTTCGGGAGTAATGTTAACGCCTGTTCTTGACGGAACATTATAAAGAATAATAGGCACATTAGTTGCGTCATGGTACATTGTGTAGTGTTTAATGAGACCCTTTTGTGTGCACTTATTATAATAAGGAGTTACAAGTAAGAGTGCATCAACACCGTATTCACAAGCCTTTGTGGCAATTTCAAGTCCGCACTCGGTATTGTTTGAACCTGCACCTGCGATAACGGGAACTCTGCCGTTTACATAATCAACGCAGAACTTAATTGCCTCAAGGTGATGAACAGTTTTAAGAGTTGAACTCTCACCTGTGGTACCGCAGATAACAATGGCGTCAGTGCCGTTATCAATCTGAAAATCTATAAACTTCTTAAATTCGTCATAGTTAATGCTGAAATCATCATTCATAGGAGTAATGATAGCAACAGCAGCTCCTGTAAAAACCGGATTTTTCATATCAAATATTCTCCTTTAATCAGTCAAGATAGCCTTCTGCCGCAAGCAGTTCTGCAAGCAATACAGCACCGCCTGCCGCACCTCTGAGGGTGTTGTGAGAAAGGCAAACAAATTTATATTGATACTGTGTATCTTCTCTGAGTCTGCCGATAGAAACAGCCATACCGTTTTCAAGCATGCGCTCGGAATGAATCTGCGGTCTGTCGGGCTCTGTGAAATAGTGAAGGAACTGTTTTGGTGCAGACGGAAGATCAAGTTCCTGAGCTCTGCCCTTAAAGTTCTTCCAAACTTCAATCATTTCTTCCTTTGTAGGCTTATTCTCAAAGTTTACAAATACTGCTCCGAGGTGTCCGTTTGATACAGGGACACGAATACACTGAGCGGTAAAGTTAGGCTTATCAGCCTTAACAATTTTATCGCCCTCGATTTTACCCCAAAGTTTAAGCGGCTCCTGTTCGCTCTTTTCTTCCTCTCCGCCGATATACGGAATAACATTATCAATCATCTCCGGCCAAGTCTCAAAAGTTTTGCCTGCGCCTGAAATTGCCTGATATGTGCAAACCAAAACATCCTTAACTCCAAATTTCTCGTGAAGAGGGAAGAGAGCGGGAACATAAGACTGAAGAGAGCAGTTTGACTTAACCGCAATAAAGCCTCTCTTTGTGCCGAGACGTTTACGCTGTGCAGGGATAATGTTAATATGCTCTGCATTAAGTTCCGGTACAACCATAGGAACATCGTCTGTAAATCTGTTAGCGGAGTTATTTGAAACAACAGGGCACTCGTGTTTTGCATATGCTTCCTCAAGAGCCTTAATCTCATCTTTCTTCATATTAACCGCACAGAATACGAAGTCTACCATCGATGTGATTTTATCAATATCTCCGGTTGCATCCATAACAACCATATCTTTATATTTATCGGCAAGAGGAGTATCCATACACCATTTATTTCCGATAACCT
>UQPH01000021.1 GCA_900542875.1 uncultured Eubacterium sp. | reverse complement strand
ATCATAAGGATTCTCTTTAATATAATCCTCCAAAATATCTGCGGCATATTTAACGAGTTCGGGGCAAGGACGCTTTTTATAATACTCGGGCGTCCTTTTTTCGGGAGTTGGATTATCTGCGCCCTTTGTTTGCAAGCTGAGAAGTTCACGGCAAACGATTGAGCCGTTATCCTCCTTAAACCTACTGCCGAGTTGCTGAACCCTCTTATACAGTTCCGTCTTTGAAGCAAAATCCTTAGCGTCATCATAGCCGTAAAGACAGGACAACACGAATGTAACGCCGCTGAACGCACCGCATACTTCTCGCATTCTGCCCATACCGCCGCCGAAGCCGGAAGTCATTTTTGCAACGGTGTCTTTATTTATACCTATTATATCCGCATAAGCCATGGCAACGGACTGAGAGCAGTTATAACCCTCGGTAAAATATTCCTTTGCAATATCTCCTCTGGACATTACTGTGCCTCCGTAGGTTCGGTCGAAATCTCGCTGTACTTTGCAACAAGCGTTCTGTCTCTTGTAACGGTAAAGGTGTAATTCTGCTGAGTGGAAACACGCTTTCCGTTTTCGTACCAACCGTCAAATTGGAATCCGCCGTCGGGAGAAGCCATAACGGTAATCTCCTTATTAACTTCTATTTCTCCGCCGCCTCTAACCGAGCCGCCTCCGTCAGGAGACATAACCTCAATGGTATAGGTCTGAGGAGCGGCAGTCGTTTCAGATGACGGTTCCGTCTCTCTCTCGGTGGTTCTCTCTGTTGTTTGGCGTGTGGTAAACGCAGCAGTGCTTTGGCTTACACTTTCGCTGGCAGAAGTCGAAGCGGTAGTTGTCTCTTTTTTAGCAGCCGAGGTTTTAACAAGCACAGCCGCAAGAACGGCAATAATTACAACAAGCACAACAGCAAGTGCAATGATAATCGCCGTCTGCTGTTTTTTCTTCTTCTCTTCCTCCTCGTCGTCAACGGGCGGCTTTTCAGGCTTTGGCGATGACGGCTGAGAAGCGGAACTAATATCCGAGGCAGACACTGCGGGAACAACCCTCGTCTTTCCCATTTCATCCTCGATATTATTATTTTCATTATTGTTATCGTTATTGCTATCGTTTATCGGCTCGTCCTCGTCATAAAGCGGTGAGCCGCAGTTTTGGCATATATATAAATTATCTTCGTTTTCGCTTCCGCAATTCTTACATCTCATATACGATACCTCCGAATTAATTTTGTTAATTATACCACATAGGTGCGTAATACTCAATAAAAAAACAATTAAATTTATTTATTTTTGAATAATTTGAAAAATACTATTGACTTTTTTGTTAATTTATAATAAATTTAATATGTAATGTTTTCTAAAAGCCGCAGAAGCACTTTTGAGTTATTAAATATCAACTCACAGTTTCGCTTCTGTTGCTACTCTAAAGACACATTAAGGAAAGGGGATTCCCAAATATGAAGAAAACTGTAAAAAGAATTTTATGTGCGGTATTGGCTGTGGCTCTTATTGCTTCCTTTGCCGGCTGTGCAAAAATCAACTATGTAACAAAAGGTACTATCCAAGCCATTAACGAGGTTAAGTCCGGCGAATGGAAGAACACAGGCGACGATGCAAATTCCGCTGACGAAGAAGACAAGCCGGCTATTGACGAATTTAAGGCAGGTACATACGGCGGCGTTGATTTCCAGAGCATTGACGATGTTGCTAACTTCTACAAAGAAGCATATGACTACTCAAAGACATTGATGGCTGATTATAAAGAGAGTGACGGCAGCGTTCACTCATACTACAAACTCCTCGGCGAGGAGAAACTCGATGTCGGAAATATTCTTATCGACGGCACATCAAACTCAATGATTAACAACCTTGTTCCGGGCATCGTAGGAGGCCTTTATAATCCTGGTCTTAACGGTCTTGTTCCGAGTACAAACAGAAATCCTGAATTGGATACAGACGAATGGGACGGCAACGGCGAATCACTCGTTACAAGCAGACTCGTTCCCGACGATCTTTTAGCAGCTAATGTAACAGATAACGGCGACGGTACAATCACTCTCAAGATGCAGCCTAAGGCAGTTAATATGAGTATGCCGGGTAAGGACGCTCAAGGTCATATGTTCCAGTCTCTCGGTGCTATCGACGCTACAGTAGACAGCATCAGCGCACTCAGCTGGTCATCGGGTACAACCTCAGAAAACTGTAAGGTTAACTACAAGAACGGCGTTGCAACTGTTACAATCAACACTTCTTCTAAGGAAATCACAAGTGCAGAGTACACAATGCTTGCATTTGTAAGTGTAACACACGCAAACATCGCAGTTATCAAGGACAAGAGCGCAAGCCTTGACGTCACAATGAAGTGGACATTCCCTGCATCTGCCGAGTATCTCCAGAGCAGTAAGGGTCTCACACTCGTAGGCTAATTAAATAAGACAGACAAAAATAAACGGCTGCGGTAATTATCGCAGCCGTTATTTTTATATCCGTACATTCATAAACAAAACTATATCCGAAAGGAAAAGGCACTGCCGAGGTATTAAACTCGGCAGTGCCTTTGTTCTTTATCTGTATTATTTTACATATTATAGAGCATTACGGTCTCGGCAAAGCGAGTGTTCAAAAACTGCTTATTATAAGCTGTGGTAAAGCCCTGTGACTCGAGCGGTGCCAAAAATCTGCGACTGAATGTATCATAAGCAAGTATCACATTATTCTGCAAAGCATAATCCATCGCCTCTTTTACCGAGTCGAGCACTTCCTGAACCGTTGCAAGAGAACCTGTATAAATTGTCATTACAAGCGAATTTCTGCTGTCGGGGAGCAATATTTCGCATATAGTTTCGAGATTCTCTCTGTGAACAAACACAGTAGACGAATAGCTATGCTTTTTCATTTTGTATGCGTTAATGCCCTTATATTTATATTCAAAGTTCTTAGGGTCTGTCAAAGTAACCAGTGCACTTCCCTTTTCGTTTGAAAACAGCACATCTTCCTTTACCCACTTAGGCAAATAGTAACTAAAATAATCTTTTATAAAGCCCTCTCGCTTTGAGATATTATTGCAAAAGAACATAAACAACGGATGCTTTATTAAATCTTTTGACATCTGCTCGGATATTAAATTTATCGTCTGTTTGTCAATTTTATCTATTTTCATAACACATCACCGTAAAAGAAAATCAAATGTGATCGGGATTTTCTTTTTTTATTTTTTTCATAGTGGATGAGAACATTATAACAGCAAGAACAACGGAACACAAGTCGGCAACGGGCTGAGCCCAGATAATACCGTCCAGTCCTACAAAATAATTCATAATAAGAAGCATCGGCAGATAAATCAAACCCTGACGGGAGCCGGCAAGAATGAGCGACTGAGCGCCCTTGCCCATTCCCTGAAATGCAAAATTAATAATAAACATAATGCCGAGAACAGTACCCGGAACCATAAGTGCGGTAAGCATTTTTACGCCGTATTCGATAACCGACGGGTCATCGATGAACACGCCGATTACATTTCGCCTGAACACTATATAAAACACGGTGACCGCACCGCCGATAATAATGTTACACATCATACCGAAACGAATGCTCTTTCTCATTCGGGTAAAATTATGCGAGCCGTAGCAGTAGCCGATAAGCGGCTGAATACCCTGAGCAAGACCGATTTGCAACATTACAACAAGCATATTTGCTTTCATTGCAACGCCCATTGCGGCAACAGCATAATCGCCGTAGCGAGAAAGAAACATATTAATCACAATATTTGAAATCGACATCAAAAGGTTGTTAAGTGCGGCAGGAACGCCGACGCTGATAACTCCCTTTGCAATACCGTCTTTTGCCGAATATCGAGACGGAGTAATCGACAGGATTGACTTTCCTTTAAGAAAATAAACAAGAAAATACAAAACGCTGACAACATTACCGAGAACTGTGGCTATCGCCGCACCCGCAACGCCCAGACCCAAGCCGAACGGCAGAGTAATCCCGAACAATTTATCACCGGAATTAAGTATAAAAATCGGGTCGAGAACGATATTTACTATCTGACCGATAACCATACCTACCATAGACTCTTTGGCTGCGCCCTCACCTCGCACAAGGTTAGATGCGACTATGCTGATTACAACACTCGGAGCACCTATTGCGACCCAAAGAAGATAATCAGTCGCATATTTAATTGTATTATCGCTTGCGCCGACAATGTACAAAAGAGGTTTTCTGAATATAATAAACAGCGCACCGAGGACTATCGACACCATAATTCCCGTATAAATACAAAACGAGGATATGGTCTTAATCTTCTCCCTCTTTCCCTCACCGAGAGAACGGCTGATAAAAGCACATCCGCCAACGCCGAACAGATTTCCCACAGCGAGCAAAAACAAAAACACAGGCATAGCAACCGAAACAGCCGCCACCTGATTGCTGTCTCCCGTCTGTCCGACAAAAAACGTATCGGCAAGGTTATACACTATATTAATAAGCATACCCATCATACTCGGCAGTGCAAGAGTTGCGACAGCCTTGGGTATTTTATAATCACTGAATACCAGAGTTTTATCCTTATTTTTCGTCATATTATTTAAGTAACAAATCGCTTAAAGCGACAATTTCCTCCATAGTCAGGTTTTCCGCCCTAACCGTAGGCTCAAGACCCATTTTTGAAAGGGCATTTTGAATTTCCGCCTTTGACATACCGACGGAATTTGAAAGTGAATTAACGAGAGTTTTTCTTCTCTGGGCGAAAATTCCCTTAACGAGAGAGAAAAACTTTTTTTCATTTTTAACCGTATATTCAGGCTCGTCATAAAGTCTGATTTTAATTACAGAGCTGTCCACCTTAGGTGACGGCATAAAACACTCTCTGCCGACATTAAAAAGTATTTCGCTCTCACCGTAATATTTTACCGCAACGCTTACGGCACCTGCCGCTCTTGTGCCTATTTCGGCGCAAAGCCTCTCGGCAGCCTCCTGCTGCACCATTACCTCTATTTCGCTTATCGGCAATCTGCTCTCGAGCAGGTTCATAATAACGGGTGAAGTTATATAGTAAGGCAGGTTAGCACACACCTTTACCGTATCAAAACCCGACAGTTTTTCCTTTAATATTTCCGCTAAATCGAGTTTCATACAGTCGCCTTTAACGAGTTCAAAGTTATCGTAATCCCCGAGCGTTTTTTCAAGCACGGGATAAAGCCTTTCGTCAAGTTCGACCGACACAACCTTGCCCGACACCTTACAAAGTTCTTTGGTGAGAACGCCGACACCGGGTCCGATTTCAAGCACGCCGGTATTTTTATCCGTGCCGAGCATTTCAACCATAGTCGGACAAACCGAGGAATCTATTATAAAATTTTGACCGAGTGACTTAGAAAAATTAAAGCCGTACGGGCTCAGCAATTTAACGAGCGATTTATAATCACAAAGGTTATAATCCACGGTTTCCCCTCCCACATAACTGTAAAAACACAATAAGCCGTTCCGGCAGGTCATATTTTATCATATATTAATAGGTATATCAATAGTTATTTCTTCCAAAGTAAAAAAGGCTTGACATTAAAAATTTGTGTGATATAATAACCGTTAGTCGACTAAATATTAGTCGGCTAAATATTAAATGAGGTACTGCAAATTGTGTAATGAAAAGCGTTGCTTACCTGCTCCGGCAAGAGGCAATATCGGGCCGAGAATTGCTCTTTTAGGCAGGTTGGAAAAAAGCAATTTTAACAGAGCTGTTGCTGCCGAGGGATTGTTTTCGGGACAGCACAGAATAATTATGATGCTAAAACGAGAAAAAAGCGCAACAATAAGCGAAATAGCAGAAGAGACGGGTACTGCGCCGTCAACCGTTTCCGTAAGCATAAAAAGAATGGAAAAGGCAGGATTCGTTGCAAAAAAAATCAGCAGCAAAGACGCAAGAAGAACAGAAATTTATTTGACGAAAAAAGGTGAAAAAGCGCCCGAGCACATCAAGGCAAAGCTGGACGCCGAGGAAAAGATACTGACAAACGGACTTTCCGAGGACGAGGTGCTTGCTCTGTCCGATATACTCGATAAACTCATTGATAATTATACCCGACAGGAGGAAATGGCAAATGATTAAAAAGCTGTCAAAATACCTGCACGGCTTAAGTCGGCTGTGCTTTGCAAGTGCGGCGGGTATGGTAATAGAAGCGATATGCGAACTTGCCATGCCGTCAATAGCAAACAGCGTTTACGAAATGGTTAAAAACGCAAACGGCGAAACCGACGAACTGAAAATGAAAATCGCAAAAATCGGACTGCTTATGTTCATTATGGCAATAATCGGTTTATGCGGCGGACTTATGACGATGAAAACATCATCGGTTGTCAGCCAAAAATTCGGTTACCGTCTCAGAAAAGCGATGTATGAAAAAATCAGTTCGTTTTCATTTAAGAACATAGACACATTCTCAACTTCATCTCTTACCACAAGACTGACGAACGATGTAACAATGCTTCAAAACACATTAATGATGGGACTGAGAATTTTGGTAAGGGCTCCCGCCCTGCTCGTCGTTTCGGCATTCTTTGCGTTTTCAATTAACGCAAAACTGTCGCTGATTCTGCTCATACTTCTGCCGATTATGCTGATAATAATTGCGGTGTTTTTGAAATTCGGATTTCCGATGTTCCAAAAGATGCAAAAGAAAATCGACAATGTAAACAGAGTCGTACAGGAAAACCTTATAGGAATGAGAGTCGTAAAGGCTTTCGTTCGTGAGGACAGAGAAAGAGAAAAATTCAACAAGTCGTCCGACGAGCTTGCAAAGCAGGGCTCAAAGGCGGCAGGTCTTATAGTAACGATTATGCCGATTATGATGCTTATGATGAACGCAGTAATCGTATACATTTACTATAAAGGTTCGCTTGACGCAAGCAACGGTCTTATGGCAGTCGGTCAAATCTCGGTTCTTGCGGGATACATTATGCAGGTGCTGATGAATATAATGATGGTATCCATGATGTTCCTTCAACTTACAAGAGCAAAGGCGTGCGGTGACAGAGTAGTTGAAGTGCTCGACACAGAAGTGGATATAGTTAATCCCGAAAAGCCGTTTATCCCCGAAAATCCAAAAGGTGATGTTGAATTTAAGAATGTTACATTCGGCTACAACGACGGAATCGATATTTTAAGCGATATAAATTTTGAGGCGAAGCCGGGCAGCATAGTCGGAATTATCGGCTCAACGGGCTGCGGAAAATCGAGTCTTGTAAACCTCATACCCCGTCTTTACGATGTAACGGGCGGCGAAATAGACATTGACGGAGTTGATGTCAGAAAATATGATTTAGAGGCTTTGCGTGATATGATAGGCGTTGTGCTCCAAAAAAATCTGCTTTTCACCGGCAGTATAAAGGAAAACATACGCTGGGGTAACGAAAACGCAACGGACGAAGAAGTTATTGCGGCGTGCAAAGCGGCTCAGGCGCACGATTTCATAATGAGCCAGCCCGACGGCTACGATACTGTTTTGGCACAGGGCGGACTAAACCTTTCGGGCGGTCAAAAGCAAAGGCTTTGTATCGCAAGAGCAATACTTAAATCTCCAAAGGTACTTATTCTTGATGACTCAACCTCGGCGGTTGACACGGCAACCGAGGCTAAAATCAGAGAGTGCTTTTATAACGAACTGAAAGACACAACGGTTATCCTTATCGCCCAGCGTATAAGTTCGGTAAAGGACGCAGACAAAATTATCGTGCTTGATGACGGAAAAATCGACAGCATAGGCACACACGACGAACTTATGGAGTCGAGCGAAATTTACCGTGAAATCAATAAAACACAGCAGAAAGGAGTGATGGAATAATGCCACCGATGGGACCCCGCGGAAAAGGGCCGGCAGAAAAGCCGAAAGATGTAAAAAAGACCTTTTCGAGAATTCTCGAATATATCGGAAAAAGCAAGGGACTGCTGTTTGTGGTATTTCTTTCCCTCGTACTTTCCACTGTATGCCAAATGGCGGCGTCATATTGGTTAAAGCCGATACTCGACGATGTTGCAAATTCTATAAGCGCAGGCAATTTTGCAACAGTCGGAGTTAAGCAGTTGCTTAAAAATTTATTGATTGTTTCTGCGTTTTATATCGGTGCAAGCGTATGTATTTTTACTCAGTCAAAGATTATGGTAAAAATCGCATACAAAACCACAAACATTCTGCGTAAAGATTTATTCAGTCATATGCAGACCCTGCCGCTGAGATATTTTGATTCACAGACACACGGCGAAATTATGAGCCGATATACAAACGATGTAGACAACATTCAAATGATGCTCGAGCAAACCATAGTTCAGCTCATTAGTTCAATATTCAGCTTTGTGGGAATTATCGTTATGATGATTGTTCTCGAATGGAGGCTGTTTATTATAGCGGCGGTATTTTTGGTTATAATGATAGTAAACTCCGCCAACATTGCAAAGAAAACAAGAAAGTACTTTGCCGCACAGCAAAAGGCTCTCGGCGAAATGAACGGCAATATAGAAGAAACAATTGAGGGTATGAAAGTTGTCAAAGTATTCAACCACGAGGAAACAGCAAAGAATGACTTTGACAAATTAAACGAAGAATTCAGAAAAGTTGCAACGAATGCAAACTTCTACTCGGGAATTATGGGTCCGTGCTCAACGGGTATAAACAATGCGTCATATGCCTGTGTAACGCTGGTAGGAGGATTTCTTGTTCTCACAAGCGGACTGAGCATCGGTACATTCTTTACATTTTTAAGTTACTCAAAGCAGTTCACTCAGCCGATTAACCAGATAATGAACCAGATGACCAATATCTTCTCTGCACTTGCGGGTGCGGAGCGAGTATTTGCCATTATGGATATGCAAAGCGAAATTGACAACGGCACAGTATCTCTTGAGGAAATTAGAACCGAAAACGGCAAACAGTGGCACTGGATTGACGGCGACAAAACCGTTGCGGTTAAGGGCGAAGTTGTTTTCAACGATGTAAGTTTCGGTTATGTGGACGATAAAATCGTATTAAAGCACATAAACCTTTATGCAAAGCAGTCGCAAAAAATCGCTTTTGTCGGCTCGACGGGTGCAGGAAAGACAACTATTACAAACCTTATTAACCGTTTTTATGATATTCAAGAGGGCGAAATAACCTATGACGGAATAGACATAAAGCGAATTAAAAAAGCTGATTTGAGAAAATCGCTTGCAATAGTTTTGCAGGACACTCATCTGTTTACGGGAACCATTATGGATAATATCCGATACGGACGACTTGAAGCCACCGACAAGGAATGTATAGAAGCGTCAAAACTTGCGAGTGCACACTCGTTCATAAAGCATCTGCCTGACGGCTACAACACCATGCTCACGTCCGACGGTGCAAATCTGAGCCAGGGACAAAGACAGCTTTTAGCTATCGCAAGAGCGGCTGTTGCAGACCCGCCGGTTATGATTCTTGACGAGGCAACCTCTTCCGTAGATACAAGAACCGAGGCACATATCGAGCACGGTATGGACAGACTGATGATAGGCAGAACAGTATTTGTTATCGCTCACAGACTTTCAACCGTAAGAAACGCAAATGCCATTATGGTACTTGAAAACGGAGAAATCATAGAAAGAGGCGACCACAACGACCTTTTGGCTCTCAAGGGCAGATACTATGAACTGTGCACCGGAAAGGCACAGTTGAGTTGATATAAAAAAATATTAAATTTTTTCTTTACAAAACGAAACACTTGTGATATAATTTAATCGAATTATAGTGATATATTGTAAATCAGTATCTTTAATGAGGTGTTATTTATGAAAAAATTAATTTCTGTATTACTTTCAATTATGATGTTTGTAGCAGTGGGCGCTATGTCCGTAGTTCCGGCTATGGCTGCAAATTCTTCTAACATCACCGTAGGAAGCGGCGACCAGAAATTTACTGCTTCAGGTGCAGTTAACGGTCAGCCTACAACCTCAGATGTAACCATCAAAGTATCCGACAGTGATTCTTACGAGGTTAGATTCGACTATGTCGGCAAGGAAGAGTTTCTCCGTTGGGAAATCGTCGGCTTAGAAGAAGGCGAGTACACAATCGTAAAGAAGGAAGGCACTACCCTTATCATCAAGGTTAATCCTTCTGTTGCCGAGGCTAAGAGAGAGTTCACAGCTAACGCTATCACAAAGAAGTCTGCTAATTCCGGCAGCACAACAAAGCCCTCAACCGGCAACACCGATAAGAGCGGCACATCACCGTCAACAGGTGCTTCTGTAGCTGGCGTTGCAGTAGCAGGTGCAGGCGTTGCTTTGTTGACAGCACTTAAGAAAAAGGACTAATTGATTAATTTTCAAGACCTGTAACTGTATGTTATGGGTCTTTTCTTTTTCATCAAGACATTTAAGGTGATATTATGAAAAGCAGAGAAAACGGCAATGCCGAAAAAAAGCAAGGCACCTCAACTGCAAAAAAGATACTCAGCGCAGTGGCTATACTGCTTATAGTAATCGGCGTTATTATGATAGGCAAATATGTTGCCGACAGCAAAAAGGCAGATGATGACACCAAGGTTATATCCACGGCTGTGGTAACCACTGAATCGCTTGCGGACAATCCGATAGATTTTGCTTCTCTCAAAGAGACAAACGATGAAATTTACGCATGGATAAATGTACCGGGAACAAAGGTAGATTATCCCATTTTGCAGAGCAAGGAGTCGGATGACTTCTACCTAAAGCACAGCGCCACGGATAAAAAATATTCCGCCTCGGGTGCCGTATACACGCAGAGTATGAACTCTACGGATTTTTCCGACAGAGTTACGGTAATTTACGGTCACAACGGTTACAGCGACACTTTCTTTACCACCCTGCATAATTTTGAAAATGAGGATACTTTTAACGCAAATCCTTATTTTACAATTTACACCCCCGGCAAAAAACTGACATATGAAGTCATTTCGGCTTTTAAGTATGACGACAGGCACATTATGAACAGTTTTAATTTTAGAGACGATGATGTATATAAAGAATTTCTTTCTATGATACAAAATCCGAATTCCGCTGTTAAAAATGTAAGAAAGCCGGAAAAAGAGCTTACAACCGACAGCAAAATCGTTGTGCTTTCAACCTGCATAACAAACCAAAAAAGCAACAGATATTTAGTTTGTGGAGTATTAATAAACGATGAAAAGACAAATTGACCCCAATCTCTCATCAAATGAGAGCGAAAATATTTTATTCTCCGACGGAGCGCCAAAGGAAAAAACCGAATTTAAGCTGACAGAAAAAACGCCGTCTCACGGAAGGAAACACGACGATGTTGAAAACCTGCTCCTCAATAACGGCAAAAGTACCGTAAAAAGTGACAGCGAAAGCAAGAGTGACACCGACATCCCAAGCAAAAGCGAAGAGGCTACGGAACATCATCACTCAAACGAGCACACGCACAGTCATTCGGGCGAACATTCGCATCATCACCACGGCGAACATTCTCACCATCATTCGTCGGGTTCGCATCATCACCACGGTGAACATTCTCACCACCATTCATCATCTTCACATCATCACTCTTCCCACCGTCACTCGCACAAGAAAAAGAGCAAAATGCCAAAGTGGCTGAAAATAATAATTATAATTATATTAATTATCGCTCTCATTTTAGGCGGAACGGGAATAGCGTACACGGTGCTGAAAAACGAGGGCAAAAACGATTTGACCTCTGTCGCCCAAACAACGGACCTAAACGAAATCATCACCTATAACGGACACAAATACCAATATAATGAAAACATCGTACCCATTGCGTTTATGGGTATCGACGAGAGAGAACTCGAATACAGAGACGAATATGTAAACAACCTCGGATGTGCCGATGCGGATATGGTTGCCGCAATAAACACGGCAACGGGTGAAATGAAAGTTATTGCCGTTCCCCGTGACACGGTTGTTGATATTGATATTTATTCATCAAGCGGAGTATTCCTCAAAACGCAGAGCGTACAGTTGACCATATCATATGCTTACGGCGACGGTAAAGAGCAGAGTTGCAACAACGTAACAAAAGCAATGAGCAGAATACTCTATAATGTCCCGATAGACAAATACTTTGCACTCGACCTTTCGGGCATTGCACCGCTCAATGACGCAGTGGGCGGAGTAACGCTGACACCTACTTACTCCATCCCCGACAAGGGAATTCAAGAGGGAGTACCGGTTACTCTCAAAGGCGATATGGCAGAGGCATATGTAAGAACCCGTGATATGGATCACGCAACCTCCGCACTCGAAAGAGGCGACAGACAGGTTCAGTATGTAAAGGCATTTGCCGATGCTCTTTTGCCCGTTATCAAAAAGGATTTCGGCGTTGTATCGGATTTATACAACACGGCAAAACAGTACAGCCAAACCAATCTATCGCTGAACAATGTAACCTATTTAGCCTCCGTTATGCTCTCAAACGGCATTACAAACTTTAAGACATATACTCTTGACGGAACGGTTGATTTAAGAGCACCCGACCCGTCAAATCCCAACTATGTAAACGCATACTTTACTCCCGATGAGGATAAACTTATGCAGACGGTTTTAGATGTGTTCTATACCCAAATTGACTAAAAGGACGATACAAAATGAAGTTATCGCTGGTTGTTCCCTGCTTTAACGAAGAGGGAAACATTCAAAAAATGTATGATGAAACCGTCAGGGTTTTTGACGGCAAGATAGACGATTATGAATTTGTCTTTGTTGACGACGGAAGCACGGACGGCACATGTCATATATTAAAAAGGCTGTACAAAAATCAAAGCAAATGCGACATTCAGGTTTTGTCACTGAGCAGAAATTTCGGCAAAGAAGCAGCGATTTACGCCGGAATAAGCAATGCAACAGGCGATTTAATCTGCCTAATCGATGCAGATTTGCAGCAGCGACCCGAAGTCGTTTTGCAAATGCTAGAAGTAATGGAAAGCGACGAAGATACGGACTGCGTTACGGCATATCAAAAAGTAAGGCATGAAAGCCGACTTATGTGCTGTATGAAATCAGTGTTTTATAAAATAATAAACAAAGCGTCAAAAGCGGACTTCAAAAACGGTGCCTCGGATTTCAGGCTTATGAAAAGAAAGGTGGCAGACGCCATAATTCAAATGGGAGAGTACCACCGCTTTTCAAAGGGCATATTCGGCTTTGTCGGATTTAATACAAAGTATATCCCCTACACCGCAGAAGAAAGACACTCCGGCAAAACAAAATGGGGAGCAAGAAAGTTATTCTCCTATGCTATTGACGGAATAATTTCATTTACCACATTTCCTCTCAGACTTGCAACATTTTTAGGTCTGCTGTCGGCTTTTCTGTCTGTAATTTACATTATTGCGGTAATTATAGAAAAACTGGCATTCGGCATTGCCGTACCCGGCTACGCAACCATTATAGTGCTGCTGTTATTTCTCGGCGGAATGCAACTTTTTTCGCTCGGAATACTCGGAGAATATATGTCAAAGGTATATATTCAGGTTAAACAAAGACCGATATATATACTCAAAGAGCATCTTCACAAATAATCATAAAGGAGTAATTTTATGAAAACAGGTATGATAGTTTTAATCGTTATAATCGCAATAATCGTTATAATCGGAATTTATATCGCTGCAACTTACAACAAATTTATCAAATCGAGAAACACCGTTGATGAGGCTTTTTCGACAATGGACGTTTACCTAAAGAAAAGATGGGATTTAATTCCAAACATTGTATCAACAGTTAAGGGCTATGCAAAACACGAGGCAGAGACCTTGGAAAAAGTAATCGCCGCAAGAAATAACGGCTATTCCTCACTCAACACACAGCAAAAACTTCAGGCAAACGCAGAACTGGGAACTGCAATAAAAAGCCTCAATGTAGTTGCGGAGCAGTACCCCGACCTCAAAGCAAACCAGAACTTTATGGATTTAAGCGCACAACTTAAAAAAACAGAGGAAGATATTGCAAACGCAAGAAAGTATTACAACGCAGTGGTTAAACAGTACAATAACCTCACGCAAATGTTCCCCTCAAGCATTGTCGCTTCAATGTTCCGATTTGAAAAGAGAGATATGTTTATCGTAGAGGATACTGCACAAAGAGAAGCTGTAAAGGTAGAATTTTAATGAAAAAGCACATTAATGCAATATTAATTTCGCTTTGCTTTATTCTCAGTATAACGACGCCGATAACAGCATATGCCGCAGATTATACAGATGATGCGGACTATGCGGAATATGTCAGCTATGTCAACGATAACGAATACAATGACTATTCTCAGTATGACTATATAATTCGTTCATACAACATAGATGTAACGGTGAATAAGGACAATACTTTGTCTGTCACCGAGGACATAACCGCATTTTTCAACACGCCTAAGCATGGCATTTACAGATACATTCCTATCGTAAACAGAATAAAGCAGTCGGACGGCTCGTATAAAAAAGTGAACTGCTCTGTCAGCAACGTAAAGGCAGAGGGATTATATGACAAATACATTGACGGCGACAACTATGTTATTCAAATCGGCGACCCCGACCAAAGGCTCAGCGGATTAAAGGACTATACAATATCCTATACCTTCAGTATGGGCAGAGATACAAATGACGGCTTTGACGCTCTGTATTATAATTTAATCGGCACAGGCTGGGACACCTGCATCAACGGCGTCACATTTTCAATCACAATGCCGGACGATAATTTCAGCAAAGATAAACTTTCGTTTTACCTGGGCGAATACGGCTCAAACACCGGCGACTCGATTGAATACAATGTAAACAATAATCTTATCACAGGCAAGGTATATAAAACCCTTTACCCGGGCGAGGCTTTGACGGCAACCTTAATTTTAGACGACGGATATTTTACATTTAACTACTCGTCATATTATGCGCAACTTATCTTTACCGTGGCTGTTCCCCTCATTGCACTGCTCGCAGTACTGTTTCTTTGGAGCAAACACGGCAGAGATAAAAAGATAGTTGATGTAGTGGAATTCTATCCGCCCGAGGGCTTAAACAGCGCCGAGGTTGCTCTTTGGTACAATGGAAAATTATCACGAGAGGACACAATCGGACTGTTGATAGAACTTGCAAACGAGGGATATATTGAAATAACCGAAAAAGAAAAAGGCAAGGTATTCAAGTCCAACGAACTCGAAATCAGAAAGATTAAAAGCAAATACGACGGAAGCGACGATATGAAACGCCAATTCTTCAGCGGCTTGTTTAAGAGCAGCGACTGCGTATCGCCCGACGATTTAGAGGACGAATTTTACAATACAATCGACGGCGTTATCGGTCTTGCGGCAGGAAGCAAAGAAAAAGTATTTAATAAAAAGTCTCTTGCGTTAAGAGCAATCGGCTGGATTATCTCGATTTTATCAATATTCATTTCTCTTAAAATCGCAGGCATAGGATTGACCGACAGAGGAAATGCAATCGCAGGTGCAGTCGGTGTTTTAATCGGTATTATCGCATTTGTTATGTCATTCTTTATCAGGCAAAGAAGCGATATGGGTCACGAACTAAAGCAGAAAATAAACGGCTTTAAGATATTTCTCGAAACGGCGGAAAAGGAAAAGTTGGAGACACTCGTTGAAAGCGACCCGAGTTATTTCTACGACATTCTCCCCTTTGCATATGTTCTCGGCGTATCGGACAAGTGGATAAAGAACTTTGAGGGTATTACGCTGGAGCGACCGCACTGGTATTGCGGTAACACTTTCACTCCTATGACTATGTACTATCTTATGCATAATCAAATGCCCAATGTTACAAGGTCTATGATTTCAATACCGCAATCTTCATCGGGTAGCGGACTGTCGGGCGGAGGAGGACTTTCGAGCGGCGGTGGCGGCTTCTCGGGCGGCGGCTTCGGCGGCGGTGGCGGCGGAAGCTGGTAATTGAATAACCGACAATAAAAAAGACATCTGTCAAATCGGCAGATGTCTTTTGCTTTTATGCAGTATGTGATTTAAGCGGCGGTAAATAGTGATATTTGCCGTTTTGGGTAAATATCATAGAGAGAGTCACAGCGAGAGTTAAAAGCTCTGCAACAGTGATTGACAGCCAAATGGCACCGTTTCCGAAGATAAGCGGCAGAGCATACACGCAAACTATCTGGAAAAGGAGCGTCCGCAAAAAAGAAATAACAGCACTTATGAGCCCGTTATTAAGAGCGGTAAAGAACGCCGAGCCGTAAATATTAAAACCTATTATCAAATATGAGGTTGAAAACAACCTGAAAGCCTTTACGGTCAAATTAAAGAGTCCCTCATCATAGCCTACATATATCTTTGCCACGGCACCCGCAAGAAGAACGGACGCAAGAGTGATGGCAACAGAAAAAGCGAAAATAATACCTATACTTTTCTTAAAAATATTTTGCAATTCTTTATGATTCTCCGAACCGTAATTGTATCCCACAATCGGAGCAGAGCCTATGGAATATCCGATAAATGCCGCAACGAATACAAAATTGAAATACATAATCGTTCCGTATGCCGCAACTCCGTCCTCACCGTAGAATTTCATAAGTTGTCCGTTATACATCATATTAACTATTGAGGTGGACACGTTAGTCATAAGTTCCGACGAACCGTTTACACACGCTTTGCCTATAACTTTGAAATCAAACTTAAATTTGCAAAACTTAAGAGTGGAACTGTTTTTAGATAGAAAATAAAAAACGGGAGCTAAACCGCCTATACATTCGCCCGTTACAGTTGCCGCCGCTGCACCTACTATTCCCCACTTAAAAATCCCTACAAAAAGAAAGTCCAAAATGATATTTGTGACTCCGGCTATTACCGTAATAGTAAGTCCTACATGCGGCTTGCCTGCTGTGGGTAAAAAACTTTGGAACAAAATCTGCAAAGTAAACGGCATAACGGAGATACATATTATTCTTCCGTACAGCACTGCATAATCGTACATTTCCTCGGTTGCGCCAAGCGTTTTAACAATCCACGGCATAGTGAGTTCACCGGCGACAAACAAAATAAATCCGACAATCGCAGTAAGAGTAACAAGCATGGTAAAAATTTGATTCGCTCTTTCGGTTTTACCCTCGCCCTGAGTTTTTGCGATAATGGCGTTTCCGCCTGTGCCGAACATAAAGCCTACAACACCGAGAAGCAACAAAAAAGGCATTATCAAATTAACTGCGGCGAACTGGGTTTTGCCGGTAAAATTAGAAACAAAAAAGCCGTCAACAACGCTGTAAATAGAAGTAAACACCATCATAACGATTGACGGAAAGGTAAATCTAATCAACTTAACGAAATTAAAATGATCGGAAATCTTTATCTTCAAAATATCAATACTCCTCATAAAACTCTGTTACAGTCTAATAAGCATAACAGAAAAACGGAGATAAGTCAAGCGACCCATCTCCGAAAATCTAAGCGTTATAAATTAATTGTTTATTTTTTTACGGACTGAATAATGCCTTCGGCAAGTCCCGCAGCAGACTGAATTTCTGACGGAATAATAATCTTCGTTGCCTGTCCGTCGGCAGCCTTGGCGAATGCCTCGAGTGCCTTAAGTCTGAGCACGGCATCGTTTGCATTAGCGTCGTTGAGCATCTTAATTGCATCGGCATTTGCACTCTGAACCTTTGCGATTGCCTCTGCTTCACCTTCAGCCTCGCGAATTTTTGCCTCTTTTACAGCCTCTGCACGAAGAATTGCAGACTGTTTTTCTGCCTCCGCTTCAAGAATTTTGGATTCCTTGTGACCCTCGGCAACGAGGATTCTGGACTGTTTTTCACCTTCGGCACGCAGGATAGCCTCTCTACGCTCACGCTCCGCTTTCATCTGCTTTTCCATTGCGTCCTGAATTTCACGTGGCGGAATAATGTTTTTAAGTTCTACACGGTTAACCTTAATACCCCACGGGTCTGTTGCTTCATCAAGGATTACTCTGATTTTTGCATTAATTGTATCACGGGAGGTAAGGGTTGAATCGAGTTCAAGTTCACCTATTATGTTACGCAAAGTTGTTGCCGAAAGATTTTCGATAGCGGAAATCGGGCTTTCAACACCGTAACAGTAGAGTTTCGGGTCTGTGATTTGATAGAACACAACGGTGTCTATCTGCATGGTTACATTATCCTTTGTAATAACCGGCTGAGGCTTGAAGTCCACAACCTGCTCTTTAAGCGAAACGACCTTTGCAATTCTGTCGATGAACGGAACCTTTACATGAAGTCCTGTTTGCCAGGTTGAATAATATGTGCCGAGACGTTCAATAACGAATGCCTTTGACTGCGGCACTACCCTGATATTTGCAAGCACAAGAGCAAGAATTGCCAATATAAGAATGAATAAAATTATTGCAAGTTTCATATTTTTCTCCTTAAAACTTAAAATTATTATGTGTTATTTTTTTTGCGACCAATAGTTTTACGCCTTCGATTTTTTTAACAGTAACAACGGTGTTTTCTTCGATAATTCCGCCGTCAAGACTTCGTGCACTCCAAACCTTTCCGTCAACCTTGACCTGCCCGACAGAACGAGCGTTATCAATAGTTTCAAGAACGGTTACATCACTGCCGATACACCTGTCTGCGTTAGTAGGCTGAATCTTTGCCGTGAGTTTCTTTTTTACAATAGGTCTCGTTATCGCAAGTGCAAGTACAGACACAACGAGCCATACTATCACCTGCACGGTAACAGACGCTCCGAGCAAGGACGCTATGAATGCGGCAAGCGAACCGAACACAAACCATATGGACACAAGCTGAAATGTTATCCCCTCAAGAATTGCAAAGCCTATTATAGCCGCAGCCCACACAATATACATAGTATAAGCATTCAACGCTCTCACCTCCGAAAACAGATTACATATGATTTCCATATGTTGTGTTAATTATACCATATTTCGACGATATTTTCAATATGTTGATGTGCCCTTAATATGAGATTTACACTCTGTTCATAAATAGATACAACAGGAATAACATTGCATATTCAAATATACAAGTCCTTGTATACAAATATGAACGGCAAAATTGTTTTTTTGCAAAGAAAAAAGGACCGTTCAAAAAGAACGATCCTATAAATTATGGATTTAGTAGAACTAAATTACTTGAGTTCGCAAGTTGCGCCTGCTGCTGTAAGAGCTTCCTTAAGAGCCTCAGCGTCAGCTGTCGGCATAGCTTCCTTAACTGTTGCAGGAGCGCCGTCAACGATAGCCTTTGCTTCCTTAAGGCCAAGACCAGTAGCCTCACGAACAGCCTTGATAACCTGAATCTTGTTAGCGCCTACGTCTGTAAGAACTACATCAAATTCAGTCTTTTCCTCAGCTGCTGCTGCGCCGCCTTCTGCCGGAGCTGCTGCTACTGCTACTGCTGCTGCAGTTACGCCAAATGTTTCCTCGATTGTTTCTTTGAGTTCTTTAAGCTCGAGAACTGTAAGTTCTGCGATTGAATCTACGATAGCTGTGATTTTCTCTGATGCCATAATTATTTCCTCCGTAAATTAGAATTAGTTTTTATTATTCTGCTGATTCTTCAGCCGGTGCTTCGGTTGCTTCCTCTGCGGGAGCTTCAGCCGGAGCCTCCTGTGCGACAGCCTGAGCGCCGCCCTTTTCCTCAAGTGCATTTACTGCACGAGCGATACAAGCGATTGGTTCAACAACAACGCTTGCGATTTGTGCAAGAAGAGCCTCTCTTGATGGCAACTTAGCAAGTGCTACAACCTCGTCGTTAGCAATTACCTTACCGTCAAGATAACCTGTCTTAATTGTGAAATTGTTGTTTGTCTCAGCGTATTTGTTTAAGATACGAGCTGCTGCTACATAATCGCTTTCGCTTGTTGCAACTGCTGTTGTACCCTCTACTACTGTTGAGTCAATTTCAAGACCGACATTCTCAGCCGCACGCTTAAGAACAGAATTCTTAACTACTGTGTAAACAACGCCGGCTTCACGAAGCTCTTTTCTGAGCTTTGTATCGTCCTCAACATTGATACCCTTGTAGTCAACTACTACGCCTGCGCAAGAACCTTTGAGTCTGTCTGCAAGTTCGGCTACTTGTTGCTTTTTCTTTTCAAGAACTACTGTACTTGGCATTTAGTTTACCTCCATAATTATTTGCCGCAATAGCGGACTTTGGAGCTATCCAAACAAATATAAAAGTGCATCCCCAAATCGAGGATGCACAACATTACATACTAAGCACCTGAGTGCGATATAATGCTCATTCCTCGGTAGGCGGCAAAGCCTTATGCCATACGGCACCTACTGTCTTTGGTTGAACAGCGAATGTATTATATCACAGGAGAAATCCCGTGTCAATACTTATTTCAATTATTCGGCAACTGCGGCAGAGCCAACTCTTGCCGGGTTAATTCTTACGCCGGGGCCCATTGTTGATGCTACTGCACATGACTTAATGTACTGACCCTTTGCAGCTTCAGGCTTAGCCTTGATAATTGCATCGAGAAGTGCATTGAAGTTCTCAAGAAGTTTATCTGTGCCGAATGATACCTTACCGATTGGGCAGTGAATGATGTTTGACTTATCAAGACGATACTCAATCTTACCTGCCTTAGCCTCCTGAACAGCCTTAGCAACATCCATGGTTACTGTGCCTGCTTTTGGTGACGGCATAAGGCCACGGGGACCGAGAACCTTACCGAGACGACCTACGAAGCCCATCATATCGGGAGATGCAATAGCTACATCGAAATCCATCCAGCCGCCCTGAATCTTTGTTACGAGATCTGCATCGCCTACGAAATCAGCGCCTGCCTCTGTTGCAGCTTTTGCAAGGTCGCCCTTTGCGAATACTGCTACCTTAACATCCTTACCTGTTCCGTTTGGCAATACTACTGCGCCACGAACCTGCTGGTCAGCGTGACGAGAGTCAACACCGAGACGAACATGAACCTCTACGGTTTCGTCAAACTTAGCCTTTGCTGTTTGCTCAACTAAGTCGAGTGCTTCTTTTGTTGTGTATAAATTAGCGCGATCAATTAACTTTGCGCCGTCTGTATATTTCTTTCCGTGTTTCATTATAAATACCTCCAGTGGTTAATCGGATTTTTCCTCCCACAAGGGAATCAGTCTTCTACTGTTACGCCCATGCTGCGTGCTGTACCTGCGATCATTGACATAGCTGCCTCGAGAGAAGCTGCGTTAAGGTCCTGCATCTTAGTCTCTGCAATCTTCTGAATATCAGCCTTAGAAATTGTAGCAACCTTTGTCTTGTTAGGAACGCCCGAAGCCTTGTCAATACCGCATGCCTTCTTAATAAGAACGGCAGCCGGCGGTGTCTTTGTAACGAATGTGAATGTACGGTCTTCATATACAGTGATTACAACAGGGATAATAAGACCTGCGTCATTCTTTGTTCTTTCATTAAAGTCCTTTGTAAAAGCAACGATATTTACACCGTGCTGACCGAGAGCCGGACCTACCGGGGGAGCCGGTGTTGCTTTACCTGCAGGAATTTGAAGCTTAATTAATCCTACTACCTTTTGAGCCATAATTATTTTCCTCCTAAAAATGTGGTTAATGGCGGAGAAGTTTATCTCCTCCCACTCATAATCCATTATAAATAATGGTTTACGGTAAAATGCGGACTGAGCCGCTGATTACTAAATTAATCTTTGACCTTTTCGAGTTGGTCTAATTCAAAATCAACCGAAGTCTCTCGACCGAACATTGACACAACAGCCTGAACGCTGTTATTAGCAACATCAATGGATTCAACCGTACCGGTAAAGCCCTCAAGCGGACCGTCGATAACGGTTACCATATCGCCAACTTCGTACTGAACCTCTACGCTTACCTTCTCTACGCCGAGATTTTTTACTTCCTCCTCGGTAAGAGCAACCGGCTTACCCTCGGGTCCTACGAAGCCTGCACAGCCTCTTGTGTTACGAACGATATACCAAGTGTCGTCTGTCATAACCATCTTAACTAAGATGTATGACGGAAATATCTTTCTTTCGGTTTCTTTCTTTGTGCCGTCGTCTTTAATCTCAACAACCGTTTCGGTAGGAATTACGATTTCCTGAATCATATCCGTAAGGTTAAGGTTCTCTACCTTATTTTTAAGGTCGGTAGCAACCTTGTTCTCATATCCCGAAAAAGTATGAGCAACATACCATTTTGCTTCTTCCATCGTGTACCTCCTCTAATTACTCGGCAGAGGTGGTAGCTGCGGCGGTGTCCTCGGTGGTGTTCTCTGTAAGAGTCTCATCCGAAGTAGCCTTAGTAGTTGTTTCACTTGCGGTGGTTGTTTCTTTTTGTGCAAGTTGCTTAATGCCCTTCATTCCTGATGTAAGACCGAGGTCGATAACATAAATAACGGCAGCAACTATTGCGATAACGACGAGAACGGTAACGGAATTCTTAAGAACTTCCTTAGCGTTAGGCCAAGATACCTTTTTACCCTCATTGTTTACGCTTTTGAAGAAACCGGCGATTGACTTAAATGGATTTTTCTTAGACTTTTTCTTATCAGACTTCTTCTTAGACTTTGTATCTGTCTTTTTAGAAGTTTTCTTTTCGTCAGCCATCGTAATCCTCCGTTACTTTGTCTCTCTGTGAAGAGTGTGTTTCTTGCAGAACGGGCAATACTTATTCATTTCAAGCCTGTCCGGTGTGTTCTTCTTGTTTTTCATTGTGTTATAATTGCGTTGTTTGCATTCAGTGCAAGCTAAAGTAATCTTAACTCTCATTTCGGCACCTCCTAATTAATTCGATAAAAATCTCCCTCGTTTTGACAATTCGCAACGCATACGAATCTCATAAATAAGGGCACAAAAAATAAACCCTTTTCGACGAGGTACAAAGACTATACCACAAAAGTCAATACAAGTCAAGATATTTCACACCAAAAATTATATTGATTTTTAGCGAAATTTATTATAATATATTTAGAGTGTATTTACATTAGTAAACAAATTAAATTAAAGTGATGAGGATACAACCAAGCGAAGAATATGAAAACCGTTATAATCGGCGGCGGTGCTTCGGGCATATCGGCCGCAATAAGATTAAAACAACTTAACAGCGATATGAGCGTCACCGTAATAGAACACCTCGGCGAAATAATGAAAAAAATTTACGCCACGGGCAACGGCAGATGCAACATAGCAAACAAGAACGCCGAGCATTACGATGAGGTAAAGGATTTCCTCTCGTCTCTGGGCTTAATTTTGCGTGAGGACGAAAAAGGCAGAATGTATCCCTACTCCAATCAGGCGTCGAGTGTGGTTGAAGTATTCAAAGCGGAATGTAAAAAACTCGGCATTGAAATACTCACCGACTGCAATGTAAAAAACGCAGACTGTTATGAAAACACATTTCACATCTACACCGACAAAGGAATTATTGACAGCGATTATTTGATTCTCGCAACGGGAGGAAAAAGTCAGCCTCCGCTCGGCTCGGACGGTTCGGGCTACGCTCTGTCAAAAAAATTCGGGCATAAAATAACAGCACTCTCCCCCGCTCTGGTTCAACTGAAATCATCAAGCAAGCACTGCCGTGCGCTAAAAGGTGTGCGTACAAAATGCAATGTAAAGATAGAAACGAACGGCGAAATCTCGGGCGAGGATTACGGCGAAGTTTTATTCACAGACTACGGCATATCGGGAATCGTTGTGATGAATCTGTCATATCTCATCAACGATGAACGCCTGCTCCACAACAAAGACAAAAGCGTTGCAATACTCGACTTTGTTCCCGAAATGAGCGAAAATGATTTAGTAAAGCATTATGAAAACTTCGGCACCTATGAGGGAATACTGCCGAAAAAATTATGTTCCATCATATCAAAGCAGGTAGGAGACAATTACGCCGCAATGGCAAGGTGCATAAAAAACTGGAGAATAATAATCACAGGGACAAAGGGATATGACTTTGCTCAAATCACTTCGGGCGGAGTGGATTTAATTGAACTCGGTCACGGCAACAATTCGCTGATAAGAAAAGGTCTTTACATTATCGGAGAGCTGACAAACAGCCAATTTGAGTGCGGCGGATTTAATCTGAACTATGCAATATTCAGCGGAATAAACGCCGCAAACGACATTACAAAAGGTACAGTCAAAAATGATAAGAATAAATGAAATCAAGTTGTCCTTGGACGATGACGAAAGTCTGCTCAAATCCAAGGCAGCAAAGATACTGAAAATAAATGAAAAGTACATAGAATCATACACGATATTCAAAAAAAGCGTTGATGCGAGAAAAAAAGACGATGTGCATTTTACTTATGCACTTGATGTGATTATCACGCTTGACGAGGAACAAATAGTAAACAAGTGCAAATCGGGCAAGGTGCAAATCGTAAAACCGTATCACTACGAACTTCCGCAAAACAAGAGAAGTTCACAGTTCAGACCGATAGTTGTCGGCTTTGGTCCGGCAGGCATGCTGGCAGGGCTGATACTTGCACAGGCAGGCGCAATGCCGATAATCCTCGAGAGAGGCAAGGACATTGACGCAAGACAGCGTGACGTAAACGAATTTTGGACAAAAAGAAAACTCGACGAGGAGAGCAATGTGCAATTCGGCGAGGGCGGTGCCGGCACATTTTCGGACGGAAAACTGACCACGGGAATAAAGAGCCCTTACATCAGAAAGGTGCTTGAAGAATTGTATGAGGCAGGTGCACCCGAGGAAATACTGTATTCCTCAAAGCCCCACATAGGTACGGACAGGCTCGCAATAGTAGTAAAAAATATACGAAAGAAAATAGAAAGGCTCGGCGGTGAGGTGCGACTTGAGAGCAAACTGGACAAGCTATACACCGCAAACGGTGCAATCCAGGGAGTTTCGTATACACACCGTGGAGAGAGAACAGACATAGAAACCGACAGCGTAATAATGGCAATCGGTCACAGCGCACGAGACACTGTTGAAATGCTCTACAAACTTGGCGTTGAAATTATCCAAAAACCGTTCAGCGTAGGTGCAAGAATAGAGCATCCGCAAAGTCTTATTAACAAGGCACAGTACGGCAAATTCGCAAATCACCCGAAACTCGGTGCAGCGGATTACAAACTGTCGTGTCACGGACTGCACGAGCGTGGAGCATACACCTTCTGTATGTGCCCGGGCGGCACGGTAGTTGCGGCGGCGAGCGAAAAAGAGGGCGTTATAGTAAACGGTATGAGTTCGCTTGCACGAGACGGAGAAAACGCAAACTCGGCACTTCTTGTCGGAATAGAGCCGAAGGACTTTCCGTCGGAGCATCCGCTTGCGGGAATATATTATCAGCGTGAAATAGAGCACAAGGCTTTTTTGCTCGGCGGCTCGGACTACAAAGCACCGGCTCAACTTGTCGGCGATTTCTTACAGGGCAAGCAAAGCACTCAGTTGGGAAGCGTTCAGCCGACCTGTCCCACAGGCGTAACGCTAACTAATCTTGACGAAGTTTTACCGCAAAAGGTGTCTGCCACGATGAAAGACGCCATTGTGCAGATGGACAAAAAGTTAAACGGCTTTAGTATGTATGATGCGGTACTGACCGCTCCGGAGACAAGAAGTTCATCGAGCGTAAGAATACTGCGTGACGAATTTTTGGAATGCAACATTCAGGGAATTTATCCGTGCGGCGAGGGCGCAGGCTATGCGGGCGGTATAGTATCTGCCGCCGTGGACGGAATTAAATGTGCTCACAGTGTGCTTTCGGACGAGCATTACAAAATAGGTTGACCAATATATAATTATAATGTATAATATATAACATTAAATTCGGGAGGAATTTTACATGCTTAATACAGAAAAATCACTCGACCAAATCGTTTCCCTTTGCAAAGGCAGAGGCTTTGTATATCCGGGAAGCGAAATTTACGGCGGACTTGCAAATACATGGGATTACGGTCCGCTCGGCGTTGAACTTAAAACAAATATCAAGAACGCCTGGAGAAAGAAATTCATTCAGGAAAACAAATACAATGTAGGTCTTGATTCCGCAATTCTTATGAATCCGCAGACTTGGGTTGCTTCGGGACATCTCGGCGGCTTTTCCGACCCGCTTATGGACTGTTGCGAATGCAAAACCCGTCACAGAGCCGACCAGCTTATAGAGGACTTTGACGGCACCAATGTTGCAGGCTGGACAAATCAGCAGATGACAGACTACATCAACGAACACAATATCCCATGCCCAAACTGCGGCAAACATAACTTTACCGACATTCGTCAGTTCAACCTTATGTTCAAGACATTCCAGGGTGTAACAGAGGACAGCAAAGACGAGATTTATCTCAGGCCCGAAACTGCACAGGGCATATTTGTAAACTTTGCAAACATTCAGAGAACCACCAGAAGAAAGGTGCCGTTCGGCGTTGCACAAATCGGCAAATCTTTCAGAAACGAAATCACTCCGGGTAAGTTCATTTTCCGTGTTCGTGAATTTGAGCAGATGGAACTTGAATTCTTCTGCAAGCCGGGCACAGACCTTGAATGGTTTGAGTATTGGAGAGGTTTCTGCCGTGACTGGCTCTACTCTCTAAACATCAAGTCCGAAAACCTCAGACTTCGTGACCATGATCCGGAAGAACTCTGTTTCTATTCTAAGGCTACCACAGACTTTGAATATCTCTTCCCGTTCGGTTGGGGTGAACTTTGGGGCGTTGCCGACAGAAC